>NZ_JBCEZS010000005.1:0-452665 GCF_038448625.1 Bacteroides sp. GD17
ACAGCCTCCATATAAACTTGCGAAACTTAAATAAGAAATTAATCATATCAATATTAATCATATTAATTAAAACAAACGTAAAAATGAAAACAAGAATTGGTTTAGCAGTTCTGGCGCTTCTGGCAGCCGGATGCAGTGAAAGTGAAAACATGGGTACACCGGAAGTACCGGTTAACGCAAAAGCAATCCGGATAGGACACAGCGTGCAGGGAACAACACGTGCGGCAGTAATAGAAGGAAGCGACGTGACAGCCACAGTACTGATGTGCGACGGAAATACAGCCGACTGGACGGGCTTCACTCCCACGTACAAAAATGACATCCAAAGCGGAACATTGAACGACCGTGCCAATGTATCCACAGCCTCCTTCAAGGCAGGAACAGATGCTACGGTGGCCTTGAACCCGACACTTTATTATGCACACGCTGACCCAGCTTCCAGCACCAAGTCTCATCTGGTAGCCGTAGCTCCCGACGGTAATCTGGCAGCCAGCGGTACAATCGTAACCATGAAAACGATAGACGGACAACAGGACGTGATGTATGCCGAAGCCGTGGATGCGGGCAGCGAAAACTCTCCGGCAAACTCCATCAACCTGGCATTCAACCACCTCACCACGCAGTTGAACTTCGCGGTGAAATACACCTCGTCCGCCGGTACCGGTGAATGGAAGGGAAAGAGCGTATCCCTGAAGAGCATTTCCATCCAGAATGCCCAACTTCCCCAAACCGTAGATGCAGCAGACGGTACTGTCTCCTGGACCGACGCGGCGGCTGCGTTAAGCGTTCCGGGCATTGCGAACCCGGCTCTGAATGAATCTGCCACCGCCGTAGGAACACCGGTAATGATTAAAGGCGGCAGCACTGTAAAGGTAGATGTAACAGTGACCGTAGGCGATGCGGACCTGCCCTTTACCAATGTAACCATTAAGAACGGTGACGGAGATTTGATTACCGAAACAGCCAAAGCGCACCTAATTACCCTGGACGTGAAGGAACCGGAAACAGCTTCGGATGCAACAAGCGTTACAGCTACGGCTACTGTAACCCCGTGGGAGCAAGGAGCCCCAGGTTCTGCCGATTTAGACTAACCCGCCTGAATTTGCATCATGATGATGAGACGGAAACTAAAGACGCTTTTGCAGGTTTACCGGTTACTGGCCTTTGCAGGGATTGCGGGGATTGCAGCGGGGTGCACGGACAGCGACAGCGACAGCGGCGAGGTGTATCCGGTGGAGGAAGCCGTACCCGTGCAGCTTTTCGCCCGGGGAGGTGCACTCGAAGGCACCGCCGCCCTGACCCGCACCGAGCCGAAAGAAGCATTTAAGGCTTCCGTTGCCTTTGCCTCCGAAAGCGGGCAGTACGCCTCGCTGACCGGAGAAAAGGAAGGAATCTGGACGGCAGATGTGGATCAATCGGGAACTATTACATGGAATACGGAGGGCGGCAAAGCCGCTCCCGTTTATCCCCTTTATGGCGATTATCTATATCTGGTAGCCTGGGCTCCGGTGACTGTGCCTGCGGACGGTGCCGCGACTTACGACCTGACCGGGCAGGAAGACCTGCTATATGTAAGCGAGTTACGAGGGTGCAAATGGGACGGAGAACGCTTTTACGGCAATACACTGTCGCAGAAAGACAAGCCGCTCACATTCAACCACTTGCTGACCCGAATACGCTTCAAGGCATGCAAGAAGAAAAGCGAAGGTTTGCCGGTGACAATCCGAAAAGTAACTGTAAACGAGGCCAAGACGCAAGCAATAATTCCATTGGCAACGGGCGAACCGTCGTTCAATACGCCTTCCAGCGGTACAGCCGGTTTGTCGCTGACGCCTGCGGAGAGTAGCAATGAAGTTGCGAGCACTACCCCCGTAGAGTTGGGCAACCTGATGTTACCGCCACTGAGTGGAAATGCAGGAACTGAATATACACTGACCGTAGAGACTTCCACAGGAGCCTATAATAATGTGAGAATTACATACGGCAACACCCAGCCTTCGGATATACTGAAGGCAGGCATGTCGCATGTTGTAACTCTGACCCTCTCCGATTATGCCCTTTCCATCACCTCCATCACAGTGGAACCGTGGGAACTGGTAGATGCAGGGGATCTGGGAATAGGAGACAGAGACTGAAAGCAATAATAGAATTAACTTATAATAAACAGATAAAAAACACACGTAATGATGAAAAGATTGAGTAACAATTTGTGGCATTTATCCCTGGCACTGCCTTGTATGATGCTGGCTATGGGATGCGAACAGGAGGCGGAAAACAATGAACCGGTGGAATTGCAGATTGCCCCTGTCGTGGCGGTAACGCGCAGCGCTATAGAAGGCGGCACACAGAACAATAACAAGATGCAGAGTGTAGCGGTATATGCTACAGGAACAGACTATACTGCCGAAAAGAGTAATAACTACGCGATATATACGCAGAGTAGCGGCACATGGACAAACAATAATACTGAGAAGATTTATCTGACCAATGAAGCTGCTACGATATATGCATATTACCCGACTGATACTAGATATGATGCTAATTTAAAGATCCCGGTTACCTTGCTGGAGGGAACGGAAGCCACAACTATTACCGCCGTCGATAATGCCGGACAAAGCAGTACAGCTATTGCCTCTGCCGATGGAGAGGTAGATTGCATGTGGGCTACCTCAGTGGGAAGCGTGACTAACAAATCGAATCAATCTAATGGAGTGACATTATCTATGAACCATGCATTGTCCATGGTCAGTTTCCGCGTCTGCAAGGGTGATACCTATAAGGGAAGTGGTGTATTGACAAAAATAGTAATGAAAGATATAAACAGTTCGGGTACTACCCTGGACAAAGGAACAAACCCGATGATGGAGATTACTACCGGTAACATCACTACCGGTGCCGCCCAGGATGCAACTTATACACGCACCATTCAAAACAGTTATACCTTGCCGACGGCTGCCAATGATGCCAAGAAGTTCAGCATTCTGGTATTACCTACCACAGCTTCTATCGGGAGTGACAAAATAGAAGCCACCTTTACGATTGACAATGCCGACTACAGTGTAAAGCTGACCGCACCTTCCGATAACGAAGGCAAATGGCTGGCTGGTAAAAACAATCTCTATACGATAAATCTAAGCGGAACGGGACTTGCCATTCAGAAAGTGGAAGTCGCTGCCTGGCAAGAAGTTGCCGGAGGAACTTTAGAGATTAAATAATCATCCTAACATTGCATTTATGATCCGTATTCTCTCCCTTCATATTCTTTTTGCTGCCTGTGCTGCTTGCCTTGTCTGCGGCTGCTCCTCCGAAGAATACTCGGACGCTCAGGAAGCCTCCGTGCCGCTGGTGGTATCGGTGAGTACCGGCGGTGCCGTCCCCGCAAGCCGCTCCATTGTCAACACGACGGGAACGGCCACGGGAGAAGCTGACCATATCGGTGTCTTCCTGACAGCAGCAGACGGTTACAGCCCTTATGCCGACGAGAAGATCTCTTCCGCCATCTTCAAGCTCAGCCGAACCGGAAGTAGCACCGACACCTGGACCGCCTCCCGTCCGGTGAACCTGCAAAGCAGGACGGCACGCCTCTATGCATGGTATCCCGTAAGCGGTAATAATGAAAACGGTCTGAAAACAGAGACCGCCGGCAGTACCCGCACCGTCCCCATCGAAGTCTCCGCCTCTCAAAGCTTCGACGGCACAAGCACTACCGATTGCTCGCAAACGGACTATATGTACGGAGCTGCAAACGGAACTGCCGGCAACGCCGACGCCATCAAAGTGAGCAGCACCGCCAACAACCCCACCATCTACCTGCAGCATGCCCTGGCCCAAGTTGTCTTCACCATCGAGTACAAGGCAAGCCGCCTGCCCGATGATCAGTACGACTTCGTGAAAAGCATCACCCTCAGTGGCGGCTCCTTCCTTGCAGGCACAGGAACGATGCAGCTGAATGACGGTATCCTGGCGAGCCTTTCTTCCGCCACCACCCTGACCTTCGCCGCTAACACCAACACCTCACAACTGCCCGGCAGCACAGGCAGCCCCGCAGCCGTAGCCTACGGACTGGTGGCTCCCAACAGCGGCCATACCGGAAATGTCACCTTGAGCATGGTACTGGGAGGAAAGGGAAATACCACCTACGACCGTACCCTCACCGCCACCACCAGCACCTGGTTTGCCCAAGCCTGGGAGAAAGGAAAGCGGTACACCTACCACTTGATGCTGGACAAGAACGACCTCACCTTCAAGAGTGTGGACATTGCAGGATGGGATGACAAAAGCCAGGGCAATACCGACATGCCGCCCCTACTGGGCAAGAAACTCGTCGTCTTTGCCGAGATTGAAGGCGAAAAGCAAGCGGCACCCGCCACACGCGTGGATCCGGGCACTCTGCCCGCCTCCAATACTTACGACCGCATCGCCTTCCTGCCCAATGACAAGATCAACGTAATATGCACCCGCAACAACACCCCGCTAGCCTCCGCCGGTTACACGCTGGACAACACCGAAAACTGGGTAGTGGAGAGCGGTAGCACAGGCCTGGGCTTCCTGCCCGCCACCACTTGCCGCGCAGAGTTTCCGGTGACCTATACGGAAATCGCGCAAAACCAATCCACGGAAGCCGCCTTCCTCAGGTCGAACCTGCTGATCACGCCCGAAGTCCCTGTATCGACCGCCGAAATACACTTTACGGACAACAACGCCTTCAAGCACAAGCATGCCCGGCTGACACTGAACTTTACAGCTAAAAGCCAGTCACTACCCGCCTTCAGCCGCATGGAAGTGAAAGGCCGGGGACTGCGCACCGCCGGAAGCGAGGAAGAGAGCATCATCCTGCTGCAACCGGAACCGACGGTATATACCTGGTGTGCCGTTATCAGCCCACGCAGCGGGGAAAGCAAGATAGACATCAGCATAACGGATGCATACAACGTAACCTACCAGGCACGGCTGACCCTTGCCACCGTAGCGGAAAACAACAACTACATCTACACGCTGACCCTGCAGAACGACGTACTGGTGCCCGTAGGCAGCGAGATAAAGCCCTGGACGGTGATAGAACGGCACACGGGCGGATTTGACAACTAAAACAAAACGTATTGCCCAATGATGATACAAGTTAAAAGAAAGGCGAAAGCCATGGCAGCTATGGCAGTCCTACCCGTACTGCTGTCCCTTACCTGCTGCGACCGCGCCGGCTCCCTGCCCGCCCTTCCGCTGGAAGTGTCGGCAAAGATTGCAGGGACGCATACCCGTGCCACCACCATCGACGCATCGAACTATGACAAGAAGGACAGGTTTAAAAACGGAGATCTGATTAAGATCCGCAAGAGTACGGCAGAGGAATCTACTGCCATCACATACATTAAGAAAGACAACGGCTGGGCGCCCAATGTGGAAAACAGCCAGCTCACAACCACAGGCAAGGAAGAGTTCTTTGCCTCCTACCCTACGGAGTTCAGCGCCATCCTGTCCGATCAGACCAGCTATGGCAGCTTCTGGAAAAGCAACCAACTGACCGCTACCGCCACTGCCACTGCCAACCGTGTGGACTTCACATTTGCCCCGGCAGCAGCCAGGATCACGATCATCGTGAGATACGAGGCAGACAATAAGGCAGTAAGCGCCACGGTTACAGGCAGCAACGTATGCACCGAAACCGGTAAGACAGGTGAGCTGAAACTGCTCTGCACCGACAATGAGCTCCGACGGCATACCTATACGGGGATTATCAACCTCATCACACCCACTGCAAGCTTCCCCTATACAATAAGTGTAACCACCACGGTGGCAGACCAAACCGAAACAAAAACCTATACGGATAAAGGAAAAGGAGATCCGCCCATTACCTTCCAGGCCGGTTACGAATACCAGTATACCTTCACCACTACCACCGAGCTGATTCTTTCGAGCGTGACGGTGAAAGAGTTTATATCGACAGGAGAGCCGACGGACATAGGATCGGCAACATAAAAACAAGAACAGAAGATGAAGATAAAACATGTATTGACAATGGTCTGCGCGGCAGCCCTGCTGGCCGCATGCGGGGAAGAATCCCTGACTGCGGAACCGCAGGACAATGCACTGAGGCTGCAATCGGTGAGCATGGCGGAAGATGGCGATGCGCGCAATACCCGTGCCAGCCTGGGAGCCACCGCAATAACGAAAATCGGCGTGTACGTAACGGATAACGGCCACACCGCATTGGCAGAAAACGCCCAATCCACCTTTGAACTGAAAAGCGGTACGTGGAGCTGCACCGCACCTCCTAAAATAACGGTTGAGAATACTGCAACACCGGACTTTGTATATGGCTTCTACCCCGCCACCGGCACCGTGACCAACAGTAGCACCGGCAATCACACCATCCCCGTACAGGTGGCAGCCGACAACTTCTCGGCAAGCCTGCAGACCGACTATCTGTATGCTTCGCCACAGCCGGTTCATGCCGGAAAGCGCTCGGTATCTTTCGAGATGCAGCACGCACTGGCAAAGGTCAGCTTCAGCATTCTGAAGTCGAAGTTTGTAACGGAAAAGCTGACCTTGAACAAGGTAGAGATAGTGAGCAGCACCAACCGCCTACAACAGGGAAACAACGGCACGATGAACATCGGTACCGGGCAGTTGGCGGGTCTTGCGGCTACGGGATCGCTGACACTGACCGGCAGCACCGAACTGAAGGAACTCCTGGAGCAGCCCAACGTGAGCAGCCTGGTGGCCCCCATGACAGGAAAGGAAACAAAACTGTCGTTCAGGCTATCTGTACGTGTAGAGGGAGAAGCGGAAGACCGCGTGTTCGAGACCGCCGCCGTACCGGGCGATGGCGTGCAGTGGCTGGCGGGCTATCATTACGTGTATAAAATGACGGTGGACAAAATGGGCGGAAGCCTGACAGGCATCAAGATCGAAGGATGGAAGAATGATGCGAACCAGAATACGGGAATCGGTATTTGATAAATGATTCTTCAGACGCGGATGCTGCGGATTGAGCGGATTTTTTTTAATTCAGCATAGTAGAAAGTTATGGATAAGATGAGATACAAGGCTTGGATTTCGGGCGGCAAGATGGTTGCCCTGATGGCAATGGCAGGACTGATAGCGGGCTGTGACCCGGGCAATACGGAACTTCCGCCTTCCCTGGAGGAGAGCGGAGAGCCGGTAAGCCTGACCTTCGACCTCTTCAGGGAGGCAATGACCCGGGCCGATGATCCCGGTGCAAGTGTGAGCACGGACGAGACGATGGGCGCGGACAAAATGTTCCGCATATATGCCTATCCTGCAGGGACTACGGACTTCAGCAAACCCACGGGAAGCGAGAACTATACAGTACAGAATGACCTGACGGCTACGGGAGACTTGCTGCTGTACCGCGGAAATTACGACATGTACTTGCTTTCGTACAACTCGTCCACGGAAACACCCGTGCTGGCTACAGCGGATAACAAAGTGCACGTGATTAACGGCAAGGACTTTATGTACACCAAACTGGAGAACATCGTGGTGCAACCCGACCAAACAGGACAGAATATGATGAAGGTGGCGCTACCACGGCCTTTTACAAGAATGAACGCGCAGGTGGTGACTACGGTAGCCGCCAGAAACGGAACACAGCCTGTGCAGCCCACCAGCCTGGTGGTGAATTATGTCAGGATAAACGGACTACGCAAGGAACTGACCTACAAGCTGAACAACACAGCGTGGGAAGCGGCCGCTTCTGCTGCGGATGACACCTATACCTTCAGCAGCTTTACACTGAACACTGCCGACCAGGATGTTTACAGCAAGCGTGTCAGCAATCCTGCAGGCATACTGCTACCGGTGGACGGTACTCAGAAACTGACCTTTGATGTGAACCTCACGGTAGGCTATAAAAACGGGACGGAAGATGAAACCATGACAGATACCTACAAGGCTTCTATCGAGAAATCGTTACTACCGGGTATGACCTATCAGTTCGACTTCAGCCTTACTTTCTACGGAGCCATCATACCGACCGACCTTACTCTGGCCATCAAAGAATGGACCACCACGGACCTCAAAGGAGAAGGGCTGGGAAAAGACTAACAAAAAGACGGATTGATTATGAGAAAAATACGGATTGATATGAGTTATATAAGTAAACTACACGGGATATGGGTTGCTTGCCTTCTATTTCCGTTGCTGCTCGCCTCCTGTGAAGCTTCTGAGAAGGAAGCGGAAGCGGCAACAGAGGGAGATTTTATCTTTCGTTTGTCACTGCCGCCGGCCTTATCGGTGAGCACACGGGCAGGAGATATTGGCGGGATCAGTATCAATGACGTGTGGGTGATACAATTTGATATGGACGATAAGATGATAGCTGCCAAAAATTTCGGAGCATCGTCTATCAAGCAGGCTACCAATGAGAACGGGAGTGAAAACAAAGCATTGCTGCAGGTTGAGACCGATGGTTTCACCAATATTAACAGTACGTTCCGTGTAATCGGTAACTTCGGAAGCAACCATTCGGCACTGAAGACGTTCAGTCAAACCACGAATGCAGCCAAGGCGGATCTACAAAAAATCACGAATGACTTTTCCTCCTCCTATACCACAGAGACTAACCTTCTTGTATCTGGTGATATAGAGTATGAAAGAAAGTCCGATAATGACCAAAAGGCGGTTGTCATTGCCCCACTGAGCTTTGCTTATGCCTGGCTAACGGTAAAGTGGACGAGCGAGGTGGCATATCCCGCCAAGTTCGAACTCAGGTCCATCAAGGCTTACGGACTGCCCGCCACACTGGCCATCGACAGCCGCGCCGGAGCTGCTTCGGGGGTATATCCGGAAACGGCAACAGGCAGTTGTACCGTAAAGGAGACAAGTACAGGAAGCCTTTCAGAAGGCGGTAGTTATCATTTTTATATGCCCGAGAATCTTCGCGGCATAGGTTGTGGCGTGTCCTTCCAGCAAAAGAACATTGCCGACTATGGCCCCAAGAATGACGGTACAGCCCCTACGCTGGGGGCTGACGGCAAACCGGCGGATGGCGGCAGTCTGGCGAATTGCACCTACATCGACCTGGAAGGTTTGTACTACTATGCCAACAGCGCCGGAACCGATGCAGTGACTGGCGCAGTAGCCGCACGTTATCGCCTCTACCTGGGCGGTAACCTGATGAACGACTACAACATACGGCGGGGATATCACTACACCGTAACCGTGGAAATAAGCGGAATAAACAGCGCCGACGTGCGGGTGACGATTACGGATGGCGCGGTAGTGGTGTTCGACAAAGTGGATACGATTACTAAGGAAGTGGATTTCAGATAAGGTAAAATAAAAAGGAACAAGAATAGAATGGACAATATGAAATATTACAGTCGGGCATATATGGGAAAATGGCTTTTTGCCGTCTTGCTGTGGGCAAGCGCGGCATCCTGCGAAGATTATTTAGAGACTTCGGCTCCGATTATCCCTGAAAAAGGGGACGTACAGGTGGAACTATCCTTCGGCTTCGCCGATGAAGATGACGGCTATACCCTCTCGGGGAAAACCGATACACGCAGCGGGAAAGTAAGCCAGAACGGCGGTTTCTGTGCAGAGCTGGTGCCCAACGCAATGACAAGAGGAACAGGAGAAACAACACCGCCGGATCTGAAACCGGATGCGCTGTACGGCCTCTATGTGCTGCAATACGACAAGACGAGCGGAGCACTGCTGAAATCGAATGACCTGAGTTCCACGCCTCAGGGCATCGGCACAAAACTAAATTGTACATTGACTCCATCGGAAGACTGCCAGTTGGTAATCATTGCCCGCGGTAAAGGTAATACAACTCCCGCCATCTCCGGCAACCTCTCCGCCATACAAAAGCTGACAATGGCAAGCACGCTTTTTAGCGGGACAAGTGCCATCCCTACGTCCGGTGCCACTCTGGAGCAGATAAACAAAATGCCCTACGTACTCTACCTGCCACACGTCAAAGTGACAAGCGACGGCAAGCTGCAGAGCCTTGAAGGGGCGCACGATGCCCGCCTGCTACTGAAACGCCTTGCTACAAAGCTGACGGTGAACTGGAATGTGAGCCAAAAGGTTACAGATCAAGGTTATGCCTTGAAAGAGGTAAAACTCTGTCAAGTTCCTGCCGATTTCCGCCTGCTACCCACAGAGGAAAGTACGGAATGGGGCACTACCTACCCTTCTACCGTCTCGGAATTTGTAGACACTTATCGTCTGACTACTGAAGCGGAACTAAATGCCGGAACAAAAACCGTATGGATTCCCGCCAATGTGCGGGGCACTTCTGCCAAAGCAACTTCGCCTTATTACCGCACCAAAGAGAATGCCCCTACCGCTGCCTCCTACGTAGAGTTGGTGGTAGATAACGCAACCAAGCAAGAACGCCTCTACTACCGCGCCTACCTGGGCGGCGAAGCATCTACAGATTTCAACCTCCGAGAAAACACGGACTACAACTGGACATTGAATGTAACTTCCGTCGACTATCGGAATGACGGACGCATCCAGCTACTGGACCAGACTCCGGTGAAGAGTGTGAACCTCGTGGAGACATCGAATTGCTTCATGATGCAGCCGGGTACGAATATATGCTTTAATCCGTACAAGCATGAAGCAGGAGGTACAGACGGATGGAACACAGCACTGGTTTCGGGTGGAAACATCATTGCCAACAAGACAATCTCACACGTCAAAGTACTATGGCAAGCCAAAGATGCAGGTACATCGGGTGACCTGGTAATGGGGTATGTAATAGATGACGGCAATCATAAAAACTTAGTAAACACGACGGATATAGAAAATAAAGACAATGCACGGGTACACATAAAAGTGCCCGTAACCAATGGTGGAAATGCCGTGATTGCTGCATACAACAGCAGCGATGTAATTGTTTGGAGTTGGCATATCTGGATTAGTGACTACATACCTAAAGGGCTGGAAGGAGAGATTGATGCAGATACGCGTGACTTTGCCATAGAGAATGCACGAGCAAGTACGTATGAGGGAACAGTGCATACTTACGGGGGGCGGTCGTGGATTGAACCCACCGGGGCTTTCTATAACTGCGTGATAATGGATCGCAATCTGGGAGCTACTCGTGCCGGAATACAAACCAATTTAATCAATGCCGTGCGCACATTCGGATTACTCTACCAAGGGCGAAGAAAAGACCCGTTTTTCAGTACGGCAGATGGTACTAAAAGTGAAGTAAATACGATATATGACGGTACAGGAAAAACGATAGAAGGAGGCATTAGTAAGGATAAAGATACTAGTTGTAGTCTGGATAATACCATTCAAAATCCTTTAACCTTTTATACCAAATTCAATACGAGCACTTATACAGCCAGCTGGGGAGGGGATGGCGCCAAGACCATCCATGACCCGTGTCCCAAAGGATGGAGGGTACCTTCGAACACAAATATAAACGATGCATACACATCGTTTATCGCAGGATTCGGAGGGACGCCGGATGATACTTATGGTGGCGACCCATACAAAGCATCGTATGCAACGAACCTCATGTATTACAATGGAAAGGAATTTATAGAATTAAAGTATGATAATAGAACAAAAATTTCTTCAGAGATAGTCGGCTCCGGTTACATGTATTTTAGTGACGAAAAAGAAAATCCGGGAAGCTATACAAATAAATCCGCCTATTTCCCGGGAGTTTCGCTTCGTGAAGAAAATGACGGAAAATACAGAGAAAGTGCTAGCAATAATACTGTTTATTTGTGGTCTTCAACTCCGGATGGCACGAAGCAGGCTCATGCTCAAATGCAATGTCTTTCTAATTATCAGCCTAACGGCAATGGAATAGTATCTACTAAAACTAATACCCGGGTTTTCGGTTTCTCCGTACGTTGCATTCAAGACAGGATTAAGAAAGGTACAAAGCCTTAGGTTTAAGATTGGTATAACATATATGTATCTCAAAAGAGATCCACAGTTTCTCGTATAAGTAAGGTAGCCGCAAAGGAGGAATAAAGCACAAGCTAACTAAAAAGCAGGAAATTCAATCCGGATTGGCATTTTAGTATTAGAAAAAGTTCAATATATCCAATAAAAGATTTATCTTTGGACAATTTTATAGTTAATGTGCAAATTTGTCCAGCTTGAACATATGAATCTGATTAGTAGAAAGTTAGAAACAGAAATACGCCGTTTAATTGAATTTTATCCGGTGATAACGATTACCGGTCCAAGACAATCCGGTAAAACAACATTATGCCGTGAGATGTTTCCGGAGTATGCATACACTAACTTGGAAGACCCGATAACCCGGTCACAGGTCATAGCAGATCCCCGAAAGTTCTTTGACTTATATCCCAATGGATTAATCATAGACGAAGCCCATCATTATCCGGATTTATTTTCATTCATTCAGGTTACTGTTGATCAAGACCCCAAACGTCGCTTTATCATAACAGGAAGCAGTAATTTCGCACTTTTGGAAAAGGTAACTCAATCATTAGCCGGAAGAACAGCTGTTTTGACATTGCTGCCATTATCTCTACATGAGTTAGGAGACAGAATAAATAATCTTTCGACTGATACTCTGATGCTGAACGGTTGCTATCCTGCCATTTGGTCCAAGAATTTTCCAAGAGAAGATCTTTATAAAAATTATTATTCAACCTATATAGAAAGGGATTTAAGACAAATCATCAATTTGAAAGATATCAGTCTATTTCAGATATTTATACGTTTATGTGCCGGAAGAATAGGTACCGAATTCAATGCTTCCGCTTTGTCCGGAGAAGTGGGCGTAACAGTCAACTCTATAAAAAGCTGGCTTAGTGTATTACAAGCCTCGTACATAGCTTATTCCCTTCCCCCCTATTTTGAAAATATCGGGAAGCGTCTTGTAAAATCTCCAAAACTGTATTTCTACGACACGGGACTTGTTTGCTATCTGCTTGGAATTGAAAATGAGCAACAACTGGCTGTTCATCCTCTTCGGGGAGCAATATTTGAAAATATGGTTGTAAACGAAGCTATTAAAAACAGACTGAATAAAGCCAAAGACCCAAACTTGTATTTCTATAGAGACAAATCGCAAAAAGAAGTTGACCTACTACACTTGAAGGGAAACCAAATACAAGCTTATGAAATAAAATCAAGCCAATCTTACCAAAAAGAATACTACAAAGGAATAGACTACTTAAAAGGAATTCTTAATGACCGATTGGTAAAATCAGCCTTAATTTACGATGGAAAGGACGAAATGGATTCTGATGAAAATGGAGCATATAACTTTCGACATTTTTATCTAAAGGAATGAGCTAACTAAAAAGCAGGAAATTCAATCCGGATTGGCTTTTTATTTTTATCCTTGTAATGGAAGAAACATTGTGATTATAAAAACGACAGAAGAGTATTAAAAAGATATAATTAAATCACAGTCCCTAAAATTATTTTCCGTTTCCGCCTTGTGCATCAAGCATGCATGAGGCAAGACGGAGTGTGTTTCAACATTCCGAAACAAAATCAACAAACTTAAATACATATTATTTATATGAAGCAGATATTAAAATGGTATTTGTTCGGGCTCTTTTTGGGCCTGATCACTTTTTCTGTGAGTCTGACGGGATGTGAAAAGCCAATAGACGACATAGTGGTGCCACCCACGGACGAAGAAGGGTTAGTGCCGGTTTCATTGACTCTCGGATTCACAGAAGAAACAGGAAGCTATACTCCCGCTCCGGGCTCCCGCTCCGGGCTCCCGCTCCGGGCTCCCGCTCCGGGCTCCCGCTCCGGGCTCCCGCTCCGGGCTCCCGCTCCGGGCTCCCGCTCCGGGCTCGCCTCGAAGGAGGCAATGCCTCCTTCGAGGCGAAACTCGCACCTCACGCCAATACACGTATTTCCTCACCCGTGCCGGATGGCTTATACAATCTGGAAATAGTGCAGTATGACTCGAACGGAAACTATGTGACAAAGCAAACCATAGGCAGTGTAAGCACAGGCGCACCAATAACAGTAAACCTACAAGCTAAGAACGACTGCCAACTGCTGCTACTGGCCCGGGGAAACGGAAATGCAGTATCGAGCATCGCAACCAATAAATCCTTGCAGGAAATACGGAATACACTTGCCACATCAACAGTAATAGACGCGATAGATCCTACATCGGGTAGTCTGAATGCCATGCCCTACATACTTCATCTGGAGCACGTGAATGTAGTGAAAGATGATGCCGCCAACAAATATGTAATTCAAAGCCCGGAAGGTGCCTACGACGTCCGCCTACGCCTAAAACGACTGGCGGCTAAACTGACGGTGAACTGGACATTCGACGAATCAATGAAAAACAACGGCTATACGCTGAAAGAAATAAGACTATGCCAAGTCCCCAAAGATTACCGTCTACTCCCCACCACAGAAAAAAATGAATGGGGAACCACCTACCCGACCACCATCGCAGAATTCATTGACCCTTACCGACTGACGTCTGCTGAAGAGTTGAATAAAGGGCAGAAAACAATCTGGATACCTGCCAATGTGCGTGGTACTTCTGCAAAAGCTACCTCCGACCGCTATCGTACAAAAGAGAATGCACCCATCGCAGCCTCGTACGTAGAGTTGGTAGTGGATAACGCAGTGAAGCAAGAACGCCTTTACTATCGTGCCTATCTGGGCGGCGATCAACCTACGGATTTCAACCTTTACGAAAACACGGATTACAACTGGACATTCAACATCAAATCGGCCAACTATCGGGAGGACGGACGCATCCAGCTACTGGACCAGACCCCGGTGAAGAGTGTGAACCTCGTGGAGACATCGAATTGCTTCATGATGCAGCCGGGCACGAATATATGCTTTAATCCGTACAAGCACAGTGCGGGGACAAACGGATGGAATACGTATCTGACAGATGGAACGACTTTGACGACAGATAAAAAGATTGCTACAGTCGAGGTGTTATGGCAGACCAAAGATACGGGAACTTCCGGTGATTTGGTAATGGGGTATGTGATAGACGATGACCATCATGAAAACTTGGTGAATACCTCTGATATAAGTGATATTAATAAAGCGCTGGTACATGTGAAAGTGCCTGTAACGAATGGCGGTAATGCAGTAATTGCAGCCCGTAATGCTTCGGGAATTATTGTTTGGAGTTGGCATATCTGGATTAGTGACTATGTGCCTAAAGGATTGGATGCAGCAAGTGTGGTAAATGCTTCTTCGCGTGCAACGGCAATATCGAGTGCCCAAAATGCTACTCAAAATGGGGCGGTACAGGTATACCAGGGCATATCGTGGACAGATCCCGCCGGAGCTTTCTACAAATGTGTCATTATGGACCGTAACCTGGGAGCTACGAGAGCCGGCATACAAGATAATCAGACCGATGGACAGCGTACCCTCGGCTTGCTGTATCAAGGCGGACGCAAAGACCCGTTTTTTGCAGCAGCAGACGGAACGACGAAGAATACGAAGACAATTTACGATGGTGCAGGAGAGCCGTTAGACATAGATAAAAAGACGCTGACTACGGTGGCAGCACTAATACAAAACCCGAAAGCATTTGCTGTGGGTGGCAATTATTCGTATCCAGAATCTTCTTATAATTGGAATGGAGACGGGCCTAAAACAATCTATGACCCATGTCCGAAGGGATGGAGGGTACCTTCCAATGGTATTACACCGTCGGGGCTTTTAAATTATAATCCCTCAATAAAGACGGATGACGGCACATTCAAATATTGCATGTGGACAGGATTCGGAATGAACGACGGTGCTACCGGTGCCAGTGAATCGGCCAAACCGACATTTGATAATATTATGTATTATGACGGTACCACTCAGAATATACTTTCTATCAATGCCTCCACAGTACGTGAGTCGGACTATGTAGGGTCAGGTTTTATCTATTATGGAACATCAACCGGACCGACTGGAGATAAGTCGATATATTTTCCTGCAGTTTCGCTTCGGGAGATGAGTAGTAACAGCTCTACTGCCGGCACTTATCGTGCAAAGAAGAATAATACAGTCTATCTGTGGAGCTCTACAAGAGCCTCGAAAGAAACAAGTGCCATGTTGATTTATCAGATTCAGGATAATCAAATATCAGTAACGCATCCCATTGACTGGAAATTCGGTTTCTCCGTGAGATGCGTACAGGATAATATTCAGAAGAAACCTTAATGTTTTTTCTTTTTAATAGTTCAATAATAGGTTCAGATGAAAATGGAACATATAATTTCCGACATCTTTATCTATAGGAATAAACCAACTAAAAAGCAGGAAATTCAAGCCGGATTAGCGTTTTATTTTTATCTTTGCAAGAGATGTAGATATCCTTTTCGAAAGATTTGCTACATTTGCACTAATCACTTTAGATATATGATTAAAGTATGGAAAGAACTTACATCAATGAATTTCATAAGCAATGGATAGAGAGCACTCTGCAATCAATAGCCTCTTGGCAGAAGCAGCCAATCTCATTAGAAGAGAAAAAGAAGCAACAAGAGATGTTGAACCGACAGAAGGCTATAAGAGAGGGCAAATTGAAAAGTTAAAAGAATTCGCCACTCTTAATGGCTTATGGATTGACTTTAATACTCTCCCTTTATCATACCTCAATAAAGGAGGAGAAAATGAAGTTTTCACCGGTGATGAAGACATAGTAATCAAACTAAATAATTTTGAATATGCAGGTGATGACTTAACTAACTTCTTCATCAGAATGGAAGCGCATAATCATTTCTTCAGCAATGTAACATATTCCTTAATTGGTTTTGCCTATAATAGTTTGTATGAATTTTGTGCCGTATTAGTTCAGCCTTATGTCAGAGCGAAAAGAGAAGCTACAGAGGAAGAAATTGCTGATTATATGGAAGCATTAGGGTTTGAGATGGATTATTGTGATGAATTTCATAATGAAAAATATGAAATATTTGATGCTGTACCTAACAATGTATTATATGGTATAGACAATAGACTGTATTTCATTGATACCCAAATCAGACAGAGGCTCATTGAATGAGCCAACTAAAAAACAGGAAATTCAATCCGGATTGGCATTTTATTTTTATCCTTGTAATGAAAGAAGCATTGTGATTATAAAAACGACAGAAGAGTATTAGAAAGATATAATTAAATCACAGTCCTTAAAATTATTCCCCGTATTGCCTTGTGCATCAAGCATGCATGAGGCAAGACGGAGTATGTTTCAACATTCCGAAACGAAATCAACAAACTTAAATACATATTATTTATATGAAGCAGATATTAAAATGGTATTTGTTCGGGCTCTTATTGAGCCTGATCACTTTTTCCGTTGGTCTGACGGGATGTGAAAAGCCAATAGACGACGTAGTGGTGCCACCTACAAGCGAAGACGAACTGGTGACGGTATCGCTCAATCTGGGATTCGCGGAAGAATCAAGCGGGGAGTTATACCGAAACGGCTCGCCGAAACGGCTCGCCGAAACGGCTCGCCGAAACGGCTCGCCGAAACGGCTCGCGTTGAAGGCAGCCAAGCTGCCTTCAACGCGAGCTTAACCTCCGGAGTCATGACCCGTGCCTCGACGGATGTTCCTGATAAACTTTACAATCTGGAAATCAGGCAGTACGAGCTGGATGGTAGCTATATACCGTCGACCGGAGGAGAACTTGGAACGAAAGAAGTGGGCGAGCATCTGGAGGTTACCCTGGCAACAAGAGACGATTGCCAGCTGGTGATAGTAGCCCGCGGAAGCGGCCCGGCTGTGAGCACACTGGGAAGCAAGTCGTTGAGCGAGGTACAAGACATGACTGTAAGTTCGTCCGCCATCAATGCGATTGATCCTGCCGCAACGAACGGCATGAACGCCATGCCTTATGTGCTTCATCTGGAACATGTAAAAGTGGCACTTGTCAATGACAAACCGGTGATTCAAAGCATAGACGGTAGTTACGATGCCCGCCTGATGCTGAAACGGCTGGCAACGAGACTGACTGTAAACTGGAACTACACGGTATCGGGCTATAAGCTGAAACAACTGCTATTGCAAAGCGTACCCATGAACTATGCCATCGTAAACAAGCCGGAAAGCGATGGCACCTACCCCTCCATCGTATCACAGTTCACAATACTGGAAGCAAAAATAACCGATGACAATGCGGCAGAAGGTTCGTATTCATGGTGGGTACCGGCCAATGTACGCGGCGAAAATGCAGCAGCGACTTCGGATCTGCAACGAATCAAAGCCAATGCACCTACGGGCAGCAGCTTCCTGAACTTTGTAGCCACCAGTGATGCAGACATCAAAAAGAAACTGGACTATCGTGTCTACATCGGCTCGGGGGCTTCGACCGATTTTAATATGTATCTCAATAAAGATTACGTCTATACCGTAAACTTCAGTCATACGGGAATTCCCGTCAATGACAAGCGCGTAACGTACATAGACCCTATCCCGGCTTCGGAGAATAACGACAACAAAGTGCCGACCGCCAACTGCTTTATGGTAGCTCCGGGTGGTGCATTCTGTTTCGACCCGTTTGCTTATCAACAAAATGGTGCAGAGATAACGAATACTGAAATGACGGGATGGTATAACACCACCGGTACAGGAATTAAATCTGTAAAGCTTCTCTGGCAGACCAGAGAGAACGGAGATGTGGGCGACCCAGTGATGGGCATTGCCAACTCCACAGGCGACCAGACCAATATTGTAGACATCAAGCGGACGGACGGCAGTAGTATCATAACTGTGCCGGCCAACAACAAAGGACAATGCCTGATATACTGCCGCGTAGCCGCCAACACCTCGGGCGGCAGCGGAGCCATTGCCGCTTACGACGGAGAGGACGGCACGGGAAATATCGTATGGAGCTGGCATGTGTGGGTGACGGATTATCATCCCTCAGCAACCGGAAGTGAAGCAGTATATGAGCCTGTCAATCAGCGAAAACTACGTTTTACAAAAAATAACCCCAATGTTCTTCCAATGATGGATCGCAACCTGGGCGCCATGGCAGGATACATTGACGAAGCCCCTAAAGATTTTGTAGAGAAGTCTAAAACGCACGGTTTCCATTATCAATGGGGGCGTAAAGACCCGTATCCCAGCAGCTACACAATCAAGCAAATACCAAACAATAAAATAGACAATAAAGATGCGGATACTCCTCCCGATGGAATGCAGAACAGATACAAAGCAGACGGAATAACGTATGTGAAGAATGAAGGCAAAAAAGGAACGGTAAGTCCACAAGCATCTTGCCAACAGCCATTAGCGTTTTATGCTGCTAATGGAGAGGGGCCGGCATGGAGTAATAGTGATTCGGATAAATGGGGAGGCACCAATAAAACGGTCTGGGATCCATGCCCGGCAGGATGGAGAATTGCATCTAAGGATGAAATGAAAGCCATCGTCGCGGAAGGAACAGGATTGGCTGATCCGACTTATGGAAACAGAAACATCAAAAACTTTGCAACCAGAGAGGAAGATGGTGGATTTCTGGTTTACTTTGAAACAACCAATACCCATACTTCTTACTTCCGCTTTACCGGATACGGACGGTATTTCAATACCTTTGATTATATCGGTATTTTGTGTACGCTATGGACCAGAAATAAAGGTAACAGTAATCAGGGAATAGCCTACCGGTTACCAAAGGATAATGGTGACACAAGTGCGGGTATATTCACAGACAAATCAATGTATGGAAGCGATGCTCATCCCGTTCGGTGCATTCAAGAAAAGCAGTAAATACATTCTAATACGTCAACCCCACTATCCACAACGGCAGTTTTTTGCCCGTAGCATATTCTATATTATCGGCAAGAATGAAAGAGTCCGGCAAATCGGCAATCTGTTTGAAGGTTTTGTCGGCACCTCCTACTTCAAACGTATATTTATGGTCGACAACGAAATCACCTTGCGTTTTGCCATATTCTACCTCGTGATTTACAGCAAGCTGGCTGACGACAAAAGTTTCTCTTGCCGTACCTATCTGTACGGATGTAGAAGCGATGGCATAAAGCAAGTTCGGATTCTGAAGATAAATCTTATCAGGCTTCTGCATCTTTTTAACAGAAACAATATCTGAATATAGCAATTTAAGCAGTTCAGCACGGTCCAAATTCTGAAGATAGGCAATTACTGAGTTCCGGGTAAGCCCTATCGTTCCTGCCAACTTGGTAATATCAACTTCATAGGGAACGGATGAAGCAAGAATGCCCAACAAAGCCTTCAGTTTTCTCACATAAGCAGGATCAACCCCACACAGTAGAGGCATTTCCTGCTCCAGAATAAGGTTTACCACATTCTCAATACTTATATAATAATCTTCCCGATTGCCGGTGAAAAACGGATAGTAGCCATCGTGCAGGTACTCGTTGAACATCTGCACCGGTCGGCACAGTTCATTCATCTCCTGGCAAATGTGACCGGCATTCTCCAAAATTTCCGGCAAAAGATATGTAGGGATATTGATATTCTTATAAAACATCAAGAATTCACGGAATGACAGACCATACATATTATAGGGTAAACATCTTCTGGAAAGATCTGCATCCGCATTCAGTATATTGAGCAACGATGAACCGCTGAAAACAATCCGCATAGACGGATATAAATCGTATACCTCTTTGAGTTCTTTACTCCAGGTGGGGTACTTATGTACTTCGTCCAGAAACAAGTGTTTACCACCTTGGAGATAGAATTTCTCAACCAACTCGAGCAGCGTATGATTACTAAAATAAATACTGTCGAGTGTGCAATAGAGCACATCGCGACTTCCGGACGGATAATTCAGTTTGATATATTGCAGCATCAAAGTGGTTTTTCCTACACCGCGGGATCCTCTGACAGCAATCAAACGATTGTCCCAATGAATCTTGTTCATCAGTTCCCTTACTATTTCAGTACTTGTTTGCGCCAACAGTCTCTCTTGTTTTAAAAATAAACTATCCATATTGCTTGAAATTGGTTACATGATATGGCAAATATACAAATTTGTTTAGAGAGGTAAGCAAAAATAAGAGGAATTTGTTTAGAGCAGAAAGCAAAAACAAGCAAAATCTGTTTAGAGCAGAAAGCAAATCAAAGAAAAGTCCTAAAAAGAGCGAAGCGAAGAACCTGTTCCCCCTTGATGTAAAGAACAGAGCTTCTTCGCTACGCCCGGAATGACGGAATAGTTTATCCCTATTATTTCTTCTCTTTCAGCAAATCACGGATCTCCGTCAGCAAAACCTCTTCTTTCGTCGGAGCAGGAGGAGCAGGAGGAGCTGCAGGGGCTTCTTCTTTCTTCTTTTCAGTCAGCTTGGTAAGCAGCCTTATAAATAGGAAAATGGAGAAAGCGATAATGAGAAAATCGAACGTTACTTGCAGAAAATTACCATAGTTCAAGGTAACGGCAGCAATCTCTTTTCCATCCACTACTTCGGCAGGTTTCAGTACCCACTTCAAGTCAGTAAAATTCACACCACCCACCAATAAACCGATAGGAGGCATTATCACATCCGATACAACGGAAGACACAATCTTACCGAACGCACCACCGATAATCACACCGACAGCCATGTCTATCACATTGCCTTTCATGGCGAATGCTTTAAAATCTTGTAAAAATGAACTTTTTCCCATCTTTTAATTTATTTAATTATGAAATTAAGTGCGAATATAAAAACAATTTCGTACTTTTGCACCGCATTTAAGAAATAAATGCAGTTTTGAGACGAGAGATATTTGAACAAATATTAATAGAACCCTTAAAAGTTTAAACAAAATGATTAAAGTAGGTATTAATGGATTCGGACGTATCGGACGTTTCGTATTCCGTGCTGCAATGAAGAGAAACGATATTCAGATCGTAGGTATCAACGACCTTTGCCCGGTAGATTACTTGGCTTACATGCTGAAGTATGACACTATGCACGGACAGTTCGATGGTTCTATCGAAGCTGATGTTGAAAACAGCAAGCTGATTGTTAACGGTCAGGCTATCCGTATCACTGCAGAAAGAAACCCGGCTGACTTGAAATGGGATGCTGTAGGTGCTGAATACGTAGTTGAATCTACAGGTTTGTTCCTGAGCAAAGACAAAGCTCAAGCTCACATCGAAGCTGGTGCAAAATACGTTGTAATGTCTGCTCCTTCTAAGGATGACACTCCGATGTTCGTTTGCGGTGTTAACGAAAAGACTTACGTTAAAGGTACTCAATTCGTATCTAACGCTTCTTGTACTACTAACTGCTTGGCTCCTATCGCTAAAGTTTTGAACGACAAATGGGGTATCACAGACGGTTTGATGACTACTGTTCACTCTACTACTGCTACTCAGAAAACTGTTGACGGTCCTTCTATGAAAGACTGGAGAGGTGGTCGTGCTGCTTCTGGCAACATCATCCCGTCTTCAACAGGTGCTGCTAAGGCTGTAGGTAAAGTAATCCCTGCATTGAACGGCAAATTGACAGGTATGTCTATGCGTGTTCCGACTTTGGACGTATCTGTAGTTGACTTGACAGTTAACTTGGCTAAGCCCGCTACTTACGCTGAAATCTGCGCTGCCATGAAGGAAGCTTCTGAAGGCGAATTGAAAGGTGTTCTGGGTTACACTGAAGATGCAGTTGTTTCTTCTGACTTCTTGGGTGACACTCGCACTTCTATCTTCGACGCTAAAGCTGGTATCGCTTTGACTGATACTTTCGTTAAGGTTGTATCTTGGTATGATAACGAAATCGGTTATTCTAACAAGGTTCTTGACCTGATCGCTCATATGGCATCAGTTAACTGCTAATATACAGTTAGAAAATAATAAAAAATAGGCGGCTTCTATAGAAGTCGCCTATTTTTTTTGCAATTTTGCAGTTAGTTCGTTTTTTATCAGACTACTTAGGATGATAGAGGGGACTACTAATGTAATATTGCTTTGTCTTATGAATGATATATTGGCTCAAAACCCATTTCTTGAAAAATATTCCGCACCGCACGGCACGACCCCGTTCGACAAGATAAAAACCGGAGACTATGAACCTGCCATCCGTGAAGGCATACGCCTCCAGAATGCGGAAATAGATGCTATCATCGATAATCCGGAAGCCCCTACTTTCGATAATACCGTATTGGCTTATGAAAAGTCCGGTGAGTTGCTTCAGCGCGTCAACACCGTATTCGGTAACTTGCTGAGTGCAGAGACCAATGACGACCTGCAAGAGCTTGCCAAAGAAATAATGCCGCTGATGAGCGAACACGAGAACAACATCAGTCTGAACGAGAAGTTGTTTGCACGCATTAAAACCGTTTATGAGCAGCAGGACAAAGAAGAACTGAATGCAGAACAGGCCAAACTGCTGGAAGAAATATACAACGGATTCGTGCGCAACGGCGCGAACCTGGAAGGAGAGGCCAAAGAGAAATACCGTGCCTTATGCAAGGAACTCAGCCTGCTGACGCTGCAATTCAGCGAAAACAACCTGAAGGAGACAAACGAATATAAGCTGATTCTTACAGAAGAAGCACAACTGTCCGGCCTGCCGGAAAGTGCCATAGAGGCCGCTGCCGAAACGGCAAAAGAAAAAGAGACGGAAGGCTGGGTATTCACTTTGCAAGCTCCCAGTTACAGCCCGTTCATGACGTATGCCGACAACCGCGACCTGCGCCGCGAGCTTTACATGGCTTATAACACCAAATGCACACACGATAATGCCAGCAATAACCTGGAGATCGTGAAGAGAATAGCCAATGTCCACATGGAGATTGCACAGCTTTTGGGCTATGATAACTTTGCAGAATACAACCTGAAAGAACGTATGGCACAAAACAGCGATGCTGTTTATAAGCTGCTGAATCAACTGCTGGATGCTTATACACCGGCTGCCAGACAAGAGTATGCCGAAGTACAGGAACTGGCCCGTCAGGAACAAGGAGAAGACTTCGTGCTGATGCCTTGGGATTGGGCCTACTATTCGCACAAGCTGAAAGACCGGAAATTCAATATCGACGACGAAATGCTCCGTCCCTACTTCGAACTGAGCAAGGTGAAGGAGGGAGTTTTCGGCTTGGCAACCAGATTATACGGCATCACGTTCAAGAAGAATCCGGATATTCCGGTTTATCACAAGGATGTGGATGCTTACGAAGTATTCGACAAAGACGGTAAATTCCTTGCCGTATTCTATACTGACTTCCATCCCAGAGCCGGCAAGCGTTCGGGCGCCTGGATGACAAGCTACAAAGGACAATGGATCGATGAAAAGACCGGAGAAAACAGCCGTCCGCACGTATCCATCGTCATGAACTTCACCAAACCGACGCAGGACAAACCTGCCTTGCTGACTTTCGGTGAGGTGGAAACCTTCCTGCACGAATTCGGACACAGCCTGCATGGCATGTTTGCCAACACAACCTACGAAGGTCTGAGCGGTACCAACGTTTACTGGGACTTTGTGGAGCTGCCTTCCCAATTCATGGAGAACTTTGCCATAGAGAAGGAATTCCTGCATACCTTTGCCCGCCATTATCAGACCAACGAGTTGATACCGGACGAACTGGTGCAGCGCATTGTAGACTCATCGAACTTCAATGCTGCATACGCCTGCCTCCGGCAAGTCAGCTTCGGCCTGCTCGACATGGCCTGGTACACACGCAACACGGCATTCGAAGGCGATGTGAAAGCCTACGAAAAGAAAGCATGGGAAAAAGCACAAATACTTCCTTCGGTAGAAGAAGCCTGCATGAGTACCCAATTCTCGCATATCTTTGCCGGAGGATATTCTGCCGGATATTACAGCTATAAATGGGCAGAGGTGCTGGATGCTGACGCTTTCTCGCTATTCAAAGAGAAAGGCATCTTCAATCCGGAAGTAGCGGCATCCTTCCGTGAGAACATCCTATCCAAAGGAGGTACAGAACACCCGATGACGCTTTACAAACGTTTCCGTGGACAAGAACCGACAATCGACGCATTATTAATAAGAAATGGAATAAAGAAATGAAGAGAATAATAAGAAATATCAGCTATCTGCTGTTTGTGTTTGCATTGCTGCCCGTATTGAGCGGATGTGATAACGAAGACGACGTTATAGAGATTTTTACAGGGAAGACGTGGAAACTCAGCAGGCTTACGACGGAAGGCAGCAGTGCCCCATTCTACTCAGGCCTATGGAGCAGCGATGAAGCTATGAATGCAAGCTTAAAAGCTTTTGATGTAGCTGCCAACTTCACATTGGTTTTTCAAGGCAGTGAGTTGGACGGACAACTGCTGGGAACAAAATTCAATGCACAAGGTATTAAGGAAAGCCTTGAAGGCACATGGAATATAGATGGAAAATCATTAACTTTTTCCGAAATGAAAACGGACGGCTCAGAAAACGACCCTCTGGGCAAAGCGTTCATCAACGGACTACAGAACGTCTATAAGTACGAAGGAGATACAAACTCATTAACCCTCTACTTCAAAGACGGGCAATCAACAAAAGTAATGGGTTTCAAGCCCCAATGATAAAACATAAGATATCATGGATGATTCTATGAAAGACAAACAAGAAGCACTGGACAAGCGTTATATACGCATGGCAAGCATCTGGGCTGAAAACTCATACTGCAAACGCCGCCAGGTAGGTGCGCTGATTGTAAAAGACAAGATGATTATCTCCGACGGTTACAACGGTACTCCCTCCGGTTTCGAGAACGTATGCGAAGACGAAGACAACGTTACCAAACCCTACGTGCTGCATGCCGAAGCAAATGCCATCACCAAGATAGCCCGCTCCAACAACAGCAGCGACGGCGCCACGATGTACGTCACCGCCTCTCCCTGCATAGAATGTGCCAAACTGATAATCCAGGCAGGCATCAAGCGGGTGGTCTACTCCGAGAAATACCGGTTGGAAGACGGCATCGAACTGTTGAGACGTGCAAACATCGAAGTAGTATATATCGGTGATTAGTGATTGCGCAGCCAAATTGTAAATTGTAAATTGTAAATATCCATTATGAGTACAAAAAGCACCTCCCGCTTCATGCCGCTTATTATAGCCATCAGCGTAGTAGCAGGAATTTTGATTGGAACTTTTTATGCCAGACATTTTGCCGGTAACCGGCTGGGCATCATCAACGGCTCGTCCAACAAGCTGAATGCTTTGTTGCGCGTCATTGATGACCAGTACGTAGACACCGTCAACATGACCGATTTGGTAGAGAAAGCCATGCCGCAGATACTTGCGGAGCTCGACCCCCACTCCACCTACATCCCGGCACAAAAGCTGGAAGAAGTTAACTCCGAACTCGAAGGCAGCTTCAGCGGTATCGGTATTCAGTTCACTATTCAGGACGACACGATACACGTCAACAGCGTAATCCCGGGCGGTCCTTCCGAGAAAGTCGGCCTGATGGCGGGAGACCGTATCGTGATGGTCAACGACAGCTTGTTTGCAGGTATCGGACTGACGAACGAGAAGGCTATGCGCAACCTGAAAGGTCCGAAAGGCAGTCAGGTGAAGCTCGGCATCAAACGTTCCACAGAAAAAGAATTGCTCGACTTCACCATCACACGCGGCGATATTCCGCAGAATACCATTGATGCCGCCTATATGATCAATGATGAATTCGGCTATATACAGATCAGTAAGTTCGGCCGCACCACGCATGTAGAGTTGCTGAATGCCATTGCCCAACTGAGCCATCAGAAGTGTCAGGGACTGATCATCGACCTGCGCGACAACACCGGAGGATATATGGAAGCCGCCACCCGCATGGTGAACGAGTTCCTGCCCGAAGGAAAACTGATTGTCTACACCCACGGACGCAAATATCCCCGCATGGAAGAATATGCCAACGGTACGGGTAGTTGCCAAAAGATGCCGCTGATCGTACTGGTGAACGAAGGTTCGGCCTCTGCCAGCGAAATCTTTGCAGGTGCCATCCAGGATAACGACCGCGGAACTATCGTAGGCCGCCGTTCCTTCGGTAAGGGACTGGTACAACAGCCCATCGACTTCAGCGACGGTTCGGCCATCCGCCTGACCATTGCCCGCTACTATACCCCATCGGGCCGCTGCATCCAGCGTCCGTACGAGAATGGTAAAGACAGCAAGTATGAAATGGACTGGATTACCCGCTACGAACACGGCGAATTCTTCTCACGCGACAGCATCAAGATGGACGAAAACTTGCGCTACTCCACCAGTCTGGGAAGACCCGTTTATGGCGGCGGCGGCATTATGCCCGACGTATTCGTGCCACAAGACACCACCGGCGTATCATCCTATCTGATAGAGGTAAGCAACAAGGGACTGATTCTGCAATTCAGCTTCCACTACACCGACCGCAACCGCGCGAAGTTAAGTGAATTTGATAACGAAGAAGATCTGTTGAAATACCTCCGCCAACAGGGAATCGTAGAGCAGTTCATCCGCTTTGCCGACTCCAAAGGGGTGAAGAGACGCAACCTGCTCATCCATAAGTCCTACCAGTTGTTGGAAAGAAACCTTTACGGCAACATTATCTATAACATACTGGGCAGAGAACAGTACATTCGCTACATCAACCAGAGCGATGCTACCGTGAAGAAAGCATTGGAGCTTTTGGAGAACGGCGAGGCATTTCCTAAAGCTCCGGAGGAAGCCCCTTTAATGGAAGAGAAAAAAGATGATGGAAAGAAAAAAAGAACTGCGCAGGCAGGTGGCTTTGTTGAAGACCCAACACAAATCTTCCGCATCGCGTCAGTCTGCTGAAATACTTGCCGCCCTCGAAGCACATCCTGCTTTCAGGGCGGCAAAAACCATACTGCTATACCACTCGCTGAAAGATGAAGTGGATACGCACGAATTCATCCGGAAGTGGAGCCGCGAAAAGCGTATCTTGCTTCCGGTAGTTGTAGGTGACGACCTGGAATTGCGGATATACACCGGACCGGAAGACCTAGCCATCGGCGCCTACGGCATCGAAGAACCCACCGGGGCACTCTTTACCGACTATGCCGCTATCGACTTCATAGCCGTTCCCGGCGTGGCATTCGACCACAACGGCAACCGGCTGGGACGTGGCAAAGGCTATTACGACCGCCTATTGCCCCGCATTCCTTCAGCCTACAAAGCAGGGATCTGCTTCCCCTATCAAATCGTTGAAGAAGTTCCGGCGGAAGCATTCGACATCCGCATGGACGGACTTATCTGCGTAAGCTAACACACTTACCTATGAGAGCCGACGCACTTATCTGTGAGAGCCGACGCACTTACTTGTGTAAGCCGATGCACTTATCTGCCTGTTGGCAAAATAAGTATTTGAAAAAAGACTTATCGGAAGATGATATTAGTAATGACCTGTGCCCCCACATGCCTATTCAAGTTGCGTACCAGCAACTCGCGTCCCATCATTAACTCCTGGCGAAGGGCAGCCGAGGTCAGGTGTACATAGAGAATCTGGTTCTTGATGTAGAGTTCACGGGTATAAGATGCAATGGTAGGACCCAACACTTCCGGCCAGGCACTGATAAGGCGACGCTCGTTCAGCGGCGATTCCAAGCTCTCTTGCCTGAGGAAGTTACGGATCAATGCCCCTATCTGTTCGGCGTTATTACGTTTCATGCTTCTTCCTCCTTCATTTCGGCAACGACGCCCTGTTCTACACGGAACATCTTATAATCGCTCCCCACTTTGTGCAGGATGCGATCCAGATGCTCGCGATTCGTATCGGTAATAAAAATCTGACCGAAGTTATCGCCTGCCACCAACTTGATAATCTGCTCCACACGCGAAGCATCCAGCTTGTCGAAGATATCATCGAGCAGCAACAAAGGAACGGCTGTCCCGGTGCGCTTCAAGAAGTCGAACTGCGCCAGCTTCAAGGCCACAAGGTAAGTCTTATTCTGCCCTTGCGAGCCTTCACGCTTAATGGGAAAATCTCCCAGAAGCATGTTCAGCTCGTCCTTATGCACACCGCGCAGGGAGTAGCCCATAATCTGATCGCGTACGCGGCTCTCTTTCAAGACTTCCAGGAGGGAAGCATTGCGCGCATGAGAATCGTAAGTCAGCCCCACCCGCTCCTTGTCTTGAGAGATAAACGAATAGAAAGACTGGAAAATGGGAATGAACTCCTGAATAAATGCCTCCCGTTTGCGGAACACAACTTCACCGGCTTGTGCCATCATCTCCTCCCACACCAGGAAGAGTTCCTCCTCCACCGGTTGCTCGCTCTTCAGCAATGTATTGCGTTGCACAAGGGCTTTGTTATAGCGTATCAGGGCTTCCAGGTATTCTTTGTCGTATTGGGAAATGACTACGTCCATAAAACGTCGCCGCTCATCGCTGCCTCCCGCTATCAGTTCCGAATCGGCAGGAGATACCATCACCAAAGGCAGGAAACCGATATGGTCCGACAAACGCGTATATTCCTTCTTGTTCCGCTTGAACTGCTTCTTCTGACGGCGCTTCATGCCACAATAGATTTCTTCCGGTGTGCCGTCGGGCGCCTCGTAGAAACCTTGAATGACAAAGAAGTCAGCCTCATGGCGAATATTCTGAGAATCAATAGGATTACCGGCACTCTTGCAGAAAGACAAGAAATAGACAGCATCCAGCAGGTTTGTCTTCCCCATGCCGTTCTGCCCGAAAAAGCAGTTCAACTTAGGTGAAAAAGAGAGCTCAACCTGCTCCAGATTCTTATAATTGAGTATGGATATACGTTTCAGTATCATATCATAACGATGGGTTCGGGTACAAAGATAATGCAAACCGAAGGCAGTACAAAATAAGCTTGCTTATTTTTAATGCTGAGGTGAAGCTTAGCTTATCGAAAAGTAGGAAGAATTTCGGGGTTTTGAGAAGCAAAACAAAAAAAGATGCTTCTAAATTTCGTTGATAGACATAAAAAAGTTACTTTTGCGGGTCGAAATAGCTATGTAAGAATAATAACAAAAAGATTATATAAAAATGGCAGAACAAAAAAAGACGAATGAGGCCTTAAATGTGGAAGACGCACTGACACAATCGGAGGCATTCTTCATTAAGAACAAAAAAGCAATCATCGGTGCCGTAGTAGCAGTAATTATCATCGTAGCCGGTGTAGTAATGTACAAGAACCTCTATTCCGACCCGCGCGAAGAGAAAGCACAGGCCGCCCTCTTCAAAGGACAAGAGTATTTCGAGGCGGATGCATACGCACAAGCAGTGAACGGTGACAGCATCGGTTTCGTAGGATTTGCAAAAATCGCCAATGAATATAGCGGCACAAAAGCCGGTAACCTGGCAAAGGCTTACATGGGTATCTGCTATGCACACCTCGGCAAATACGACGAAGCTATAAAGGCATTGGATAGCTTCAACGCAGACGACCAGATGGTAGCTCCCGCCATAAAAGGCGCTATGGGTAACTGCTACGCACAGCTCGGCCAGTTGGACAAAGCCGCTTCCATGCTGTTGAAAGCAGCTGGTGAAGCCGATAACAATACACTCAGCCCCATCTACCTGTTGCAAGCCGGAGAAATCCTGGTTAAGCAAGGCAAGTACGACGATGCCATCAAAGCCTACACTACCATTAAGGATAAATACTTCCGTTCATACCAGGCTATGGACATCGACAAATACATCGAACAGGCCAAATTGCTGAAGAAGTAATATACCTTATTATATAAGACATTTCGAGGCACGGATTACGCGGAAAACACGGAAAACAGAATACCGTGAAGTTCGTATAATCCGTGCCTCTTTTTTCTCCCGCTAATAATTAAAAACCAATCAATATGGCAACAGCTTATCACAATCTTTCGGACTACGATTTCAACTCCGTTCCGAATGCAGAAAAGATGAAATTCGGCATTGTTGTGTCCGAGTGGAACTACAACATTACCGGTGCTCTTCTGAAAGGAGCAATAGAAACCCTGAAGAAACACGGGGCAAAAGACGAAAACATCCTGGTAAAAACCGTACCCGGCAGTTTTGAACTGACCTTCGGTGCCAACCAGCTTATCGAATACAGCGAAATTGATGCAGTAATTGCAATAGGTTGCGTAGTAAGAGGTGATACTCCGCATTTCGACTATGTTTGTATGGGAGCTACCCAAGGAATTAGCCAATTAAACGCAAGTGGCGATGTACCAGTAATTTACGGATTAATTACTACCAACACAATGGAACAAGCCGAGGACCGTGCCGGTGGAAAGCTGGGTAACAAAGGCGACGAATGTGCAATTACTGCAATAAAAATGATAGATTTTGCTTGGAGTTTACAAAAATAGTCGTATCTTTGCACTCGCAATTGAGAAACAAAGGTAATTCACTAAGTTTCATCAAAAGCAAAAGGGCAAATACCAGAGTGGCCAAATGGGGCAGACTGTAAATCTGCTGGCTTACGCCTTCGGTGGTTCGAATCCATCTTTGCCCACAAAAATTGCGGAAGTAGCTCAGTTGATAGAGCATTAGCCTTCCAAGCTGAGGGTCGCGGGTTTGAGTCCCGTCTTCCGCTCTCAAGAGAAATCAGATAGTTATCGAAAGATGTCTATCTGATTTTTTGCTTTAAAGAATTAAATCATTATATTTGCTATCAGAGTCAGGAGGTTGGGACAATGAAACTGATTGAGAACAATATCCAGAAAATTATTGCCTTATGCAAAAAGCACAAGGTTAATAAGCTATTTGTCTTTGGTTCGATTCTTACCAATCGCTTCAATGATAATAGCGATGTGGATATGGTTGTTGATTTTGGCAAAGTAGATTTAATGAATTATGCAGATAACTACTTTGACCTCAAATCCGCCTTACAAGACTTATTCGGAAGAGATGTAGATCTATTGGAAGAAAAAGGCATCCGAAATCCTATATTGAAAAAGAACATTGATAATACCAAGCAATTAGTTTATGGATGAATATATTGAAAAACATCTGATAGATGTACTAAATGCTATCAATGAGGTGGAGAGTTTCTTTGCAGACAAACCCAAATTATTTCAAGAATTTCAAAATGATATGCTACGACAACGGGCAGTCGAACGCAATATTGAAATCATGGGAGAAGCAATCAACAGGATACTTAAGGCTAATCCTGATTTTCAACTGCCCAATGCCAAAGCAATCATCAATACTCGAAACAGAGTAATTCACGGATATGACAGTGTAACTACAGAATTCTTGTGGAGTTTAATCATTAAGCATATTCCCGCTCTTAAAGATGATGTAGAGAATATACTAACAAATAAGTAATTACTCCAAATAAAGTATCTCCACTTCCGTAACATTCTCATGAAGCCATTCATCCAGCTTGGCTTCCACCTTATCCAAAATCTGAGGAGTGATGAACTTCTTTACCTTCTTATAAGCATAAACGGCGGCAGCGCCTTTTCCTACCAAGAAAATCTGACCCAAAACATCTTCTATACTCGTGGGGAACACGATAGCAACGAGAGCGAGCATGATATTGGCACGTTCGCTCTCGGGAGTGGTATCGGCAGTCATGACATAATAAACGGTAAGTACCGGACGACCGGCAACGCGGCCAGCCTTCTTTATGTACTCTTCTACTTTTATACGAATCTCATCCAGTGTAAAATTTAGTTTCATAGTTTCTCGTTTTTATTTATTAGACGCAAAAAGATACGCTTTGGTTGCAGAAAGAAGAAAGAATTATCGAATAAAATATGCAAAATTAGATATATCTTTGCAGCCGATTTATTTTTCACAACCACATAAAGAAAGAATGAAAACAATTGTAAATGTCCCCTCTCGGCAGAACACAATGCGCGAACTGAGAGATTATCTGATGATTGCCTTAGGCATGATTATGTATGGTGTAGGCTGGACCGTGTTCCTTTTGCCTAATGATATCACTACGGGAGGCGTGCCGGGTATTGCCTCTATTGTCTATTTTGCTACCGGATTTCCTGTACAGTACACGTACTTCGCCATCAACTTCCTTTTGTTGCTGCTTGCCATACGCATCTTGGGTTGGAAGTTCAGTATCAAGACCATCTTTGCCGTATTTACGCTCACCTTCTTTCTTTCACTTATCCAGAAGCTGACGGAAGGTCTTGTACTGCTGCATGACCAGCCATTCATGGCCTGCGTCATCGGAGCATCGTTTTGCGGAAGCGGCATCGGTATTGCATTCACCTCTAACGGTAGTACCGGAGGTACGGATATCATTGCCGCCATCATCAACAAGTACCGGGATATTACACTGGGACGGGTAATGCTGATATGCGACCTTATCATCATTTCATCCAGCTATTTTGTCCTGCAAGATTGGGAAAAAGTGGTGTACGGCTATGTCACCCTCTACATTTGCAGTTTTGTGCTCGACCAGGTAGTGAACAGTGCCCGCCAATCGGTGCAGTTCTTCATCATCAGCGAAAAGTACGTAGAAATAGGAAAGCATATCAATGAGTACCCGCACCGTGGCGTAACGGTTATCAATGCCTCCGGCTTCTATAGCGGAAGGGAACAGAAGATGCTGTTTGTACTTGCCAAGAAGCGTGAATCGACCATTATCTTCCGGCTGATAAAAGACATAGACCCCAACGCATTCGTATCACAGAGTGCAGTCATTGGAGTCTATGGAGAAGGGTTCGACAGAATTAAGGTAAAATAGTGAATCTTCCTTGATTCCAGCTATAAATGATAGGACGGCGGATAAACGGTTTAAGTTTCTCCGCCGCTTCTTTTTCCATATAGTCGGGAGTGGCGAGGGTGAATGTCAACGCAGCATCCTTTGCCGAAAGATCGACTTTCATCAGCAGCATGTCTGCTTGGCGACGGGCTGCCTGGTAGTCATAAACGTCCACTGTATCGGGAGCCTCAGCTATAAAATCACTCATGACGGGCAATTTCGGCAGATAAGACGAAAGCGGGAGTTCCTTCCAGTCCGCAGTATAGAACTTGATGTGACTGTCGCAGGCTGGAGCACAAACTGTAGAAACAGTGCAAATTACTTTCGTACTGTCATTCACAGGCAGGAGTTTCATTTGCCAGGTACTTTGGGGAGTCATATTCACACGGATATAGTCCGGAGAAAGTTCCGTCATTTCCGATTTGCCGCCGAAGCTATTGGTTACTTCGGCCTTCATCTTACTGTCCAGAAAGTCTATAAAATCCGCACGGTTTACGGAAGTAAGCAACGGACACAAGGAGTCCGGCATATTTTTAAAGAATGTTTTAGCTTCCTGAGCCTGCACAACGCCTGCACAAAGAAAAGCCGAACATAAGAGAATAGTCAGTTTCTTCATCATATCACTTTTTTCATAACATATCACATAATATCCCAAGAAAGTAGGCGTCCGTTTCATCAAAGCTATTCAGTTCTTTGCTGTCAATATCAAGAACGCCCCATACAGCGCCGCCTCCGGTCTTTAGCGGAACCACGATTTCGGAACGGGACAACGAACTGCAAGCTATATGTCCGGGAAATGCATCGACATCCGGCACAATCTGCGTTTCTGCTTTCTCCCATGCCGTGCCGCATACCCCACGGCCTTTCTTGATGCGCGTACAAGCCAGCGGTCCCTGGAAAGGGCCAAGTACCAGCTCATCTTTCTTCACGATATAAAAACCCACCCAAAAGAAGTTGAAAGTCTCCTTCAGTGCAGCCGACACATTGGCCAGATTGGCTATCATGTCGCTTTCGTCTGCAACCAGACTCTTCAACTGCGGAAGCAAAGCGCGATACTTTTCGTATTTGCCGCCATCATCTATATATAAATCTTCTGCCATATATTCTTGCTTATTTACTTCCCAAATATAGGAAGAACATTCCAATCAACACCAAAATGAGGTCGATAGCCTTACTTTTTAAATTCTTTTCACGGAAGAAGAGGGCACCGAAAAGGAAAGAGACCACTACGCTACTGCGGCGTACCATCGAAACGATGGAAATCATGGAGTCCTCATAACTCAAGGCATAGAAATAGACAAAATCGGCAGCACAAAGAAATATGGAGATGCAGATAATTGTCCAGTCCCAACGGAACGGAGTACTTTCCTTGCGCTTAGGATACCACAGCAGCAAGATAATGGGACACATGATAAAGACTTGATAGACGTTATACCAGGACTGCACCAACATCGGATTGAGCTGTTTCATCAGATATTTGTCGTACAAGCCACTAACGGCACCGGTCATAGCGGCAAGCACGATGAAAAGGATCCATTTGTTGTGCTTGAAGTCGATGCCTTCTTTCTTGCCGGAACGGCTCAACATAAAGAAAGACAATATGGCGAGTAACACCCCTATCCATTGGTAGAGGTTCAATCGCTCTCCGAAGACCAGCATGGCACCGACAAGCACCATCACGGGACGGGTAGCATTGATAGGACCCACAATCGTAAGCGGCAGGTGCTTCATGCCGAAATAGCCGAATATCCAGGAAGAAAGTACAATAAACGATTTGATAATGATGTACTTATGTACCTCCCACCCCACTACGGGAACATTGAACATCGTATCGCCCAGCACCGAAGGTGAAAAAGCCGATATCAGAATGAAAGGGAGAAATATAAGGCTCGAAAACAACGTGTTCAAGAAAAGAACCGGAAGCACGGCATTGTCGCGGAGCGACTGCTTCTTAAAGGCATCATAGAATCCCAGCAAGGCTGCGGAGAGAAAAGCGAGTAATAACCACATCTTTTTATTTACAATTTAGCAATTTACAATGTACAATTTAGCTATGCGGATGCTCTTTCAGCTATCTGCCAAGAAGAGTTCTTCCGGATAAGCCACATCCACCAGAAACAGGGCATTCCCCGGAACGGAGGTTCCGGCACGGCAGCGGTCTTTCTGCTTGATGACCCGCCGGAAACCTTCAACGGTAAGTTTGCCACGGCCCACTTCGAGCAAGGTGCCGACGATGGCACGCACCATATTGCGCAGAAAGCGGTCTGCCCGGATGGTAAAGACCCAAGTCTGTTCATCCAGCTGCGTCCATTCGGCATGCAGAATCTTGCAATTATTGGTCTTGACGTCGGTATGCAGTTTGCTGAAGCTGGTGAAATCGGTGTAATCGAACAAAGTCCGTGCAGCTTCATTCATCCGCTGAAAGTCCGGAGTCTGGAAAAGGCGACAACGATATTGGCGGTCGAAAGGAATCTTGGCAGTAGTGACGTAGTACTTATACATACGCGCTATGGCGTCGAAACGGGCATGCGCATCAGGCTTCACAGCACGCAGACGGTAGACAGAGATGTCAGGCGGAAGAAGCCGGTTCAGCTTGTCGGTCATGAAAGCGGGATCCAAAGGAACTTCGCTATCGAAATGAGCTACCATAAGAGAGGCATGCACACCGGCGTCGGTACGCCCAGCTCCCACCACCTCTACTTCCCGACGCAGCAAAGTGGCAAGAGCCTTCATCAAACACTCCTGCACGCTTGCCCCATTGGGCTGGATTTGCCAGCCATGGTAGGCTGTACCGTCATAAGCCAAGTAAATAAAATATCGTTGCACGTTCTTTTTGCTTTCTTTTTCGGGTGCAAAGATAGCACAAACCTACAAAAAGACACGAAAAAAGCGGTAATCTCTTCCCGGAGTTTCGGGAGATTGGGTTATCTTTGCCGGAGTTTTTGAAAAATAAACAAGAATCCAGACAGATATTATACTCAATGAAGCATCCAATAAAAATCGCTCCTATCCTACTACTTGCCGCACTGGCTACCACTCTAACCTTTGCCGGTTGCAAAAAGAAAGACATGTCGCTCAAGCTGAACGAACCCCGCAACATCCGGGGAGTAATCAGCTATAAACGTTCGTTTGGAGACTTGAACGAGAAACATCTGAACGTAGCACAATCCATCGGCATCCGTCCCCTTTCCTCACGGGCAGAGGCAGAGAAAATGAAAGAAAAGCTGCACCACATCACAACGAACGAGTTTTATACCGTCGACTCGCTGACGCACTCTATCCCCTACCTCATCCCCGATGCAGCCAACCTGCTGGACACTATCGGCCATAACTTCCTCGACTCACTGGCCTCCAAAGGTCTGAACCCCAACAAAGTAATCGTGACTTCCGTGCTCCGCACCAAGGACGATGTGAAGCGTCTGCGCCGCAGCAACGGCAATGCGTCCCTAAACTCAGCGCACTTCTACGGAACCACATTCGACGTCAGTTGGAAGCGCTTCCAGAAAGTAGAGGATGAAGACGGGCGCCCCTTGCAGGACGTCAGTGCAGACACCCTGAAACTGGTGCTCTCAGAAGTATTGAGAGATTTGAAACAAGCAGACCGATGCTATATAAAGTATGAGTTAAAGCAAGGCTGCTTCCATATAACGACAAGGAAATGACAGAAGAACAAAAGATAGGAAATCTGTTCTTTTGTTCTTCTGTCTGAAAAAAGTAGTTTATGTCCTATACCTCTTCTTCCAGCATCCTCCACGCCAGCGGCAGGCAAGTAACAATATCTCCTGCCGTCATCCCGATGGTACCGTGCTTCTTGCAGGCAATATCCCCTGCCAGACCATGCACATAAGCACCCAGGCAAGCAGCCGCTTCGGGCTCGTATCCTTGTGCCAGCAAAGCAAGCAGTATGCCCGTCAACACATCGCCACTGCCTCCCGTCGCCATGCCGGGGTTGCCCGTAATGTTGAAATAACATTTGCCCGACGGAGTGATGACAGCGGAGTAAGCGCCCTTCAATATAATATGCACCTCAGCAGTCTTTGCCAGCTCACGCGCTTTCGTCAAGCGTTCGTAAGAGTTCTGGCACTTGCCTACCAGGCGTTCCAGTTCCTTGGGATGTGGAGTGAGAATGCTCCCTTTGGGCAGACGTCCGAGGTAGCTGCGTTTCTCTCCCAAGAGATTCAGCGCATCAGCATCTAGCACCATAGGAACAGAGCAAGCATCTATCTGCTCAAATAAGGCAACTTCCGTTTCCTCTGCCTGTCCCAGTCCGGGGCCCACGCCCACCGCCTGATAATCGTCAGCATCGGAAGAAGAAGCAAAACACGTATCGCTGACATCCAACTCTGTCATTGCCTCGGGCACAGCAGTCTGCACAATGAAGTTATTGCAGAACGGCACATGCACCGTCAGCAGTCCCACCCCCGAACGCAGGCAGGCACGTGCGGCAAGCACCGATGCCCCCGCCATCCCCTGCGAACCGGCTATCAGCAAAGCACGGCCGAAGTTCCCTTTATGGGCAAACCTGCCGCGAGTCTTCAGCAGATACGGCATATCTTCATTTTCCAGCAAATAGTAGTCGGTTTCCATCTCCTCGATGGCATCTTCACTCAGCCCGATATCCAGGAGTTGCCACTCGCCGACAAAGGGTTCGTTTTCGGCAAAAAGGAATGCCAGCTTCGGCAGTTGCAGGCTCAGCGTGAGGTCGGCACGGATAATGCCTGACTGTACATTATAGGTATTGTCTTCCCCCATCAGCCCCGACGGGATGTCGATGGCTACCACCGTAGCAGAGGAAGCATTGATGTATTTCACCACTGCGGCAAAGCCACCGGTCAGCGGTTTGTTCAGTCCGCTGCCAAACAAACCGTCGATAACAACATGATCCGCCGTCAATGTGGGCGGCACAAACTGCGAGGTTATTTCATGGAAAACGACACCGGACACACCGTTCAGTTTCTCTTTGTTTGCCTCGCAATCCGGCGAGAGCGAACCTTTGGTATTGAAAAGATATACTTCCGGTTTATAACCCTTCTGCGCCAAGAGGCGGGACACTGCCAGTGCATCGCCTCCGTTATTCCCCGGTCCGGCAAAAACCGTAAACGGGGTATCGGCACTCCAACGTTCTGAAATTGCTTTAGCCAATGCTTCGGCAGCACGCTCCATCAGGTCGATAGATGCAATCGGTTCATTCTCTATCGTATATGCATCCAGTTGCTTGATGCTTGTTGTGGGAAATATCTTCATAGGGTCAATCTTCTTTTTTTGCCAAGCAAAGGTAAAGGGAATAGTTAGAAAAAACAAACGAAAGAATGACGAAAAAAAGAAGGATGTAAGCACAGAATAATTAATTTTGCAGACTGAATTTAAAAACTTAATAATACCTGTTGGCGGAATTGATTCACAATTGTCAGGCTATGAATTGGTTGATGAGATTCCGGTTGACAAGGCGACAAAGGGCTGCGCGCCAAATGGGAATTTAGCAGCGCAGAGGATGAAATGATGCCCGGAAGCCTCCACGGGAGCTCTCGCGAAGCCTACCTCGACGATGGATACCTCCACGGGAGCTCTCGCGAAGCCTTCCTTGACGACGGACACCTCCACGGGAGCTCTTGCGGAGCCTTCCTTGACGACGGAAGCCTCCACGGGAGCTCTATTACCAACGGATGTTAACGTGAAGGCGCCACGAGAGTTCTATTACTAACAGCCGTTAACGTGACGGCGCCACGAGAGCTCTATTACTAACAGCTGTTAATAATTTAACCCCTAAATCATCATCCGTCGCGCAGTCCGTTGTCAGTCTAACCCTTGTCAGCCCCATTTTGCTTCCTTTCTCTCTTCAAAAGGGATTGATTTCGCCAGCAGATTAAACAAATTACTATGAGTACACCCAAGCACCCCAAAGGTCTTTACCTTATCTTCGCTACCAGTACGGCAGAGCGTTTCAGTTACTATGGCATGCGCGCCATTTTCATCTTGTTTTTAACCCAGGCATTGCTGTTCGACAAAGAGCATGCCGCCTCCATCTACGGCAGCTATACCGGACTGGTTTACCTGACGCCGCTCATCGGCGGATATATCGCGGATAAATACTGGGGCATCCGTCGTTCCGTGTTTTGGGGTGCGATGATGATGGCAGTGGGACAATTCCTGATGTTCTCCAGCGCCTCCATGCTCGAAGCCAAGGAACTCTCGCACTGGCTGATGTATGGTGGGCTCACCTTTCTTATATTAGGCAACGGATGTTTCAAGCCGACCGTAGCCTCCCTCGTAGGACAACTCTACAAGCCGGGAGACCGACGACTGGATTCGGCCTACACCATTTTCTATATGGGTGTCAACGTCGGCTCCTTCCTCGCCCCGCTGGTTTGCGGATATTTCGGCGAGACGGGCGATCCGAACGACTTCAAATGGGGTTTTCTGATTGCAGGTATCGTCACGGTGTTCACGGTCATCTTGTTCGAGACGCAAAAGAACAAATACCTGATCGGCCCCGATGGAGAACAACTCGGCATTATCCCCGATTCCCGGAAAGGACAACCGCAAGCCGCCAAGACCATCAGCCAAATGGATGCGGACAAGAGCAATAAACTCCGCAATTACATTATCCTCGGAATATTGACCGTTGCACTCGCCTCTTTCTTCTATTGGTGTTTCGGCGATGATTGGATCAGTATCGGCATCTTCACCGCCTGCATCGTGTTCCCCGTCAGCATCTTACTGGAAGGTTCGCTCACCAAGATCGAACGCGACCGTATCTTCGTCATTTATATCATCGCCTTCTTCGTCATCTTCTTCTGGGCGGCTTACGAACAAGCCGGTGCCTCACTGACGCTCTTTGCCTCGGAGCAGACCGACCGCGTAATCTTCGGCTGGGAAATGCCGGCATCGTGGATACAGTCTTTCAACCCGTTCTTCGTGGTGATATTGGCCGCCATCATGCCGGGAGTATGGGGATTCCTCAACCAACGGGGACTGGAACCGGCTTCTCCCACCAAACAAGCCATCGGACTGCTGTTGCTCTCCCTGGGCTATCTGGTCATCTGCTTCGGAGTGAAAGATGTGCAGCCCGGCGTCAAAGTGAGCCTCATCTGGCTAACCGGACTTTACTTTATCCATACAATGGGCGAAATCGTGCTCTCCCCCATCGGCTTGTCGATGGTAAACAAGCTGACGCCTATCCGTTTCGCGTCGCTGATGATGGGTATATGGTATCTCTCGACCGCCACCGCCAACAAGTTTGCAGGCACGCTGACCGGTCTTTATCCCGAAGCCGGAAAGGTGAAAACGCTGCTTGGTTACCGCATTGAAACGATGTTCGATTTCTTTATGGTGTTCGTCATCATGTCGGCCACGGCATCGCTTATCCTCTTCCTGCTTTCAAAGAAATTGCAGAAGATGATGCACGGAGTGGAATAAAAATCGTATTTTTGCGCCAACTTTCTAAAACATCCCATCTATGGATATCATACAAATAAAAGACAAAATGTTCTCCGTTTCCATCAGAGAACAGGACATACTGAAAGAAGTAACCCGCGTGGCGAACGAAATTAACCGCGACCTGGACGGAAAGAATCCTCTGTTCCTCAGCGTACTGAATGGTTCGTTCATGTTCACCGCCGACTTGATGAAACGTATCACCATTCCTTGTGAGATTTCGTTCGTCAAACTGGCGTCTTATCAAGGAGTGTCTTCTACCGGAACGATTAAAGAAGTTATCGGCATCAACGAAGACCTTGCAGACCGCACAGTAGTCATTGTAGAAGATATTGTAGATACGGGACTCACCATGCAGCGCCTACTGGAAACACTCGGCACACGCGGCCCGAAAGAAATCCATATCGCTTCGCTGCTGGTGAAGCCGGATAAACTGAAGGTGGACCTCAACATCGAATACGTCGCCATGAATATCCCCAACGACTTCATCGTGGGTTACGGACTGGATTATGACGGCTTCGGACGCAACTACCCCGATATCTATACCGTGGTGGAATAATAAGAAGCTGCGGATAGAAAAAGAGTGAATCCAATTCAATAATAACTTTTAAATATAGGAACTAAACAAATGTTGAACATTGTAATTTTCGGTGCTCCCGGCTCAGGCAAGGGAACACAAAGCGAGAAGATTGTAGAGAAGTATGGCATCAACCACATCTCCACCGGAGACGTGCTGCGTGCTGAAATGAAGAACGGCACCGAGCTGGGTAAAACAGCCAAAGGCTATATCGACCAGGGTCAGTTGATCCCCGATGAACTGATGATTGACATTCTGGCAAGTGTATTCGACAGCTTTGAAGATAGCAAAGGTGTCATTTTCGACGGTTTCCCCAGAACAATTGCCCAGGCCGAAGCATTAAAGAAGATGCTTGCCGAACGCGGACAGGAAGTAAGCGTCATGCTCGATCTCGAAGTACCCGAAGAAGAATTGATGACCCGCCTCATCCGTCGCGGAAAAGAATCGGGCCGTGCCGACGATAACGAAGAGACTATCAAGAAGCGTCTCGTTGTTTACCACTCACAGACGGCTCCGCTGATCGACTGGTACAAGCAAGACGGAAAATATCAACACATCAAAGGCTTCGGCGAACTGGAACAGATCTTTGCCGATGTTTGCGAGGCGATTGATGCCGTGAAATAATTAAACCCATTAGCACATTAACCATATATGGCTGAATCGAATTTTGTTGACTACGTAAAAATATATTGCCGCTCCGGAAAGGGTGGCCGAGGCTCTACGCACATGAGGCGTGAGAAATACATCCCCAATGGCGGCCCCGACGGAGGTGACGGAGGACGAGGAGGTCATGTGATTCTTCGCGGTAACCGCAACTACTGGACGCTGCTGCACTTGAAGTACGACCGCCACATCCTGGCCGGACATGGTGCATCGGGCTCAAAAGGCCGCAGTTTCGGCAAGGATGGAGAAGATAAAACGATTGAAGTGCCCTGCGGTACCGTAGTATATAACGCTGAAACCGGCGAATACATCTGCGATGTCACCGAGCACGGACAAGAAGTTGTTCTGCTGAAAGGCGGACGCGGTGGCTTAGGTAACTGGCACTTCAAGACTGCCACCCGCCAGGCTCCCCGCTTTGCACAACCGGGCGAACCGATGCAGGAAATGACGGTCATCATGGAACTGAAGTTGCTGGCAGACGTCGGCTTGGTAGGTTTCCCCAATGCGGGTAAATCGACCCTGCTCGCCTCTGTCTCTGCCGCCAAACCGAAGATTGCCAACTATCCTTTCACCACGCTGGAACCCAATCTGGGTATTGTATCCTATCGTGACGGAAAATCGTTCGTCATGGCAGATATCCCCGGAATCATCGAAGGTGCCAGCGCGGGCAAAGGTCTCGGTCTGCGCTTCCTGCGCCACATTGAACGCAACTCTTTACTGTTGTTCATGGTGCCTGCCGACAGTGACGATATTCGTAAAGAATATGAGATATTGCTGAACGAGCTCCGTACCTTCAACCCTGAAATGCTGGATAAACAACGGGTACTCGCCATCACCAAGTGCGATATGCTCGATCAGGAACTGATGGACGAGATAGAGCCGACATTGCCCGAAGGCATTCCACACGTATTTATCTCTGCTATCTCCGGCATGGGCGTCTCCGTGCTGAAAGACATCCTTTGGGAAGAGTTGAACAAGGAAAGCAATAAGATAGAAGGCAAGGTAGAAAGCATTGCCCACCGTGCCAAAGACATGAGCCACTTGCAGGAAGAACTGAAGGAGGAAGGCGAAGATGAAGACCTCAGCTACGAATATGTCAACGATGACGAGGACATAGAAGATCTTGAGGACTTTGAATACGAAGAAGAAGATTGGGAGGAAGACGGAAAATGATTTCTCTCACCCAAGATAGGAGAATGTTGGGATATGAGGCGCTTGCCCCGTATCCCGACATTTCTTGTTTTGTAACCACCCGCCACGGAGGTTGCAGCCGGGGAAATTATGGTACCTTCAACTGCACGTCTTATACGGGAGACGATGAGGAATGTGTCCGCCGGAATCAGGAAATTTTGTGTGCATCCCTGCCGCAACGGCCTAAAGAGCTGATTATTCCCTTTCAGACACATGGCACGAAGGTGGAGGTGATTGACAGGAAATACCTCACCGCATCTTCCGAAGCACGCCTCGACATGTTGCAAGGAGTAGATGCCCTTATAACCCGTGAACCGGGTTGCTGCATCTGCATCTCCACAGCAGATTGTATTCCTGTCTTGCTCTATGACCGCGCACACAAAGTGATAGCTGCCGTCCACGCAGGTTGGCGAGGAACCGTCAATTACATTCTCGGGCATACGCTCGACAAAATGCGGGCACTCTATAACACCGACGGCAAAGACATCATTGCCTGCATTGGCCCCGGCATCTCCCTGCCTGCCTTTGAAGTAGGAGACGAGGTTTATGAAGCGTTCCGTATGAATGGCTTTGCCATGGATTACATCTCAGAATGGAAACCGGAAACACATAAATACCACATCGACCTGTGGGCTGCCAACCGGATGCAACTGTTAGACTTCGGTGTACCTTCTGCCCAAGTGGAAACAGCCGGAATATGCACTTATCAACAACACGAAGAATTCTTCTCGGCGCGGCGTCTGGGCATCAAGTCCGGACGGATATTGTCGGGAATAATGATTATGAATTAAATTATGTACAACATCACCGTATCAGAAGAAATAAGACTTGCCTGCCCCATCTTTAGAGGAGCAGCCGTTTATGCAGAAGTCACCAACACTGCTTTCTGCAAGGGATTATGGGAAGAGATCGACGCATTCACCCAAGAACTGACCAGCACTACCCAACCGGACGACATCAAACTGCAGCCCGCCATTGCCGCCACCCGTGAAGCCTACAAACGTTGTGGCAAAGATCCCAGCCGTTACCGTCCGTCTGCCGAAGCCTTGCGCCGCCGGTTGATGCGCGGACTGGCATTATATCAAATCGACACGCTGGTCGATCTTATCAACCTCGTCTCCCTGCGTACCGGCTACTCCATTGGTGGCTTTGATGCCGACAAGATACAAGGTACCCACCTCGAACTCGGCATCGGACGTGCCGATGAGCCGTTTGAAGGTATCGGTCGCGGTGTATTGAACATCGAAGGACTTCCCGTCTACCGTGACCTCATAGGAGGCATCGGCACCCCGACCAGTGATAACGAACGCACTAAAATGGATATTGAAACCCGCCACATCCTCGCCATCATCAACGGTTACAGCGGCTCGGACGGACTGGAAGAAGCCGCTGAAATGACACAAGACCTTTTAAGGAAATACGCCGCCTCAAACGGCGGAAGCATACACTATTTCTTATAGCCTATGAAGTTCACCTCTATCATATCTATACTATTAATCACTTTCTCCACAGTGACGCAAGCCAAGAATCCGCCTTTCACCTCCATGGAGATTAACCACATCCGCGTAGCTACTCCGGGACTGTTCGACAACACCAATCAGATAGAGATATACCTCGACACCTTGCCCGACGCAGCATACGCCTTTCCCTTGCCCGGAGCCAAAGTCATTTCTCCCTATGGAGGTGCGCGCAGGCACCATAGCGGCATAGACATCAAGACCCGTGCCAAAGATACGATCCGCTGCGCTTTCGATGGTGTGGTACGGATGGCCAAACCATACAGTGCATACGGCAATGTCATCGTAGTGCGCCACTCCTTCGGACTGGAAACCATATACAGCCATAACTTCAAAAACCTCGTGCAGAGCGGTGACACCGTAAAAGCAGGACAGCCCATAGCCCTGACCGGACGTACCGGACGCGCCACCACCGAACACCTGCATTTCGAGACCCGCATCAACGGGCAGCATTTCGACCCTACCCTCATCTTCGACATGAAAGAAAGGACACTGAACAAAAGGAATATCAGTTGTACCCGAAAGGGCAACGGGATTATTGTAAAACAGTTACCGATGATCTACAGACCCCGCCTACAAAAAAAATACCCATTAGAACCGTATAAGTATCCAAACCTTTCACTACATTTGCAGAACGTTTCATTACCGACACGAATTGAACTTTAAAGCATATCAATGATAGAAAAACTGATTGTTCTCGAGGATATCGATCCGGTTATCTTTTACGGCGTAAACAACGCCAACATGCAACTGATAAAAGCCTTGTATCCCAAGCTTCGCATTGTTGCCCGCGGCAATGTCATCAAGGTACTGGGAGACGAAGAGGAAATGTGTGCATTCGAAGAAAACATCACCAAACTGGAAAAGTATTGCGCCGAATATAACTCCCTGAAAGAAGAAGTCATCATAGACATCATCAAAGGCAATGCCCCGCAAGCCGAGAAGTCGGGCAATGTCATCGTCTTCAGCGTCACCGGAAAACCAATCATTCCGCGTAGCGAAAACCAACTCAAGCTGGTGGAAGCTTTTGCCAAGAACGACATGGTATTCGCCATCGGCCCGGCCGGTTCCGGTAAGACCTATACTGCCATAGCACTGGCTGTACGGGCGCTGAAAAACAAAGAAATCAAGAAAATCATCCTCAGCCGTCCTGCCGTAGAAGCCGGAGAAAAACTCGGTTTCCTGCCCGGCGACATGAAGGACAAGATAGACCCGTACCTGCAACCGCTCTACGACGCCCTGCAGGACATGATACCTGCCGCCAAGCTGAAAGAATACATGGAACTGAACATCATCCAGATTGCCCCCCTCGCCTTTATGCGCGGACGCACACTGAATGATGCCGTCGTTATCTTGGACGAAGCGCAGAACACTACCACCCAGCAAATCAAAATGTTCCTCACCCGTATGGGCATGAACACCAAGATGATTGTAACAGGAGATATGACGCAGATTGACTTGCCGCAATCACAGACTTCCGGTCTGGTGCAAGCACTCCGCATCCTGAAAGGTGTAAAAGGTATCAGCTTTATCGAACTGAACAAGAAGGACATTGTAAGGCATAAACTCGTTACCCAAATTGTGGAGGCTTACGAAAAATTCGACAAAGAAGCCAAGGCGGAACGGGAAAGACGGAAAGCGGAACAAAAGGAATAAAAAGAATATAAACTCAATATATTACAAAGATGAAAGCATTAACAAAGACTGATTTTAATTTCCCCGGACAACAGAGCGTGTACCACGGAAAAGTACGTGATGTTTATAACATCAATGGTGAAAAGCTGGTCATGGTAGCTACCGACCGCATCTCTGCCTTCGACGTAGTATTGCCGAAAGGCATCCCCTTCAAAGGTCAGATGCTGAACCAGATTGCAGCCAAGTTCCTGGATGCCACCACCGACATCTGCCCCAACTGGAAGCAAGCTACACCCGACCCGATGGTTACGGTAGGTGTAATGTGCGAAGGTTTCCCCATCGAGATGATTGTACGCGGTTACCTCTGCGGTAGCGCATGGCGTGCCTACAAGAGCGGTGTCCGCGAAATCTGCGGCATCAAGCTGCCCGAAGGAATGAAAGAAAACCAGAAGTTCCCCGAACCCATCATCACCCCGACTACCAAAGCAGAAATCGGCGAGCACGATGCAGATATCTCTAAAGAAGAAATCCTTGCCAAAGGTCTGGCTACTCCCGAAGAATATGCCATCCTTGAGAAGTACACCATGGCTCTGTTCCTGCGTGGTACCGAAATCGCTGCAGAACGCGGACTGATTCTTGTTGATACGAAATATGAATTCGGCAAGCACAACGGCACCATCTACCTGATGGACGAAATCCACACGCCGGACTCCAGCCGTTACTTCTACTCCGAAGGCTACGAAGACCGTTTTGCCAAAGGCGAGCCCCAGAAGCAACTTTCCAAAGAATTCGTACGCGAATGGTTGATGGATAACGGTTTCCAAGGCAAAGAAGGACAGCAAGTACCGGAAATGACCGATGAAATCGTGGCTTCTATCAGCGACCGCTACATCGAATTATACGAACACATCACCGGTGAGAAGTTCGTAAAAGAAGATACCAGCAACATCGCCGAACGTATCGAAAAGAACGTAATGGAGTATCTGAAATAATATGGACTACCCACAAGAACACATCAAGCCCTACGGCAACGACGGCAAGAAGAGCGAACAGGTAGAAGAAATGTTCGACAACATTGCCCCCGCCTACGACAAGCTGAACCATACCCTCTCCATGGGTATAGACCGCAGTTGGCGCAGGAAGGCAATCAACATTCTCCGCCCGTTCCGCCCCCGCCGCATCATGGATGTGGCTACCGGCACAGGCGACTTTGCCATCCTTGCGTGCCACGAACTCCAGCCCGACACCTTGATAGGTACCGACATTTCGGAAGGCATGATGGATGTGGGTCGTGAAAAAGTAAAACAGGCGCACCTCTCGGACAAGATTTCCTTTGCCCGGGAGGATTGCACCTCCCTCTCGTTTGCCGATGGTAGTTTCGATGCCGTGACCGTAGCGTTCGGCATCCGCAACTTCGAAGGACTGGACAAAGGACTGTCCGAGATGTGCCGCGTGTTGACACCCGGCGGACATCTCGTCATTCTGGAACTTTCCACCCCGGACCGTTTCCCGATGAAGCAGTTATTCACCATTTATTCGAAAATAGTCATCCCCCTGCTCGGCAAATTCATTTCGAAAGACAACAGCGCTTACACCTACCTGCCACAAAGCATCCGTGCTTTTCCGCAAGGCGAGGTGATGCAGGAAGTCATCCGACGGGCGGGCTTCAGCGAAGTACACTTCAAGCGGCTCACTTTTGGAATATGCACATTATATACAGCCAGGAAATAAGCATTAATCACCCCTTTAACACACCCTAATCATGCAGAAATACGGTTTAATAGGTTACCCGCTGAAACATTCGTTCTCTATCGGATTTTTCAATGAGAAGTTCAAAGCAGAGAATATTGATGCAGAATACGTGAACTTCGAAATACCACGCATCGAAGACTTTATGGAAGTGATAGAGGAGAATCCCAACCTCTGCGGGCTCAACGTGACCATCCCTTATAAGGAACAAGTTATTCCCTATCTGGACGAACTGGACAAGGACACTGCCAAGATAGGCGCCGTCAACGTCATCAAGATCATCCGCCTCCCCAAAGGAAAGGTAAAACTGGTAGGCTATAACTCCGACATCATCGGATTCACCCAATCCATAGAACCACTGTTGCAACCGCAACACACGAAAGCCCTGATTCTGGGTACGGGCGGCGCATCGAAAGCTGTATATCGCAGCCTGGAAAACCTGGGCATCCAAAGTACTTTCGTATCGCGCACCAAGAAAGATGCCAAATTCCTCACCTACGAAGAACTGACACCGGAAATCATGCAGGAGTACACTGTCATTGTCAACTGCACCCCTGTGGGTATGTATCCCAAAGTGGACTTCTGTCCCAACATCCCTTACGAACTGTTAACACCCAACCATTTGCTCTACGATTTGTTATATAATCCAAATGAAACTCTCTTCATGAAGAAAGGCCAGGCGCAAGGAGCCGTCACCAAGAACGGACTGGAGATGCTGCTGCTGCAAGCCTTTGCTGCATGGGAAATCTGGAATAGATAATATGAGAAAATGGCTCAAATACAGTCTGGCAGGACTGTTCATACTTATTATCATCGCCGTCATCGGCGGTAGTTTCTACATGCTCGGCTATTCGCTGAGACCGGAACATAACAAAGGGAAAGACATCCCCGGTTCCTACGAATACATGCTCAGCGAATATCCGTCGATAAAGCCGTGGCTGGACAGCCTGCAAACGGTGGGCGCCTTGCGCGATACCTTTATCATCAATTCCGAAGGGCGGCAACTGCATGCCATCTTTGCCGCCGCTCCTGAGCCTACCGACAAGACGGCCGTCATTGTGCACGGCTATACGGACAATGCCATCCGCATGCTGATGATAGGCTACCTCTATAATAAAGAATTAAAGTATAACATCCTACTGCCCGACCTGCAAGACCAGGGACTGAGCGACGGCCCCGCCATTCAGATGGGCTGGAAAGACCGCCTCGACGTATTGCGCTGGATGGATATCGCCGACGATATTTACGGCGGAAACACCCGGATGGTGGTACACGGCATTTCCATGGGAGCCGCCACCACCATGATGGTATCGGGCGAGGAGCAGAAACCGTTCGTTAAGTGCTTCGTAGAAGACTGCGGCTATACAAGTGTATGGGATGAATTTGCGCACGAACTGAAAGGACAGTTCGGGCTGCCTCCTTTCCCGCTACTATATACTGCCAGCTGGCTATGCAACGCAAAGTACGGCTGGAATTTCAAGGAAGCATCCTCGCTGAACCAGGTAAAGAAATGCAAATTGCCGATGCTCTTCATCCACGGAGATGCCGACACGTATGTACCCACGTGGATGGTCTACCCGCTGTATGAAGCAAAGTCCGAGCCAAAGGAGTTGTGGCTTGTTCCCGGTGCCACGCATGCTATGTCTTATAAGGACTATCCGCAGGAATACACGCAACGGGTAAAGAATTTTGTAGGAAAATACATCCGTTGATGTGATTTTCCTTATCTTCGCAACTACAAATACATTAGTATGAAACGATTTATCTCCATAACATTCTTCTTATGCCTGCTCTTTTCCATGCAGGCACAAGAGGTATACACCACCAAGAACATCCCTAAAGTACATCTTCAAAACAAGATGAGGTACGTATGCAATCCTGCCGGCATCCTCTCTACAGCTGCGTGCGACAGTATAGACCGTATGCTCTACGCGCTGGAACAGCAGACCGGCATAGAAACCGTTGTAGCTGTTGTGCCTTCCATCGGCGAGGAAGATTGCTTTGACTTCTCCCACCAACTGCTCAACGAGTGGGGAGTGGGAAAAAAGGGAAAGAACAACGGACTTGTAATACTGCTGGTGACCGACCAACGCTGCATTCAGTTCTATACAGGCTATGGTCTGGAAGGAGACTTGCCCGACGCTATCTGCAAGCGCATCCAAACCCGGTATATGATTCCTTACCTGAAAGACGGGAATTGGGACGCCGGCATGGTGGCAGGTGTACGCGCCGTCTGCACGCGCCTGGACGGCAGTATGGAGAATGACACCGAAGAGGAAGAAGATATTTCCGTAGGAGGTATCTTGCTGGCAGTTTTCGGATTCATCGGTGTAGCCCTGCTGATAGGCATCATGACCCAACGCGCCGCAACCAAATGCCCCAACTGCGGACAACATAAGTTGCAGCGCAGCGGTAGCACCCTTGTTTCACGTCGCAACGGAGTGAAGACGGAAGATGTGACTTATACTTGCCGTAACTGTGGCCACAAAGTAGTGCGCCGCCAGCAATCGTACGATGAGAATTACCGGGGTGGCGGCGGAGGTGGTCCGGTTATCTTTGGAGGCGGAGGTCTATTTGGCGGAAGCGGAGGAGGCGGAGGCTTTAGCGGTGGCAGCTTCGGAGGAGGTATGGGAGGCGGCGGAGGTGCTGGTTCCCGGTTCTAAATAACATATTGTATCACTATAATAAAGAAAAGAGTATGAAGAAATCAACCATTATCATCATTGTTGTTGTAGCCCTCCTCGCCATTTGGGGCGTTAGCGGTTACAACGGACTCGTAACCATGGACGAGAACGTCAGCGGACAATGGTCGAACGTCGAAACCCAATATCAACGCCGTGCCGACCTGATTCCGAATCTTGTAAATACAGTCAAAGGATATGCTTCTCACGAAAAGGAGACTTTGGAAGGTGTAGTGCAGGCACGCAGCCAGGCAACCCAAATCAAAGTAGATGCCAACGACCTGACACCCGAAAAGCTGGCTGAATACCAGAAAGCCCAAGGTGCCGTAACCTCTGCCCTGGGCAAGCTGCTTGCCATCACGGAGAACTACCCCGACCTGAAAGCCAACCAGAACTTCCTTGAACTGCAAGCCCAACTGGAAGGTACGGAAAACCGCATCAACGTGGCACGTACCAACTTCAACAACGCGGCGAAGGACTTCAATACCGCCATCCGCCGCTTCCCGAAGAACATCCTTGCCGGCCTTTTCGGATTTGACAAGCGTGCTTATTTCGAAGCTGCTGAGGGAACAGAGACTGCACCGCAGGTACAGTTCTAAACTGGTAGAATTTAAATATATTCATTCTATCATTCAAAAGCAGACTATCTGTCAGGGAGGAGATCGCCTATCGCACTCTTACTGCAAATCCGCTATCGCCTCCCTCAACTCTTTCACTCCCCGCCATGCTTTAAGGAAGAGACGAACACCGAGCAACAAACCTACAACAAGCCCTGCCCATGCCCCATACAGCAGATAGCGGTCGCCCATCCCGGCAATATCCCATATCAGACTTACCAGTAAAGGTATGGCACAAACCCCACAAGCAGCAATTCCTATCTTGAACGAAATGCGGAAGCGACTCTCTGCCAAACATACTTCGCGTACCGTCTGTTCCACGCAGTCCACCTTCCTCAACAGCAACAACCAAGTGAGCTGCCTGATCAGTATCGCCACAATAAACACTCCCAATAAACTCCACGTCAGAGTACTGAAACCAAACTCTGAGTTACGAACTACCTGATAAAAGAACCAAGGCAAAAAGAGGACGAAAAACGTCTGTCGCAGCAACAAACGCTTGCGCATCTGCTCCACTTTACTGTTCACGGCCTTATGCTGCAATTGACGGTTCTCCATCTCCAATCGTCCGAGTCGTTCTTCCATCTCATTCCAATTCTTCTTCAAATCTTCCAGTTCCATAATCTATCTCCTTAGCTATTCGCTTGTTTAGTCAATTTTTCTTTAATTCGTTTTAATCTTGAAGCAACGGTATTGCGAGGCATGCCTACAATTTCCGCAATCTCCTCGTAAGACTTCTCATCGAGCCATAACAGAATGACGGCGCGTTCAAACTTATTCAACCCGGCAATGAGGCGATACATTTCCTTCAGGCGCTTCGTCGTCTCGTCATTCTCCGCTTCGAGGCCGTAAAGGCTATCGAGCGAAGTATGCTCGCCGCGACGTTGCTGCTGGCGATAGAAAGAAATGCAAGTGTTCAGTCCCACACGGTAGATCCATGAGGAAGGCTTGCCTTTTCCTTCATATCCGTCGAAGCCTCGCCAAAGGTTTATCACCACCTCTTGATAAAGGTCCTTGAAGTTATCCCCATCCGTGGCATACATATAGCAGATTTTGTATATCACCCGCTTGTACTCCATGATAAGGGAAGTAAACCGCTTTTCTTTTTCATTCTGTTCCATTCGTGCACGTTCTTTATAACATAAGACGCCCGTTTTGATGATTAGTTGCAGGGGGAGAGGAAAAAAGTAACCTCTATTTTCTTATACAAAGCTAAGGCTATAAGCGAAATAATCACTACTTTTGCGCAAAACTTATTAACTCATGAGTAATCAACGATACATGATGCGCGGCGTCAGCGCATCGAAAGAAGATGTGCACAACGCCATCAAGAACATCGACAAAGGTATTTTTCCGCAGGCTTTCTGCAAAATCATCCCTGACATCCTGGGCGGTGACCCGGAGTATTGCAACATTATGCATGCCGACGGTGCAGGCACCAAGTCGAGCCTGGCCTATATGTACTGGAAAGAAACCGGCGACCTCGGCGTATGGAAAGGTATTGCGCAGGATGCACTGATTATGAACATCGACGACCTGCTTTGTGTAGGTGCCGTAGACAATATTCTGGTTTCTTCCACCATCGGGCGTAACAAACTGCTCATCCCCGGCGAAGTAATCTCCGCCATCATCAACGGTACGGACGAGTTGCTTGCCGAGCTTCGTGAAATGGGCGTAGGTGTATATGCCACCGGCGGCGAAACGGCTGATGTGGGCGACCTTGTACGTACCATCATCGTGGACTCTACAGTGACATGCCGCATGAAGCGCTCGGACGTAATCGACAACGCCAATATCCGCCCCGGAGATGTCATTGTAGGCTTGGCTTCTTACGGACAGGCTACTTATGAGAAAGAGTACAACGGCGGCATGGGCAGCAACGGTCTGACTTCGGCCCGTCACGATGTATTCTCCAAATATCTGGCAGAGAAGTATCCCGAAAGTTATGACAAGGCAGTGCCCGAAGAACTGGTGTACAGCGGCAAACTGAAACTGACGGATGCCGTAGAAGGCAGTCCGCTGGATGCTGGGAAGCTGGTGCTCTCTCCTACCCGCACGTATGCGCCGGTAGTAAAGAAACTGCTCGATGCACTCCGCCCCGAAATACATGGTATGGTACACTGCTCGGGCGGCGCACAGACCAAGGTGCTGCATTTTGTTGGTGATAATTGCCGTGTGGTGAAAGATAATCTGTTCCCCGTTCCGCCCTTGTTCCGCACCATCAAGGAACAAAGCGACACGGACTGGAGCGAAATGTACAAGGTATTCAACATGGGACATCGTCTCGAAGTTTACCTCTCGCCCGAACATGCCGAAGAGGTGATTGCCATCTCAAAGAGTTTCGGCATCGATGCACAGATTGTAGGACGGATTGAGGAAAGCAGCAAGAAGGAACTGATTATCAAGAGTGAGTTCGGAGAATTCAACTATTAATATATGGCAGAAAACAACACCATACTCGAAAAACTGGATGGGCTCGTAGCCCGCTTCGAAGAGGTATCGACCCTGATTACCGACCCGGCAGTAATTGCCGACCAGAAGCGTTACGTCAAACTCACCAAAGAATATAAAGAACTGGGCGACTTGATGAATGCCCGCAAGGAGTATATGCAAGTACTGAGCGGCATCGAAGAAGCCAAAGAAATCATCGCCAACGAAACCGACCCGGAGATGCGCGACATGGCACGCGAAGAACTCGACGCCTGCCAAACCCGCCAGCCGGAACTGGAAGAACAGATAAAGCTTCTGCTCGTCCCCGCCGACCCGCAGGACAGCCGCAACGCCATCCTCGAGATTCGTGGCGGTACGGGTGGTGACGAAGCTGCCATCTTTGCAGGCGACCTCTTCCGCATGTACACCAAGTACTGCGAAACGAAAGGCTGGAAGTTGGAAGTATCCAGCGCCAACGAAGGCAGTGCCGGCGGATTCAAGGAAATTGTGTGCAGCATCACCGGCGACGGTGTATACGGTACGATGAAATACGAATCGGGCGTGCACCGCGTGCAACGCGTACCCGCCACCGAAACACAAGGACGCGTACACACCTCCGCCGCCAGCGTGGCAGTGCTGCCCGAAGCCGAAGAGTTTGACGTAATCATCAACGAAGGCGAGATAAAATGGGACACTTTCCGAAGCGGCGGTGCCGGCGGCCAGAACGTAAATAAGGTAGAATCCGGTGTGCGCCTGCGCTACAACTGGAAGAACCCCAACACTGGCGTAGTCGAAGAAATCCTGATAGAATGTACCGAAACACGCGACCAGCCCAAGAACAAGGAGCGCGCCCTCGCCCGTCTGCGTACCTTTATCTACGACAAAGAGCATCAGAAGTACATCGACGACATCGCCTCCAAACGTAAAACGATGGTCAGCACCGGCGACCGCTCCGCCAAGATCCGTACCTACAACTACCCGCAAGGACGTATTACCGACCACCGCATCAACTATACCATTTACAACCTTGCCGCCTTTATGGACGGTGATATCCAAGATTGCATCGACCACCTGATTGTGGCTGAAAATGCAGAAAGACTAAAAGAAAGCGAACTTTAAGAACAACATAAAAATGAACAAGCAAGAATTATTTGAAAACATAAAGCGCAAGCAGTCATTTCTTTGCGTAGGTCTTGACACCGACATCAAGAAGATTCCCGAACATCTGCTGAAAGAAGAAGATCCCATCTTCGCGTTCAACAAAGCCATCATTGATGCAACCGCCGATCTCTGCATCGCCTACAAGCCCAACCTCGCCTTCTACGAAAGCATGGGCGTGAAAGGCTGGATCTCCTTCGAGAAAACCGTGAACTACATCAAGCAGAACTACCCCGACCAATTCATCATCGCCGATGCCAAGCGCGGTGATATCGGGAACACCTCTGCCATGTATGCCCGCACCTTCTTCGAAGAACTGGATATCGATTCCGTAACCGTAGCCCCCTACATGGGCGAAGACAGCGTAACCCCTTTCCTTACTTATAAGAACAAATGGGTCATCCTCCTCGCCCTGACCAGCAACAAAGGCTCGCACGACTTCCAACTGATGATGGATGATGACGGCGAACGCCTCTTCGAACGAGTGCTGCGCAAATCTCAGAAATGGGCGGGCGACGAACAGATGATGTACGTGGTAGGCGCCACGCAAGGCCGCGCTTTCGAGGACATCCGCAAGCTGGTTCCCGAACACTTCCTGCTGGTTCCCGGCGTAGGTGCACAAGGCGGTTCGCTCGAAGAAGTCTGCAAGTACGGTATGAACAAGACCTGCGGACTGATTGTGAACTCCAGCCGTGGCATTATCTACGTAGATAAGACCGAAAAATTTGCCGCTGCCAGCCGCAAAGCCGCCCAAGAAGTGCAGGAACAGATGGCAGAGCAACTGAAAGCAATTCTCTAAGAAAGCTGTCCTGAACTTATTTCCCCAAAGCATAAATCCGGGCGAGAACAGACAAACATTTGACGTTTGTCCGTTCTCGCTTATTTCATATCAATACCACAGAACGATGATATATCTGCAAGACATCCCCAAATCTTTCGCCTACTGCTTCGCCCAGGACATCTGCCCCAAAGCGAATACATGCCTGCGGGCCATTGCGGCGCAAATCCTTACTGAAAGTCCGGAAGAGTCAGCCGCCATAATAGAAACCGTAAATCCCGTCTATGTGCAACGGCTTCCCCATCCGGACAGTTGCCGGTTCTATCGCGACAACAAGCCCCTGCGTTACGCCAAAGGCATGACACAACTTTTTGAAGATCTGCCTCTGCGACAAGCCCGCCTCGTCCGTCTGCGAGTGATGCACTGCTTCTCATGCGAGAGTTATTTCTACCAAAGCCGCAAAGGCACCCGCCTCATCTCTCCCGAAGAACAGGAGAAAATCCGCAACGTATTCCGTTCCGCAGGTGTTGTCAGCGAACCGAAGTTCGATGAATTTCAGTACTGCTTGAGGTGGAATGAATGACGGAATATAACACTATCATTCAACCCATTACAGCTTTATTATATTTTATCTATTATACAGTAATGCTTTAGTTGTAATAAAGCAACACTTTAACAGTGATAAAGCGGTGCTTTATCACTGTTAAAGTATCACTGTATTACTGATAAAGTGAAACTGCATTAGCGGTGAGGTGACGCTCCAATAGTGGTAAACTCTGAAGCATTCAATTGTCCATTCGGTAATCTTCACTCGAAAGAGATAAATATTCGGATTAAATTTTGAGGTTCAATATTTGATTCGGATATTTGTATGTCGCGATGAATGGCAACAGTAAGTTCCACCTATTACAAAACATATATCATGAGCCAAAACAAGATTATCATATATCAAACCCAGGATGGGAAAACGACTATCGATGTGAAGTTGGAGCAGGACACGGTGTGGCTTACGCAAGCACAAATGGCTGATTTGTTTCAAAAAGATCAGTCTGTAATTGCCCGCCATATTGCAAACGTTTTTAAAGAGGGAGAACTCGATAAAAATAGTAATATGCAAATTTTGCATAATACTCTCTCCAAATATAAACCTACTACTATTTATAGCTTAGACGTTATTATATCCGTAGGCTACAGAGTAAAAAGCCAAAGAGGTACACAATTTCGTATCTGGGCTAATTCAGTCCTTAAAGATTACCTCATCCGTGGCATTGCCGTCAACGACAACCGTCTGAAGCAACTGGGTGAAGTTATCAAGGTTCTGAAGCGTACTACCAGCCAACTCGACGCCCAACAAATGCTTGCCGTAGTGAAGCAATACACTATGGCTCTTGATTTGCTGGATGACTATGACCATCAGTGTATTAGTAAACCCGATGGTAGTAAAGCAACATATGTTCTGACCTACGAGGAGTGCCGCGACGTGATAAACAGTATGAACTTCAACGCAGACAGTGATCTCTTCGGAAATGAAAAAGATGAATCGTTTCATAGCAGCATCGGTGCCATCTATCAAACCTTTGGCAGTGAAGATGTTTATCCGTCCGTTGAGGAGAAAGCAGCCAATCTGCTCTATTTCATAACCAAAAACCATTCATTCAGCGACGGCAACAAACGCATTGCCGCCACCCTATTTCTATACTTCCTGCAAAAGAACGGAATCCTTTATCGTGAAAATGGCGAGAAGCGCATCAGCGACAGTACTCTCGTAGCCATTACCATCATGATAGCCGAATCTAAAACAGAGGAAAAGGAGATTATGACAAGGCTGGTAATGAACTTCCTCGTATAATGAAAGCCATTGAGATGAAAAATACTTATTACAATATACAAAATTAAATACCGCTATTCTCCCATTATAGTTGCCACAATGCTTCTGGCACCTCCGTAGTCGCGAAACTCACAAAGATAAATACCCTGCCATGTCCCAAGATTCAGACGACCATTCGTAACAGGTATGGTGACAGAGGGTCCGACGATGCTGCATTTGGCATGAGCCGGCATATCGTCGTCACCTTCCAGCGTATGCAGGTAGTACGGTTCACGCTCCTTGACCAAGTGGTTGAAGATACTTTCCATATCCGCACGCACATCCGGGTCGGCATTCTCATTGAGGGTGAGGGCTGCCGAGGTGTGCTTGATGAAAAGATGCAACATTCCCACCTTAGGCAGTTCAGGCAGATGGCGCAGGACTTCATTCGTTATGAGATGAAAGCCGCGCCGACGTTCCTGTAGTTTAAATTCAGTTTGTTTCCACATATTCTATAATCACTTCATAAGGTTGCCAAGCAAGAAAGAACGAGCATCTTCAAGTTCCGGAAGTTCCTTTTTACGGGACAAGCCAATATCGCACTTGTTACAGAAATCTTTCAGGAACGATTCCGTTTTCTCATTTACCACCTCAATCGCGCAAGGCTTACAGCCGCTGTTACGCAACTTATCAACCAATTCGGCAAACATCTCCTTGTACCTTTCCTCTCCTCCACTCATATTGATAATGGGGAATAAATCCATATTGTCTATATCCAAGCAAATCAACGCCGCCGAAGCATAAACTTCCTCGCTATCCTTTTTAGCACAAGGTATCGGCAAATAAACAAGGTCTACCTGAAGTGTTCCGGACTTACGTAGTTTCTTTACCACACTCGCAAGAATGTCATTGCCGAACTCCGGCGCATCCCATTCGTCCGGCAAGAAAGCAGGAAGCTCTGTAGTTTCCCAATCGTAAGTGCCTCTCTCGTTGGGAATAAGGTAAGGAACTTGTCTTCCACCCTGCATAGTAGGATAATCGCCCCTTTCGTTAAAGCCAAGCTTCTCCGGAGTATAAGCCACCAGCATCCAAGCCACACCTATAGCTGCATACAGTGCCTCTGTAATGTCGCGTGCATCTTCCTCGCAAGTAATGCCAAAGGACAGTTTGAAAGGCGTATGCCTGGTGAAGTCGGGCCATCCCTTGGGACGGCGTATTGTCATTCCATGAGTCTCAGCATAATTGCGAATACGTTTCTTTACCTCAGAACCCATATCGGCCGCCGGCATAAAGTCACAATTAATGCAGTCTAAAGTAGAAGCCAAATCCAACATTTCCGCATGAGACATCTCCCTATCGTTCAAAATGAGAGTCTTCAAATAAGAGCTGAACCCTTTTCGTCCCCGATAGAAGCCCAAGGCTAAATGTTCGCCACCGTTTCCCATCACACAGCAATAGCCAGTTTCCCCGTCGGATAGGCGGAAGGCAAATATATCGCTGTCGGTCAAAATGCTCCACACTTCAGTTTCACGGTATAGCAACGCAGCAGCAAGCATGTCATCTGTTAATATCATCTTTCTGTTTTTTTGAGTTAAGACTGGCAAAGTTACAATTTATTTCATATTCTCCCAAAAACCAACTACCTTTGCGGACAAATACTTAACCATGTCCTACGAACGTAAAATTATCAACGACCCGGTCTTCGGGTTCATCAACATACCGAAGGGGCTGCTGTACGATATCGTGCGGCATCCCCTTTTGCAACGTCTGAACCGTATCAAGCAACTCGGCTTGTCGTCCGTGGTTTATCCCGGCGCACAGCACACGCGTTTCCAGCATTCACTGGGTGCTTTCTACCTGATGAGCGAAACCATCCAGCACCTCACAGCCAAGGGAAACTTCATCTTCGACAGTGAAGCCGAAGCCGTGGAAGCAGCCATACTGATGCACGACATCGGTCACGGGCCTTTCTCACACGTGCTCGAAGACACCATTGTGCGCGGTGTTTCGCACGAGGACATCTCCCTGATGCTAATGGAACGCATCAACAAGGAGATGAACGGCCAGCTGACGCTCGCCATCCAGATGTTCAAGGACGAATACCCCAAACGCTTCCTGCACCAATTGGTTAGCGGTCAACTGGATATGGACCGCCTCGACTACCTGCGCCGCGACAGCTTCTATACCGGAGTGACGGAAGGCAACATCGGCTCCGCCCGCATCATCAAGATGCTCGATGTGAAAGACGACCACCTCGTGGTAGAGTCCAAAGGCATCTACTCCATCGAGAACTTCCTCACCGCCCGCCGCCTGATGTATTGGCAGGTCTATCTGCACAAAACCTCCGTAGCCTACGAGAAGATGCTCATCAGTGCCTTACTGCGTGCCAAAGAACTGGCAAGCCAAGGCGTAGGGTTGTTTGCATCGCCTGCACTGAAGTTTTTCCTTTACAACGACATCAACCGGAAGACATTCTACAACAACCCCGAATGTCTGGAGAACTACATCCAGCTGGATGACAACGATATTTGGACAGCTCTGAAGGTCTGGAGCACTCATCCCGACAAGGTGCTGGCTACCCTGAGCCTTGGAATGATTAACCGGAATATCTTCAAAGTAGAGATTTCTACCGAACCTTTTAGTGAAGAACGAAAAAAAGAATTAACTTTGCAGCTCAGTAAGCAACTGGACATCCCCCTCTCCGAAGCGAGATATTTCATCTCTACCCCCAGCATCGAGAAGAATATGTACGACGAGGCAGACGACAGTATTGACATCCTCTACAACGACGGCAGCACAAAGAACATTGCCGAAGCATCGGATATGCTCAATATCTCTCTTCTGTCTAAAAAAGTAAAAAAGTACTACTTGTGTTACCAACGTTTGCATAAGTAAGTATAAAATATTCACCCGAGGACAAGGATATATAAAAAAAAAGTCCGTTATTTGTGTTTTGAAACCATCTAACAAGAAGAAGACATGGAGTTCTCTGCTAAACAAATTGCAACATTTATCCAAGGAGAGATTGTTGGAGACGAAAATGCTACCGTTCATACCTTCGCGAAAATCGAAGAAGGAATACCGGGGGCTATCTCCTTTCTATCCAATCCTAAATATACCTCTTATATATACGAAACCCAGTCAAGCATCGTTTTGGTAAACAAAGACTTTGTTCCTGAACAGGAAGTAAAAGCTACACTGATAAAAGTGGACAACGCCTACGAAAGTCTTGCTAAATTGCTAAATCTTTATGAGCAAAGCAAGCCCAAACGCGTAGGAATTGACTCATTAGCATTCGTTGCCGAAACTGCTAAAATCGGAAAGGATGTTTACATCGCGCCATTTGCCTGCATCGGCGACCATGCCGAAGTGGGAGACAACACGGTTATTCACCCGCATGTCACCATCGGCGGCGGCGCCAAAATAGGCAGTGACTGCATCATTTATGCCAATGCCACCGTTTACCACGATTGCCGTGTAGGCAACCATTGCATCCTGCATTCGGGCTGCGTGATCGGTGCAGACGGCTTCGGCTTTGCTCCCACACCTCAAGGCTATGAGAAAATCCCTCAGATAGGCATTACCATATTGGAAGACAATGTGGAAATCGGCGCAAACACCTGTGTAGACCGCGCCACCATGGGCGCCACCATCGTGCGTAGCGGTGTAAAGCTGGACAATCTGGTTCAGATAGCTCACAACGACGAAGTAGGTGCCAATACTGTCATGGCAGCCCAATCCGGTATAGCCGGCTCCACCAAGGTAGGCGAATGGTGCATGATAGGCGGACAAGTAGGTCTGGCAGGACATGCCCACATCGGCAACAAAGTAGGCATCGCAGCCCAAAGCGGTGTACCCGGCAATGTGAAAGAAGGCAGCCAGATCATGGGTTCGCCCGCCTTCGATGCCAAACAATATTTTAAAGCATCTGTTGTGTATAAGAAGTTGCCCGACATGTATGCAGAGCTCAACATGCTCCGCAAAGAACTGAATGAATTAAAACAACAATTAAATAAGTAACCAATGTTGAAACAAAAGACTCTGAAAGATAGCTTTTCGCTCAGTGGGAAAGGCCTGCACACAGGACTTGACCTAACCGTTACTTTTAATCCGGCTCCTGACAATCACGGATATAAGATTCAACGCATCGACCTGGAAGGACAACCTCTCATCGATGCCGTTGCCGATAATGTTATCGAAACTACCCGTGGTACCGTACTCTCCAAAAACGGAGCAAAAGTAAGTACGGTAGAGCATGGCATGGCAGCACTCTATGCACTGGGCATAGACAACTGCCTGATACAAGTGAACGGACCGGAGTTTCCGATCCTGGACGGAAGCGCCCAATATTACGTCAACGAAATAGAACGCGTGGGCACTGTGGAGCAGAATGCCGTCAAGGATTTCTATATCATCAAGTCCAAAATCGAGTTCCGCGACGATGCAACCGGTTCTTCCATCATTGTATTGCCCGACGAGAATTTCAGCCTGAACGTATTGGTATCTTACGATTCCTCCATCATTCCCAACCAGTTTGCTACGCTGGAGGACATGAAGAAGTTCAAGGACGAAATAGCTGCCAGCCGTACCTTCGTGTTTGTACGCGAAATTGAACCGCTGCTGCAGGCAGGTCTTATCAAAGGCGGCGACCTGGACAATGCCATCGTTATCTACGAACGCGAAATGTCGCAAGAGAACTATGACAAGTTGGCCGACGTGATGGGGGTCCCGCACATGGATGCCAAGCAGTTGGGCTACATTAATCACCAGCCGCTGGTATGGCCCAACGAGTGCGCCCGTCATAAATTGCTGGATGTTATCGGTGACCTGGCTCTGATAGGTAAGCCCATCAAAGGCCGTATCATCGCCACCCGTCCGGGACATACCATCAATAACAAGTTCGCCCGTCAGATGCGTAAGGAAATCCGCCTGCACGAAATCCAGGCTCCTACCTACGACTGCAACCGCGAACCTATCATGGACGTCAACCGCATCCGCGAACTGCTGCCCCACCGTTACCCGATGCAGCTGGTGGACAAAGTTATCGAAATAGGTGCCAACTACATTGTAGGTATCAAGAACGTTACTTCCAACGAACCCTTCTTCCAGGGACACTTCCCTCAGGAACCCGTAATGCCCGGCGTATTACAGATAGAGGCAATGGCACAGACGGGAGGCTTACTGGTACTGAACTCCGTGGACGAACCGGAACGTTACTCCACTTATTTCCTGAAAATAGACGGTGTGAAATTCCGCCAGAAAGTAGTGCCGGGAGATACACTGATTTTCCGTGTAGAGCTGCTTGCTCCTATCCGCCGTGGTATTTCTACCATGAAAGGCTATGTGTTTGTAGGCGAAAAAGTAGTGTGCGAAGCAGAATTTATGGCGCAAATAGTTAAGAACAAATAAATACCAAGCATGATAAGTCCCTTAGCGTATATTCATCCCGAAGCAAAAATCGGGGAAAACGTAGAGATTGCTCCTTTTGTTTTCATTGACAAGAATGTGGTAATCGGCGATAACAATAAGATTATGGCAAATGCCAACATTCTGTATGGTGCACGCATCGGCAACGGAAACACTATTTTTCCGGGAGCTGTTATTGGTGCCATCCCTCAGGATTTAAAGTTCAGAGGCGAAGAAACCACTGCTGAAATCGGTAATAATAATATTATCCGTGAGAACGTTACGATCAACCGTGGTACAGCCGCCAAAGGCAGAACGATTGTGGGCAATAACAACCTCTTTATGGAAAGCGTACATGTGGCACACGATGCGTTGATTGGCAATGAATGTATCATTGGCAACTCCACCAAGATGGCTGGCGAAATTGTTATTGACGATTACTCCATAGTCAGTGCCAACGTATTGATGCATCAATTCTGCCGCGTAGGCGGATATGGCATGTTGCAGGGCGGTTGCCGCTTCAGCAAGGACATTCCACCGTATATCATTGCCGGACGCGAGCCGATCTGCTACGCCGGTATCAATATCGTAGGACTGCGCCGCCGTGGTTTCTCCAACGAAACCATCGAGCAAATCCATAATGCATACCGCATCATCTACCAAAGCGGGCTGAACAATACGGACGCTTTGAAGAAGATTGAGGAGGAAATGGAAATGACACCAGAGATCAGCTATATTGTAAACTTTATACGTGAATCGGCTCGAGGCATTATCCCCGCAGGGAAATAAAAAGATTTCTGATTTCAGATTTACGATTTATTGCCAATTGACAAAACCTGAAATCAGAAGCCATAAATCATAAATCATAAATTATAAATCATAAATCATAAATCATCATGATCTACAGATTTACAATCATCTCAGATGAGGTGGACGACTTTGTCAGAGAAATACAAATAGACCCGGAAGCTACTTTTTTCGACTTCCATGAGGCAATCTTAAAATCGGCAGGCTACACTGACGACCAGATGACTTCTTTCTTCATCTGCGACGACGACTGGGAGAAAGAAAAGGAAATAACCCTGGAAGAGATGGACGACAATCCGGAAATGGACAGTTGGGTAATGAAAGACACCCAGCTCAGTGAACTGATAGAAGACGAAAAGCAGAAGCTGCTTTATGTATTCGACTATATGACGGAGCGTTGCTTCTTTATCGAACTTTCCGAAATCATCACCGGTAAGGAAATGAAGGGTGCCAAGTGCACTAAGAAAGCAGGCGATGCTCCCAAGCAAATTATGGACTTTGAAGAGATGGCAGCAGCCGGCGGTTCCCTCGACTTGGACGAGAACTTCTACGGCGACCAGGACTTCGACATGGAGGACTTCGACAAAGAAGGCTTCGTAGGTCTGGACGATGCCGGTGGCGCTCCTTTCGAAGAAGAGAAATTCTAAGATAAAAGAGGCAATCTGCCGTGTGATAATAATTAGGCACGGATTACACGGATTTCACGGATTATTAAAACCTTCCGCGTAATCTGTGTAATCCGTGCCTAAAAAATAAATAATAATCCTTCCCTCCTTTCCTATATGCAGACTTTAATTGTACTTATCGGCCCCACCGGAGTAGGCAAAACAGAATTAAGCCTCCGACTGGCAGAGCAATTCCACACTTGTATTGTCTCGGCCGATTCGAGGCAACTCTATGCGGACTTAAAGATAGGTACAGCCGCCCCCACCCCCGAACAACTGCAACGGGTGGAACACCACTTTGTAGGCACCCTGAAACTGACTGACTATTATAGTGCCGCCCAATACGAAGCGGAAGTCCTGCATCTCCTCGACTCCCTATTTGCCGAACACGACACTGTGTTGCTGACCGGTGGTTCAATGATGTATGTAGATGCTATCTGCAAAGGAATAGACGACATACCTACCGTAGATACCGAAACCCGCCAGTTGATGTTGCACAAATATGAGACAGAGGGGCTAGAAAGACTCTGCGCAGAACTCAAACTGCTGGATCCTGAATATTACAAGATTGTAGATTTAAAGAATCCCAAGCGTGTAGTCCACGCATTGGAAATCTGTTACATGACAGGCAAAACCTATACTTCCTTCCGTACGCAGCAAAAGAAGGAACGCCCGTTCCGAATCATCAAGATAGGCCTCACCCGTGACCGCGAAGAACTTTACGACCGCATCAACCGCCGCGTAGACCAAATGATAGAGGACGGATTGATAGAAGAAGCCCGCCGCGTCTATCCGCATCGGGCGCTCAATTCTCTGAACACAGTAGGCTACAAGGAGATATTCAAGTATCTCGACGGAGAATGGACACTCCCTTTTGCCATTGATAAAATCAAACAGAACTCCCGCATTTACTCCCGCAAGCAGATGACCTGGTTCAAACGGGATGAGGAAATCCGCTGGTTCCACCCGGAACAAGAAACGGAGATACTTGCGTACCTCCGTTCAATGATGTAATTGCTTTATTTATAGCTCGAACAGATCGGCATATTTCGTTTCGATAAAGGTATCGAGTTCACCGTAAAGCGCCTGCATCTCTTTCAGATCGACAGCCCCTTTCTTGCGCCATTCTTTGATAACAGGCTGCGCGCGTTTGAATACTTCCTCTTCCACCGGAGCAAGCAGTTGCATATAGCCATTCTTCTCCGTATTATAGAGCTTTTCCCAATTCATATAGCGGCTGCTCCCCATCCCTTGTGTATAAGAGAAAACATCCCCCGCCAGTATCACTGACCAATTGCCCAAAGGAGAAACCTTCTTTACCTCATCGCGAGCCATGAGCTTCGGTAGATTTTTATCAGCTCCTTTCAGCCATACGGGCATTGCCACGCCGGTAGGAGGATAGCCGAGTATGGTCCACATCGTAGTCAGTTCCGGATTCTCGCCGGGTTTTACACCTTGCACCACGACAGAACTTGCCGTACTGCTACGTGCAATGAAATCCTGATCCACAAACCAGCCATTTGTTTTGGGACGATTAAATTCGCCTGTCTTTAAGTCAATCCCCATCAATGGGTTGGCAAAAGAGCGGGAAAGTTCTGTAAATATCCATTGGGGAGTAATCTGTCCGGTGGCCGATGCAGGCAACAGCACCTTGTCTTCTTGCATGAAGCGCACATAGCCTGCGCCTTCGTTTACTTTACCGGAGAAAGAGAAATTGGTACGGGCTATGTAGCCACAAGGAGCATCTTTAGGATTGTTAGCATCATACATTGTGTACTTGTAGTAATCTACTTCAAACATAGCTGCACCGCCTTTGGCATCAATCACACCGAAGTTCGCTTCAATCAAACTCGGCTTGGCAATCGTATCGAGGAAATGGCAGAAATCCTCCACCGTGGCACAGACTTCCAGTGCACGACGCATCATGCGACCATTTGCCTCGCCCCGCTCTTCGCCGGGTTTTATTTCCACCAGATTATAAGATTGCGTGTTCATTACGGAGAAACCGACCGAGTTTGTACCAATCCACACATCAGTAGGATTATCCTCCACACTATTGACAATAGCTATGAACGGATAACGCTCACCGGAGAAATACTTCACACTGTTTTGAGGAAAGTCCGTATCACGGTTTTTCCACAGCAAAGGACGGCCATCAGGAGTTATTTTACCGGAGATAACGGCAGAAGTGCAGGCAGAAACCGGTTCACAGTTCCAAATACTACCTGTAAGAAGCAAGGCAAAGAGTATTCGTTTCATAGATGCATCGTTTATCGTTAGTATTCACAAAGATAGTGCAAACGACTTGAAGAAACCACTACTCTACCGATAATTCTTTCAATTTATCTTGCAGATACCTCAACTTAGCATTACTCGTTCCATCTTCTATCCATCGGATAATTCCTTTTTTATCGACTAATATAGTAACGGGCATTCCACTGACCTTAAAGGTCTTAAAGAAAAACAATTCATCGGCAATCTGCGTAAAGCGGAAAGGACGGTTCTCTACAATCTTCTTGATTTGCTCTGCCGTATTGAAAGTCGTAGCCCAATAAGTCACATTCGGGAAAAGTTCCATCCATTTGTTCAGTTCCGGCATCTCATTGATGCAAGGACCGCAACCTATATACCAGAAGTTCAGCACTAACGGCTGTCCGTCAATATCAGCATTTGTCCAAACTTTACCTTCGGTATCTGTAACTTTAAAATCCGGAAAAGGTTTTCCCAGCCACTCTTCCCGCTTCATCGTAGGTACCACACCAACCGGCATTTTCTTCCCCAGTTCTCCGCGCGAACTCATCAACAGTGCTTCCGCACCGGGAACTTCTTCGACAGGCGTAGCATACTTCTTCACTTCTTCCGGTAATTCAAAGCCTTTGCGCAGGCGCAGTTCTATGGCTTTATGACCCGCTTCATCCTGATGGTCGATAAGAGTAGAAGCATTTTCCCAACTTACTCCGGGAGGCATTCCGTCAAAGAAGAGTCCATTAACCAGGTAGTACTTCTTTTCAGTTGTTTGGGCGGAGCATAACCCCGCCCCCACAACAATTAAAATGAAAAACAGAAAGAGAGAATTTCGTATCATAATATTCTTGATTATTCGCTTTTCAAAGTAACAACCAGTTTTGACTTGGCCTTTACTTTGGCAGTTTCCATATCGATATAGGAAATCAGCAATACGGCATTTTTATCAGGAACAGACAAAACGAATCTTCCATCAACATCGGATATAGTTCCCATGTTCGTACCTTCTATCAAAACAGAAGCACCTACAACAGGTTCGCCTTGCTTGTCCTGCACCCGACCTTCTACCTTCATATTGCCTTGGGCAGAAGTCTTTTCAACACCTTTACCTTTTTTAGTAGTAATGTAGATTGCACCTTTTCCGCTTGCATCCTTATCAATACGGACATTGTCTATCTTGTCAGCCGGTATTACTTCATCTATCGGTCTGCCCGAGATAACTTCAGCACCATCTATATAGATAGTCACATCCGACATATCAAGTTTCTTGCCACCATCATAGACTCCACCTATTCCGGAAATTCCGGTCGTATTTTTATCTATCTTCACTGTAGGCAGATTTCCTTTCTTCAAAGTAATCAAAAGTACCCCATTCTTTCCTTTTTCTCCATACAAATCTGTAGCACTTTTGTCCTTCAGTACCGTAATGCCCTCGATACGCGACGGATCCAATGCCCCCATTATAGACGGAGACGCTTCCAATCCATCTACAACATACAATGGAAGATTACCGGCATCAACGTCTATTGAAACGACGTTACCATTCAACTTGGAGTTCACAAAAGTTCCTCCTTCCAACTTGAACACTACCGGTATTGTATACTTCACGGCTACCGCCTTTCCTCCCTGCATTCCCGGCTGCCACTTCGGCATAGACTTCACCAGGCGGAGAGCCTCAGCATCCATGTCCTTATCCACCGAACGAAGCACGGACGGATTCTTTATACTCCCATCCTTATCGACCACAAAGCGCACTGTAACCCGTCCTTGTGTTCCTGCTTTCTTAGCCGATTCGGGATATTGCATATTTTTCTGCAAATAATCCATCATAGCAGTAACTCCGCCGCCGGGGAATTCAGGCATCTTCTCCACCACTTCAAAGACGGCGCCACCATTGGATTGTTCATCAACCGGTACAGGCACATACTGCACTCCGGCAGGTTTTGTCGTGTCGCCCGGCAAGGCTTTTACAGCCGGCATCTCCAATGCTTTCTCCACACTTTCCGTCGCTTTTGTTTCTACAATTGCCGACAAATCATTAACTTTGACGACCGAAATCTCTTCAACTTTTTCGGAGATTTCGGGACGGGCAAAAGCAGTCACTGCAATAGCTGCTACCGGAAGTACATACAAGTACTTCAAACGCGCCCACGGACTTGATTTTTCTTTTAACATCATAGTGATACGTTTTTTAAGTTTACTGTGATTAAAGCTGTTGGCCATAGAGTAGAGCCTTGTGCCGACAGCTTTTTTAATTAATAATAATTGGTATTGTTTCGCATCTACGCCTTCCTTTATCACGGTTTCGTCAGCTTCAAACTCATGAATGTTCTGCAACTCCTGCTTCAATAGCCAGGAAGCCGGATTGAACCATTGGAAGAAAATACAAATATCAGCCACCAGCAAGTCCCAGGAATGCCGGTTATGGATATGAGCAAGCTCGTGGATAAGAATTTCACGTCCGTTCTCTTCCAGATCCTTCCGGGAAATAACGATATATTTCATCCAGCTGAACGGGGCAATATCACGGTTGTGTACAATCAAAGTCACACGTTTCCCTTTATCCGGCAAGTAAGTGGCAATTCGCTCCCTCCGTCCCGATTTCAGCAGCATCAACAGCCTCGTCAGCGAATACACATTACGTAAAGCAAAGAAGAAGATTCCTGCCAGATAAACCAGCAATGCAACTTTTATCCAGACAGACGTCGAGTCCTGCACCTGAACTTCGGGCCCTACTGAACTCATGGCGTCGGCCATCATCAACAGCTGTTCCAGCGTCAGCATCGTCTGAGTCACCTCCGAATGTTGCTTCACGCTGACCTCAATCAATGGCAACAAGCAAGATAGCAGCAAGATGCCCAACAGTGCAAACCGGTTGAAACGATGAAAAGTTTCACGAGCCATCAGCAAGCGGTAAAACAGATAGAATACCGCCAGGCAAATGGATGATTTAAGTATGTAGACGAAAAATAAACCCATAAATTCATTTACAATTTAGTCATTTATAATGTACAGTTCCCGCATAGAAGAACAAGTTATCTTCACTTGGTCAGCTCTTGCCGCAACGCCTCCACCCCGGGAAATCCGGTTGTCTTATAGGAGATTTCCCCCTCACGGTTTATCACGAAATAGGTCGGAATGCCCGGATATTCGTACAGATTTGCCAACGCTGTGCTTTGCTCATTGCTGATCCGGCAGTGTATGCCGTGTATATCAGGTATCGTTACTTTCCATTTTCCTTCGGGAGACGTTTCGTCGGCAATATACAGGTAAACCACCTCTTTCAATTCCTCCTTCAAAGGTTTCAGGTTCTTCATGGCCCGCATGCAAGGACCGCACCAGGTGTTCCACATGTCAACCAGTACCATCTTGCCACGATAAGGACGGGTGATGACCTGCAACAAACTATCTGCCGCTACCTCCTTTTCCACCTCAACAACCGTATATCCGGTCTTGTCCTTAGCAGCTTCCAATCCGGCCTTCAGTTCGGCTTCAATCCGCTCGTTTCTCATCAGGAACAGTTGTTTAAGGTCACGAGAAGAAATGCTGTCTACCGTCATACGCTCTTCTGCTGTCAAAGGCATATATTTACTCAAATTACGGGAAGCACGTCTGGCAAGAAGCATATCCGGCCAAAGCGGATCCTGCACAAACTTATCCCGAAGTTCTCCGGTAGCAATCCTCACAAAGTCCGTATAATAGTCGTAATACTTCTGTTCGGGAGCATGCAAAATGTCCAATTGCAGTATTTCTTTAAAGTACGAGGTACTGTCCACCGTCATATCTGCCCTTTTCACTCCCTTCTTGCCCGACAGCATCGGTGCATAACTAAGATTGCTCTTATAATTATAAATAAGACTGAATAGATTCATATCCATATTCGACCGGATATATGTGCGGCAAGCCTGGCTCATATCCTTACTCTTCAAAAGGCTCTTCTGCATCTCTTCATAGTGCTTGAAGAGATATTTCTTATACGCCTGAGGAGTCATCCCACAAATATCGGAATAGAAATCATCCGCTCCCGACAGGCTTTTCATTTCACCAAACCGCTGCAACTCGGCATTCAGTCCGGCATAATCTCCTTCAAACCAGACACGGTTCTCCACTGCCCCGTCCTTTTTCCGGCTTAAAAGACGGCTTTGCGAATAGAATATTTCAGGCAGATTGATTGTAATATCCAGTTCTCCACCCGGAACGAGAAACAATTCTATCTTCGAGCGAGATATCCACAATGCGGCACCGCTTGGCAACAGCACCTCTGTTTCATAGCGGAAAGTGCCATCCTCTGCTATCTCCAAGTCCTTGCCGGCAAAATACATAAAGAACCAAGGCGAATCATAGTAGCGCAGCGTCACTCCATACTCTGGTTTATACCCCAGTATCCGCCCCTTTACGACAACCTTTCCTACATTCAGTTCCGGTGCGGGCAAAGGCAAAACTTCATCCGGCTCTCTGTTCAGCAGCCTTTCAGGAATATCCACCTGAGGTTTCTGTCCGTTAAGCTGTACACCATAGATTATCCATCCTTCATCACTACCCGGTATCTCCAGAAAATCAAAACTCTCGGTATCCATCGGAAGTGGTTTGAACTTCAAGGTGGCAGTCATTTCACCGGAAGCAGGAATATTCGTCCATTCTCCCCCGGAAAAACCGGTATTCCCCCAATATTCATAATGCTTTCCGGATGCCTGCAATACAGCTGCCGAATCAATCCTGACCTTATCACCCTGCATACCGTATATCTTTACTTCCAGCCAGGTCGTATCTTTTCCAAGCGTCACCTGTTCCACTTCAATGCTACGTGTATTGCATGCCATGAAATAGGGGGTCTTCACAGTTTTCTTTGCCTGCAATCCGCAGCAAATACTCACCAGGAGCAAACAAGCTAATCCGATGTTTTTCATAAGCAAGAGTTATTAAGTTCTCAATAATCTCAGTTTTTTCCCTTCTCCACGTCCCGTATCAGCTGTTTCAGTTCCTCCAATGAGATATCCTCCTCTTTCACCAGAGACGACACCGCACTGAGATAGGAGTTATTGAAGTATTTGCTGATTACATTTTTCAGAGTCCGCTTACGGAAATCTTCTTCGCTCACTACAGCATAATACTGATAAGTATTGCCATAAGTATTGTGGCTCAGAAATCCTTTATCTTCCAGTCCTCTCACAATGGTAGACAAAGTATTGAAATGCGGCTTAGGCTCTTCATAGAACGCCAGCATCTCCTTTACAAACAATGGTCCTTTTTCCCAAAAAAAGCCCATGAGTTCTTCTTCTTTCGCAGTCAATCCTTTCATGATGTTTCTTTGTTTTTTGCAAATAACTAAATAAATTAGTTCTAAAACTAATTTATCTCGTTAAATAAAACTAAAGCCTTTAGTTCAATGGAGAGTCGGCATTGTTTAATAGCAATTTCCTGCCACTATTCGTCGCAAAATACCTACTAATAGTGATTGCAGTTCTCGCGTAAAAGCCGTTACTTTGTATCCCAATTAGAGAATTAAAACAATAACATACAATGAATGAGCAACATAAGTACCGCGCCACAGACAAGATGAGCGACCTCATCTGCGACAATTACTCCTTATTAATGGTGATGAGCCGCTTCGGGTTATCGCTGGGATTCGGAGACAAGAATGTGAAAGATGTCTGCGAAGCACAAGGTGTTGATTGCCCTACATTCCTCGCAGTAGCCAATTTTATCAGTGAGGAACAATATTCTTATAGCGGAAACGAGAAAGACTTCTCCATTGCCGCCCTCATGGATTATCTGAAACGAGCCCATACTTATTTCCTGGACTTCAACCTGCCCGGTATCCGCCGTAAACTTATCGAAGCAATCGACTGTTCCGGAACAAACAACGACGTAGCCTACCTCATCCTGAAGTTCTTCGATGAATATGCCAAAGAGGTACGTCGGCACATGGAGTACGAAAACGAAGCAGTGTTCACCTACGTAGAGCAACTGCTTCAAGGTAAACTTTCCGATGATTACAACATTACCACCTTTGCCAGCAAGCATAACCAGATAGACACCAAACTGAAAGAACTAAAAAACATCATCATCAAATATTACCCGGAAAAAGGCAACAACAACCTACTGAACGCCGCCTTATTCGATATATTTAATTGCGAACAAGACCTTGCCACGCACTGCCAGGTAGAAGATTACATGTTTGTTCCCGCCGTAGCGCAAATAGAAAGGAAACTGAAAGATGAACAATAATACTTCTTTGAAGATTGTCGTCGCAGAGACTTCTGTCATCATCCGGAGTGGTCTTACAGCAGTACTGAAACGCATTCCTAATTTGAATGCGCACCCCATTGAAGTATCATCCATGGAGTCACTGCGAAACTTCCTGCATATACATCCCACAGACATCGTCATCATCAACCCCACTTTCGGCGGATGGTTCGACCTGCCTGCTTTCAAGTCGGAACATGGAAAGAACAACACTAAATACATTGCCGTAGTATGCTCCGTCATCGACAACAATGTATTGAAAGAATACGACGAAAACTTCGCCATCTGCGATGACATAGAGGTTATATCGTCCAAAATCAATCGTCTCCTGCACACCGAAGAGGAAGAAGAGAAAGACAACGAACAGGAAACCCTCAGTCAACGTGAAAAGGAGATCATCACCTGCGTGGTGAAAGGTATGACAAACAAGGCTATTGCCGACAAGCTATTCCTCTCCATCCACACCGTCATCACACACCGGCGAAATATCGCCCGCAAATTGCAGATACATTCTCCGGCAGGACTCACGATTTATGCAATCGTGAATAAACTGGTGGAGCTGAGTGATATAAAGGGAACACTATAAACCTTGACTTACCAAAAATTAAATGAACTGAAAAGGCGATGAAGAGTAAACTCCTCACCGCCTTTTTCAACTATCTACAGTACTTATTATACGCATGTTCCAACTTCTCATCATACCGATTTTGCTCATAGCCAGGTCCATTATAACGCCTGGCAAAACCAGCCCAATCTTTTCGTTGAAGATACACCTCCATATGATTACTCTGAATAAATTGGGCAAAACACTCCAATTGTGCTTTTTCACTCTTACACATATTTTCAACAAAATCTGTAACACTCTTACAGCCACACTGCTTATAGTTAAAACCCATTATTTGAAACATACCCCAACTAGCAGAACATTCGGCAGCATCTACATCTATTTCTTTAGCTTTTTCCAACCGGTCATATTCCTTGATGCCGCCTAAATACCATTTCCTTTCCCATTTAGGATAAAGAACATTTTCATTTCCCGCTACAAACTTCTCCGGATCTATTCCCTTTCTTTTAAGTTGATTCCAGAATATATGTCCTTCAAAAAGGATCGCAGGTTTTCCAGGTGCAAAAAATCCACCACGTCCACCGGTTTCTACCTCTTGTACAGCTTTTAATGTAGCTACTTCTACGTTTAGCATATCTGCTATCCGTTGATAATCTTCTTCTAAAATATTATTCATCATTCATCATTTAATTATATGTTCATACTTGCAAATATTTTTCAAAAATAGAAACAACTTCCCATAAAAGCAAAATACCTTTCCAGACGACCGAATAAGTTTTTAAACGACACATTTTTCCCCTTAAACAACATTTGGCAAATCCAAAACAATCAAAAAAAGCGATGAAGAGTAAACTCCTCACTGCCTTTTTCAGAAATTATGGCATTAATTACAAATCAGCGATCATTGATTACTAATGACTACGGAATTTGTCCGCTTATCCCAAAGGATTTTCTCCTTGATCCCCGTCAGAACCTCCGCCGGAATTACCACCATCATCGGTATCATCCTTGCCATCCGTAACCGTACCGGTCCATTTCTCGAACTCCACACCTTGAATCAGGGCACGTGTAGTACCGATAGCCGCCGGGCGGGTATATTCAGGAGTAAACTGGCAACGCAAAGCAGTCACCTGATTGGGATTCACATCTTCAGCCTTCGCTACCCCCTTCCCGCGTGTACGCACTTTCATCGTAAATGTACCCAAACCATCCAGCCGCACCGTACGGCTATTCAGCAACTGACTGCGCATCACCGTCATCAGGTTTCTGATCACATTGTGTACATCACCCGGCGTCAACGAAGACTTCTCGGCAATTACCTCAGCCAACTGTTGAGCATCCACAGCTCTTCCTACTTTCTTCAAACTTAAATGCCACAACTTGGCACCCTCTTTCGTCGCCAAAGACGACTGTCTTGCATAATAGAATAAAGGCATATTTTCTTTCTCCTTTTACATTTAAATTCAACATCGTTTTAATTCTCATTGTGTTGATCAACGATGCAAAGGTGGATATATATACGTCCATAAACAAAGAAAACAGCCCTACTGGAGCTGTTTTCTGAAATAAGTTTATAAAGTATTGATTTCTAAAACAAATCAGCTAATTCTTACAGCATACCTTTATTTGCTCCACAATATATCTCACATCCTGCTCCGTCACATACGGACCACTTGGCAAGCAAAGCCCTCTCCTGAACAGCCCCTCACTCACACCATTCACATAAGCAGGATTAGCAGCATAAACCGGCTGTAGATGCATAGGCTTCCACAAGGGACGACTTTCTATACCAGCCTTGTCCAAACAAACACGCATAGCCTCCACATTACAGTTAGGCTCACAAGCAGTATGAACACTCTTCGCCTCATGCGTCACACCCGCCGCGCCACCAACGGCTCCCTTCACTGTTTCACCATAAGCATCCTCCTCGCCCTTTACATGCAAATTCTCATCCAGAAGCACTGTGTTCAGCCAGTAATTACTGTTATAGAGGGTAGAAGGATTCTCATGCAATGTAACTCCCTCCACATCTGCAAGCAAGTCGCGATACAGACCGCATACATACTTGTGATGCTCTATATGTTCGTTCGCCACCGTCATCTGACCGCGACCAATGCCGGCGCAAATGTTACTCATCCTATAGTTATAGCCTATCTGCTCATGCTGATAGTAAGGATAAGACTCACGCGCCTGAGTGGCATAGAACATAATCTCACGCTTCGCCTCCTCGTCAGCACAAATCAAGGCACCGCCGCCACTGGTAGTTATCATCTTATTGCCGTTGAAACTCAGGACACCGTACTTACCGAACGTCCCACACATACGTCCGTTATACTTACTGCCAAAGCCTTCGGCAGCATCTTCTATTACCGGAATGTCATACTTGGTAGCTATCGCCATTATCTCACTAATCTTAGCAGGCATGCCATACAGATAAACCGGAACAATCGCTTTGGGCTTCCGACCTGTCTTGAGAATACGGTCCTCGATAGCTTTCTCCAAAAGAATCGGATCCATGTTCCACGTATCAGCCTCGGAGTCCACAAATACCGGAGTAGCCCCGAGATAAGTCACCGGATGGGAAGAGGCACAGAAGGTAAAGCTTTGTACTATCACTTCGTCACCCTGCCCCACTCCACAAGCTAACAAAGCCAGATGTACCGCTGCCGTACCGGCACTCAAAGCCACTACCTTCTTGTCCTGACCGATGAAGCGTTCCAAATCCTGCTCAAAGGCATTCACATTCGGACCGAGCGGAACTACCCAGTTCGTATCAAAAGCTTCCTGTATGAAGCCCATCTCTTTGCCGCTCATGTGAGCGAGGCAAAGATATACTCTCTTATCCATAAGATATATGTGATTTACAAAAATACAAATTCCTCTACCAAGCGACTACTTCCGCCAAACATAATGAGGAATAAATAACCATCTAATCAGACTCCAAAATCTACAATGAAAAGACACTTGAACAAGTTAAGAAAAGTGAAGAACTGTACCGCCCCAGGAATAACCCACACCAAAACCAGCTATCAGAACTTTCATATCCCCGCCAATTCTTTTTTCAGTCATCGCTTCACACAAAGCTATAGGTATTGTATTGGAAACTGTATTTCCGTACTCCGACAGACAATAATAAAAGCGTTCCGGTACAATCTTTATTTTCTTGCGTAGAAAATCCAGCATATACTTATTCGCCTGATGAAAAACAAACAAATCTACTTTTTCCTTCTGGATTCCATTACAAAGCAGTGTATCTTCTACCAAAGGAGGAACATTATCTAATGTAAACGTAAAGATTTCACTCCCGTTCATATAAAGAAAGTCCGAAGAATGAGGATTACCATTTTCATCAAATGACAAGTCGTTACACTTTTCAGCGCAACGCATCCCTCCCGACCTTATGATCAAGTTCTCCGCTCCGCTTCCATCCGTTCCCAAACTGAAATTTCCAATGCTCGCAAATCCTGACATACTAATTACAGTCGCCGAAGCGGCATCACCAAAAATCGTGCGGTTCCCCTTATCTCTGGGATGAAGATGCTTATTGTAAGTTTCCCCTGTCAACAATAACACTTTCCCTGCAATTCTCCCACAAATTAGCCCTTTAGCCAAAGAAAGGCCATAGACATAGCCTGAACATCCCAAATTAAAATCGAGCGCACCAATATTCTTCCGCAATCTTAGATGTTCTTGTATAATACACGCTGAAGAAGGCAATAGATAATCTGGACTTTGCGTACAAAACAATAGATAATCTATCTCATTCCTATCGACTTTTCCTTGAGCAAACAGACGTTCGGCCGCTTCTATAGCCAAATCCACAGCTGTTTCATCTGCTACCGCTACATGACGTTTATTTACTCCAACCTTGGAGGCTATCTTTTCAACACTCCATTCCGGAAATTCACGGATAATATCCTCATTCGTAACTATCCTCTCTGGCAAACAATAGCTAATCGCTTCGATATAAGCATTCATATATTACAATGTTAAAATTCCTTCGCCCCCTCCTGTCAAATCAATGGCATTCCCAGTCATCCAGCAAGAAGCATCAGAAAGAAGATAAATCGTCAAATAAGCCACATCTTCTGGTTTGCCATAACGTTTCAAAGGATATTTCATTTGAAGTTCATGATAATCAGCTCCCATTGCCAAGGCATCCTTTTCTACCAAATCCGTCCATACCATGGCAGGACAGATCGAGTTGACCCGTATTTTTTGAGGAGCAACCTCAAGTGCGAGAACCTTCGCATACCCCAGAATCGCTCCTTTAGATGCTGCATAGATGCTATTTCCAACAGACGGTGCAAAAGGAGCACGGGAAGCTATAAAGACAATGGAGGCTTCCCTATTTACTTTTTTCTTCTTCAATAAATAGCGCTGTAATAATACAGGCCCATAGAAATTAGGTTTAAAAGAGAAGTTTATATCATGAACCTTCACAGCCTTGCAAATCACTCTATTACCAACACCGGCATTATGAACAATTCCATCCAATACCGGTAACTCATCCACAAGCTTCACGATATCAGACTCATTCAATAAATCCGCAGGCAACACCATGTGATTTCCACGCCCCATCAAATCCAAGGTTACGTTCAGCCGCTCCATATTACGGCCAGTCAAGACAACACTTGCCCCCATACGGGAACACTCCACGGCAATAGAACGTCCTATTCCAGAAGACGCCCCTGTCACTAATACCGTTTTCCCATTCAAAGAAAAAGGATTATACATCACTACTATAATTCAACAACTCCAATACAAATTATGATATCTACCTGATGAAAAAATCATAAAAGATTAGCTTCTACGTTTAACTAGATTGAACAAATCCTCTATGGTTTCCGATGAACGAATATCATCTCCTTTAATACGGATAGCATATTCTTCATCCACCATGGCTATGACAGACAGAGCCATCAAGGAAGACCACTCATCTAATTCCTTAAATTTTGTATCAGAATGAAAATCTGAAACTTCGGTATCTTCAAACTGTTCCGCAAAATGTTCAACAAATTCTTTTAATTCCATAATCATATCTACTTTTAATATTTCACAATTGATGCAGGATTGCCCACATATGTATTTCCATCTTTTGTTTTTCTAAGAATTGTACTATTGGCTCCTACCACGGTATCATTACCAATCTTTATCTGTTGTAACACCACAGAAGATACTCCAAAGAAATTACGGCTTCCGATATTTACTTCACCAGAGATTCGAACTGCAGGCATGAAAGAGTTGAAATTATTGATGGTAGCATCATGACCAACCGTTATAAACCCATTGAACGTATTAAAATTACCGACTTTCACATTACAAGAAAATAGGCATCCTGAACAAACTAGATTCCCTTGTCCAAAAGAGATATTATACTTGTCCAAAAAAAGAGTATCAGGAGAAAATAAAGTTGGAAAATCAATCAACGGATTCGTAACTTTACTCACCACCTTCTCTACCACTTTCGGAGAACCGATAGCTATCACAATGGAAAGAGGAGAGGAAAAAGAATTCAAATGTTCAATTCCCCCCAATACTTTACCATATTCAGTGGCATAGCCCGGTTCCTTACCATCATCAAAAAAACCTATCAAGTTCCATTCCGGTGCCACCGCATTAATTCTACTCAACAGACAAGCGACTTCACGTCCAAACCCTCCAGCTCCATAAATTGCAATATCTTTCATTCTATCATTCAATTATTTCCTGTAAAAGCCTCCATAGTAGCCGAAGTTTCCGAACTGATGCCCTCACGCACAAAGACTTTCTTTATTGTCATAAAAACGATTTTCAAATCAAGCAGAAAAGAACAATGGTCCACATACCATACATCCAGCTCAAACTTCCGCGTCCAACTGATAGCATTGCGCCCGTTCACCTGCGCCCAGCCCGTAATACCTGGACGTACTTCATGGCGGCGAGCCTGCACCTCATTGTATAATGGCAAGTATTGGGGCAGCAACGGTCTTGGTCCTATCAAGGCCATATCCCCTTTCAATACATTTATCAGTTGTGGAAGTTCATCTATCGAAGTAGAACGTACAAGACACCCGACTTTAGTCAAACGTGCAGCATCGGGCAACAAATTACCGTCTGCATCCCGTTCATCCGTCATCGTCTTGAACTTTATCACTCGGAAAAATTTTCCATTCTTTCCAGGTCGCTCCTGAGTAAAGAATGCTCCTGCTCCCTTATTGGCTAAATGCAACCATATAGTAATAAGCAATAAAATAGGCCAAATAATAACCAATACAATAAAAACAAGAATGAAATCAGCCACTCTTTTCAAGCCATGTCTATACATACTTTCAAAAATGCTTCATTACCGCCTTATAACTCTTATCCACCGTATAGTTTTCACACAAGAACCTATAACCCTTTTCCCCCATCTCCTTTATTTGCCTTTCATCTTCTACCATAAACTCCACCATTTCCATAAAAGTATCAATATTTCCATTCTCTGTCCACAGACCGAAACCATTATCTTCAGCTATCTGTCCAACATCAGTATTTACATCCGTAGCCATCAATACCGGCATTTTGTATTCCAGATATGAAAGCAGGCGCGATGGGAAATTGGGTATGGTAAACCGTCTGTCTAGGAAGATCAAGCCTACATCACACAGACTTACCAATTCATCATATTTTGCCTTTGGCAATGCAGCAAGAAGACAAGCATTTTGAGGCAGGTGTGTATCAAACCATATCTTCATCTTGCCATATTCTGTACCTCCACCCACTATTATAAAATATGAGTCATTCCGCTTTTCATTCTCCTCAATCACTTTCAATAGGAAATCTATTCCTTGGGGTTTTCCCAAATTACCACCATAGATAAAGATTCTCTTGGATGCAGGAATATTCAGTTCTTTCAGGAGCTCACTCTGTTCCTTGTCCCTCTTCGACCTCTCTTGCAATTCCACACTATTCGGACAGATTTCCACCTTTGCTGCATCAACAGCAGGATTATGTTTCAACACATACTCACAGTTGGCCGGTGACATACAACCGATAAAATCTGATAATTCATAAAGCCTTTCTTCCTTACTCCTAAACATCCTATAGAGAACGCTCTGCTTGGAAAACATTTCCAAATCCACAGCATTCTGTGGAAAAATATCCTTCAACATCAGATAGGTTTTCGCATTCCAGCGTTTTTTTAAAGTCTGGATTACCTTATTGAAGGTGATGGGAGGAGTGGAATAAAGAATAAGGTCGAACTTCACACCCTGCCAGTATTTATTAATGGCATGCAGATACTGGCTTTCCAATAATAAGGTACCAATCCCCTTCTCCACAATATTTGTTTTCTGAATATTAAGTGTCTTTACTTTCAATATTCTCGCCCCACCGCTTTCCATGATTCCGGTAGGCAAATGAAACCTCCGTTCGTAAGGGGATACTATATACATGGCATGCCCGTTCCTCATAAACTCACGCATCAAGTCCGTATAGATGCCACGCACCTTCAAATCATTGATACGTGATATGGTTAAAAACAGTATGTTCATCCAAACAATCAGAATTTTCTCCAAACCATTTTATTCACCACCCCGGTATAGCTCTGTATTATCCTCACAACTTTAGCCGAGACGTTCTCATCCGTATAATTGGGCACCGGCAAACCATTGTCGCCATTCCTGTTCATCTTCACAGCAGTATCGACAGCCTGAAGCAATGACTTACCGTCAATACCAGCCAGAACAAAGCCCCCCTTGTCAAGAGCTTCAGGACGTTCCGTACTGGTACGGATGCATACCGCTGGAAAAGGATGCCCTACCGAAGTAAAGAAACTACTCTCTTCAGGCAATGTACCGCTGTCACTTACAACGGCATAAGCGTTCATTTGCAAACAGTTGTAATCGTGAAAGCCCAAAGGTTCATGACGGATAACCCGTCTATCCAGTTCAAAGCCGCTTGACTCCAAACGTTTCCAGCTACGGGGATGGCAACTGTAGAGTATAGGCATGTCATATCTCTCTGCCATCGTATTGATTGCATTGAAAAGCGATAGGAAGTTCTTCTCTGTGTCAATGTTCTCTTCACGGTGAGCAGAAAGCAGGATATATTTACCCTTCTGAAGATTCAAACGGCTATGGATATCACTGGCCTCAATCTCCGCCAAGTTCTCATGCAACACTTCAGCCATAGGTGAGCCGGTGACGTAGGTACGTTCCTTGGCCACACCCGAAGCGTTCAGGTATCGGCGGGCATGTTCCGAATAGCAAAGATTCACATCAGAAATTATATCCACTATCCTGCGGTTGGTTTCTTCCGGCAGGCATTCATCGAAACAGCGGTTACCCGCCTCCATGTGGAAAATAGGAATATGAAGCCGTTTGGCACCTATCACGCTCAGACAAGAATTGGTATCACCAAGCACCAACACTGCATCAGGATTTGTCTCCGCCATCAATTTATAGCTGGCATTGATAATATTTCCCATCGTGGCACCGAGATCATCACCTACGGCGTTCATATAAACATCAGGATCTTTCAGCTTCAAGTCACGAAAGAAAATCCCGTTCAGGTTATAATCATAATTCTGGCCTGTATGGGCAAGTATACAGTCAAAATACTTGCGACATTTATTAATCACGGCAGCCAGGCGAATAATCTCCGGACGGGTACCCACGATTATCAAAAGTTTCAATTTGCCGTTCTCCTGAAACTTTATATCAGAATAATCCAATCGAATCTCCATTTTCTATTTTTCTTCTTTTGTTCTTATGTCTTCAAACCTCTTCAAAATATGTATCCGGCCTATCCGGGTCAAAACACTCGTTACACCACATGAACGTCACCAGATCTTCCGTTTCAGAGAGATTGATGATATTATGCGTATATCCGGGAATCATTTCCACGACCTCCATCCTTTCGCCACTCACCTCAAAATTGATGATCTCTTCCGTGCCTATCTTCCGGAGCTGTATCAGACCATGGCCGCTTACCACTACAAACTTCTCATTCTTCGTATGATGCCAATGTTGGCCCTTTGTGACGCCCGGCTTGGAAACATTCACCGAGAACTGCCCACAGCCAACCGTACGGATAATTTCAGTAAAACTACCGCGCCCGTCCACATTCATCTTCAGGGGATAGGCAAACTTTTCCTGGGGCAGATAGGACAGATAGGTGGAATAAAGTTTCTTGGTAAAGGCATTACTCAAATCTGGTACGGACAAAGTAACGGGCATCTCCTTGAAAGACTGTATCAGTTCTACAATGCTGCCCAAAGTAACGGTATGCACTATCGGCACTTCACAGTAGTCCCCATTACGATGCTCATTTCCACTGAGGGCACCTATCAGCTCATCCACCACGTCATCAATGTATACAAGATTCATCATTACAGAAGGATCATTCACCGTAATGGGCAGATCATGGGCTATGTTATTGCAGAAAGTGGCTACCGCACTGTTATAGTTCGGACGGCACCATTTGCCGAAAACATTCGGAAAGCGGTACACCAATACCCTTGCACCCGTTTCCCTTGAGTACTCAAACAGTAACTGTTCACCCGCACGTTTCGACTCGCCGTAAGAATTGTCAAGCGCAGCCTGGGTAGACGAGGAAATCATCACCGGGCAGGTATTGCCGTACCTCCTCAACGTACCAAGCAGCAGGGAAGCAAAACCGAAGTTGCCTTCCATGAACTCCGACTGTTCCTTCGGTCTGTTCACACCCGCCAAGTTGAATACAAAATCAGCCTGGCGGCAATACTCCTCCAGTTCCGCAAGGGTACTGTCCGTATCATACTCAAATACTGTTAGTCCCTCACCTTGTACACGGTAATTCCGGGCCTTACCCGACCGGATATTATGTAGTTGGGACACAAGATTACGTCCGACAAACCCCTTGGCGCCGGTCACTAGAATATTCATTGAAGTTGATGTTTGGTGGTTATTCACTCTTGATTTCCGCAGACTTAGCCTTTTCCTCCAGTCCAAGGTCTTCACGGATAAAACGAAGTTTCAGAAGAAGCTTTTTCATACCTTCTACATCCAGACGGGCAGTGTTATGACTGTGGTAGTCTTCTATTTTAGCGACATCCTCATTACCCTCCGTAAAGAACTTATCATAATTCAGATCGCGGGTATCACAAGGGATACGGTAATATTCACCCATATCAATGGCTTTAGCCATTTCTTCACGAGTCACCAGTGTCTCGTACAGTTTCTCACCATGGCGGGTACCGATAGTCTTTACTTCCGTCTCACCATATTCTTGGTTTATCTGTGCGTAAGTTTCTTTTAGAGCTTGAGCCAATACATCCAGCGTGGCGGCAGGAGCTTTCTGCACGAACAAGTCCCCGTTATGACCGTGCTCAAATGCATAAATTACCAAATCTACGGCATCATCCAAGGTCATCATGAAACGGGTCATATTGGGATCCGTTATCGTAACGGGCTTGCCATTCTTTATCTGCTCTACCCACAAAGGAATTACAGAGCCACGGCTTGCCATCACATTACCGTAACGAGTACAACAAATAGTTGTACCAGCTCCATCCCCCAAAGCACGCCCTTTGGCGATAGCGACCTTTTCCATCATAGCTTTACTGATTCCCATGGCATTAATAGGATATGCAGCCTTATCCGTAGAAAGAACAACTACATTTTTCACTCCATGAGCAATAGCCGACTCTAATACATTATCCGTACCAATGACATTCGTTTGTACCGCTTGAAGTGGAAAGAATTCACAACTGGGGACTTGTTTCAAAGCAGCAGCAGAAAAAACATAATCCACTCCCATCATTGCACCATCCACAGACTGGCGGTCGCGGACATTACCAATATAAAACTTCACTTTCGGATTTTGCAGATGATGACGCATGTCATCCTGCTTCTTCTCATCACGGCTGAATATGCGGATTTCCTTGATGTCACTGTCAAGGAATCTACGAAGTACAGCATTACCGAACGATCCCGTTCCACCTGTTATCAGCAAGACTTTGTCTTTAAATATAGACATAAGATTCAATTTTAGTTCAATTTTAAAATGTTACAACTGTTTTATCTGTATAAAAATCTTTTTAAATCAAACACTTTAGCATAATATCTGGCGCCCGCTTGGGTCAAATGCCTGCAATCCTGGCTAATATACATCCCATTGTCTGTAAAAGCGGGTAGTGTCCCCCTATCATCCATTAGCGGCGCTATGAAATCCACGTAGTTTTCACCCCAATAGTTCAACTCCTCTTCATAATCCTTGCTGTAATTTTCAGACATACGGACCCTTGTTTGATGATAATCAGCTTTGAAGCGTTTACTATAAACATTTCCGTTAGTTTCGCCATACTCTTTTGTACCGATACCCCAGATTTTGGATTTCGCACATTTCCTTATCTCTCTCAGCAACGAACCACTAGCTCCTCTCATCCATGCAGCTCGCACAAACACGACATCCGCTTCTTCCACTCTCTTCCGCTGTTCTTCGGTCAATTCTAATCGATGCGGAAACATATATCGCAAATCAATGGAATCTTTATAAACAGACTCCATTAGCACATTGACGAAGTCACGTCCATAGCTGTCGCCCATCACCATTACCTTCAGTTTCCCATTATGTTCAAAGTCTTTTTCCAATTTATAGATACGGTCGCAATACTCGGCGTGCATGCCCCTATGGATATCTGTTGCTGAAACATTCAGTTCCGGGATATCCCGAAGCACACCCGCTTTTATGTATAACATCATACCACCCGCTGTAGTCAATACACAAGCCGCAGCAGTAACACCAAGCAGGCTGAATGTGCTATGTTTCGCCCAATTGCCAAGCGGCTTTTCAAGCCAAGTATACGAAAGAAAACTTATAAAAGCGATGAGAACAAACAGTATAGCATAGTCCACCCATCCCAACTGCGCGTGAAAAGAATACTTATAAAAAGCAAAAAGTACTTGATGCCAAACATAAATGCTGAAACTTGCTTCACCCAAGTAGGCCAGGACTTTTAAGCCCGGCAATGCATAATTCACTGATACAGAAACATAGCACACTCCACCGGATAGTAAGCTGACAATCAAAATTTTCTCAGCATTATTCATATAGTCATTCAGTAGAATGACAAAAAGTATACAAAGAATAAAAACCGTCTTACACACAGTAGATAGCGAAAAAAACGCATCTTTAGACTGCGCACAGAGACGGAAAGCCACCAGTCCACCTATACCCATTTCGAAAATACGAAAAGGTAGATAGTAGAACTTCTGTGCAGTAGAGAAAAAAGGAGAAAAATAAAGCGCAAGCGATACGATTACGAGAACCGCAAGCAGCAATTCCACGTTACTTAAAAAGTTGCGTTTGCAGTATTTCCGCACCCCCATAAAGAGCAGTGGATATACAACATACCATTGCACTACAATGCCCAAATACCAGAAGTGCATCAATGGCTTGTGTGCGTTCACCACATCCCAATAGTTACCTGTAGTGATACAAGCTAGCACATTGTTCAAGAAAAAGTTTGATGCCACTACCGACTGCCCCAGATTCTCCAAGTCATCAGGCAACATAGTAAAACATCCAGCAGCCAGCGACACCCCTCCGACCAAGACCACCAGTGGCCAAAGCCGTACCAACCTTTTGGCAACAAAAGAAAAATATCCAAAGCTCCCCTTCTCATAGGCCGAGATAACTCCCTTCGTGATAAAATATCCATTAATCACTAAAAAAATATCCACACCCAAATACCCATTAGGCATCAATCCAAGGTGAAAAAGCACCACGGTCAAGATAGCAATACCCTTTAAGGCATCCAACTCAATATTTCTATTCATCGCGTTATTATTGTAATTGACATTCAAACAGATTCCGTTTCCACTGATGCTAGAAGCACTTTACAGCGATGTCGTAAGAATCAGACAAGCAATGATAGTACTCTTTAAAATTCTAAATGATATTATTATTGAAGAGTATTATAATTTAATGTAAACCTTTTCACCATTCAATTTAACTATATATGCAGGATTGCCTATAACAGTTGAATTATCAGGAACGTCCTTCAAAACAACCGCATTCGCACCAATCTTCACATTGCTCCCAATTGAAATGTGTCCCAAAATACATGCTCCACATCCTATAAATACATTATTCCCAATAACAGGGAGCTTTTCTCCTAAACGTCCTGAACGTCTTCCTATCGTAACAGAATGCATTGCCGTAAAATTTTCACCTATAGAACTAGCATTCAAAAAAGTATTATAAGGATGTTCCAATTCGACTCCCCCCATTAGTATCTTTTCACATGGTATATATAAGGGAAATGATCCGCATATTAGTTTTAAAGGATAACTAACAAATCCTAACCTATGATATAATATACTCTTTAAATAAGGGCGATAATATAAGGCACTCCAAAAACCCATATGCGAACGCTCTAAGTCTTTCTTAAACAAAAAAGAATATTCATCCCTCAGTACATAAACTTTTATGCAAAGTAAAAGCCATAACGGGAAAATCCTAATTCCATTGAGCGCAACAGCTATTGGAGCTATAATATTTTTCATATAATTATTAATTAACTAGTTTTTTATCAAGATTAAGAACCGATAAATAAGCTGAAGTAAATAATAAAATCAGTAGATATTTTTGATCTATAATTGCAATATTCATAGTAAATCCAGTGAACATGGGGATTAAAGGAATTAATCTACTCCAACTAATATTTCTTTTTCTCCAAAATAATATATACATGAAATAAATATATACTGGAAGACCATACATAAATATAATATACATATGCCCTATTTCATATACAAAACCTTCAATGCCACAACCAACTAATAAGAATATTGGATTTAAATATTTCAGGGAGTTAAAAAAATCCCTGCCCCTACCACCACTTGAATCAGATCTATCATCATAATAATCTACTCTTGATGTAAAATCATTTATTATATCCGAATTAAAAAAATCAGAAATGATTGGAAAAAAATAGATTATCAGAAGAGCTATAACTATTATTGAAAAAATAGTACTATAGAACTTTGTTTTTTTTATAATAAAACTTTTTTTCTTAAATAGAAACAAGAGGAATAATGAAACCGCCATTGAAGATACTCCTCCTATACTCTGTGTACACAAAAGCACAAAAACACCTAAAATAAACGCAAGTATTTTAAAAAAAAATTTGCCATGCTCTTTTGATAAAAAAGTTAATAGTAAAGTACCTACAGCATATGCAACATTATTGGGATCAGACCATAAAAAATTAAACCTATAATATATATATGAGTAATCATTTGCCAGTATACGTCTAGTATGATTATCAACAGGATTTATAACAATTTTGATATTTGCATAAGCTTCCCTATTAAAAAAATAAAATAAAGCATATATTGCTATATATATGATAGAATAGAAGTATACTTTATTGATTGAAACTTTGTATGTTTCAAAATAATATTTAAAGAAAAAGAAATACCAAAAAGATGTAATGAATTGAAGTAAACGTTTAGAAGTTGTAAAAAAATCAGTTTCATAAGATGCCTCTACAGGATATACTATCGAAATCACTGTGCTAATGGACATTAGAACAGTCACTAAAGGAAAATACTTATATTCCCTAAATACTTTCACTCGATATCCTCTCTTTAAAAACCAGTATATAATAAATGGCAATGATAAGCTTACCGAAAAAAATGGGAAAAGAGGTAGAAAGAAAATATCAACTATAAAAATATAAAAGCAAAATTTATCTAATTTATAATCGGCAGTCATAATGCGATTAATGAGTGATTGCTATCAGAACACATATACGTAAAAGCGGGATCTTTACACCTGTCTATTAATGTGTTGTATTAAATTTCACGAAACTAAAATACAATATTTTAAGCCATTTCTTTTTGTTTTAAGATTGTATAATCACTCTAGCAATCAAGTATTTTCACAACATGGAATCCTTCAGCATACTCCACCTTATTCTGTGCACCCCAAACGTGATTCATTTCTAATTTTGTTTGGAACAATCTGTCAAACCTATTATGTTCTTTTCCATAAGCCTCCAATGCTGATATTTTTTGCAGATAATAATCGGAAATATCTACGAAATATACCGGGTTATAAACTTGCTCACAGATATAATTATTACTTTGATACGCTAAAATATTATTACAATGCCTTGCTGCTGTGAGACATAAGCGAGATGCTTCTATATGATCTTGGTTCATATCATATCTGAAGTGCATGAAAACGGTATCAATATTTTTTTTAAATATTATTGATTCAATTCGTTGCATAACTTCTTTTGAATACTTCAGTTCATTACACTTCTCAGTTTGGAAATCTGTGATTTCATGAATTCCTAAAACTTCGCACGCTTTGGCACTACTGATTCTACTTGACTGATTATCAACCTTAATGCCCATCTGACGAAAATTAGTTTCATTATCTGTTAATGTTAATTTATAAACAGTCTTACCTTCAGCAGCTAGTTTAGCAGCCGTACCGCCAGCACCCAGTTCGGTATCATCATAATGAGCACCGATTATCAAAACATTTCTCAAATTCATACTAATTAGTATTTAATATATTAAACATTTCCTTCCTAAAACGCATATCGCATTGCTCCAATATCTCCAAAGGTTCTTTTATTGATTTATCCTCTCTAAAAGAGATTATTGCTTTAGCAATATCTTCAGGTCTATTACCATTATAAAACATAATTGCTTCAGCAATATCAGATGTCATAACAGATTCTGCTTCAGAGCATAGTACAGGCAAGCCTGCAACCAAGTAGGTAATTACTTTGGACGGAAATTGCGTATTTATAAAATCTTGGCTGGCATCAACAGGACAAATACCTAAATCTAAATGTTTTAAATAATTAGTATACGCATATCCTCTCCTTACCCCATCGTATGAAACTTTACATTCAATATTCTTATCGGCTATATAATCTTCAACCGTTTTAGTAACCACTTCAACCTCCTCATCTCCACCAAATCCTAAAATATGAATATGATAAGTTGAATCTAAATATTTAGCTGCTTCCAAAATATTCAAGCAACCTTTTTTCGGGTCTAAAATTCCTGTATATCCTATATGGTAAATTCCTTTTTCAAAATAAGATTTTTCTTCAGCCGCTTGATCAGAATAGTATTCATTAGAATTATCTTTATATGCTCCATGCACAACCAAGAAAGGTTTACTATTTGTATTAACAATTGGATTTAAAAGTTTAGTTGGATATATATAAGCAGACGCATTCTGTAATTTATTCTTTTCTTTTTGTGCCATCCTAGGCCTTCCCCAAATATCGCCATATATTTCCTCTACTTCCTCTATAATATATGCTTTCTTAACCTTTCTCAAAATGGGAAGCATCCACAAATTGCCTACTGAATGATAAATAATTATTCTTTCATTCCTCTTGACATTCCGAATTAAATATATCAATATTGAGAGATTCATAACCAACATATTGATTACTTTCAATAGAATTCTCCCTCTCCATGTTGTTGGGAATCTTCTTATCGTATTAACTCCAAACGCCGCACTATTCCCTTTATAGCATTTTTTGTTGAGCGTCTGACTCGTTGAAACAATTTCAACTGCATAACCTAAATCATTTAAAACAGATATAATATAATTTATCTTATTTGCAGAAGCTAAAACATTAAGTCTGTTTTGATGCTTATTCGATTCTAAATCATATGACACTATATATTTAATTCTCTCCATCTTACTTTAAACCTATAGACTTAAACATATTATTGTATTTCAATCTCAAATCGTCAACATTGAACTTAGTCTTGGAATAAGCAATGCAATTACTTCTAATCTTGGCATACTCTTCACTGTTCAATTCGAGAATTTTCAGAATGTGTTCTTTAAATGCGGAACAATTATCAAGAGAAATACAATTACCTGCCCCATATTCACTTATATCCAACCATGGAACCTGATCGCTTGTTAGAACATAGCAACCAACAGATAATGCTTCAGCAATAACATGACCATAATTTTCGCTAAAGGTAGGAAAAAGGAAAATATGATATTCGGCAAAAATGGAATGAATTTCTTTATGAGAAGCTACCCCCTTATACGTGACTTTAATATTTGCAGGTAGCTTATTAATTACATCCCCGCAATTTTTCCAATAGGCTTCATCTTCTATCGCACCGTAAATATCAAAAACAACATTACTCTTGATTTCAGAAAAAATATTTAATGCATACAAAAGGTTTTTCTTAGGAACAATTCTTGAGACAAAGATTACTCTAATCTCTCCTGGAATCTTCTTTAAACTCGAAAGAGGATACTTTGGTATGGAAGGTATATTTGAGATATCGAATATTTTATCAGAACTAGATGTCAGCCATTTTAATATTTCTCCAGTTTCTTCCTCGCAGGTTGACTGAAAATAAGCATTTTTCAATAATCCCATTTTCTTCAGAAACGTTAAATATAGAACTTTTTTGTATTTCTTCTTAAATGCACCACTACATAACTCACCTCTAGGAGCCAGAAGAACCTTTATCCCGTATTTCTTACTAAGTTGCAAACATGGCATGACGCATTTTTGAAACAAACCTTGAAGATATATTAAATCAGGCGAAAGTTTTTTTATAACATTTTCAAAAACCGATTTGTTATAATCTGCATCTCTAAGGTATAGAACTTTACAATTACCTTGGTTGTTCCATCCATCTGTTATATCTTGATACTTTTCTTTATCACCTAAATCATGATTAGTCGTAACAATATAAATCTGCTTATCGTTACCACTAATTAAAGAACAAAAATTATGAATACTAACAGGAGGTCCTCCATATTTTCTCCCAGGGAAAAAACCTGCCATAAAAATTAAAATCCTCATATTTGTAAACTCTTATTTTACCTCCCGTTTAAGAACCTAAAAGGAGTAGCCACACATGTGAGTAATATTAAATAGAGAATAGCTTCATACAACCTTTAATAAGGTTCTTTAAATCTCCTAAAACAATCTGAATAATCCTAGGAGTGTACGGCTCTAAATATAAACAAATTATAAGTCTTAGCTGAGCTTTATAAGCTAACATCCGCACTTTCCAAGAAACCTTATCATATTTGACAGGAGTATACCCTGATTTTTTTAAGTAATCACAATAGTAATGCTTCTTATAAGTATAGATATTATACCACGGCTTCAAATTCAAGCTAGCATAATGAAGCAACATGGGATTATGCAAGTATTCATCCACATCAAATGATTGGAAGTGAACATTTCCGGCAAGTAATAGACTATATGGAAGTCTATTCCATTTAGGAGGCAACAAGAACCACTTTTTCTTAAACACATAGTTCAAGACATCTTGATCATGCAAATGAACTTCTTTTCTATAGCGTTTTGCATACTCCAAAAGTTGTGTTTCACTATCATGTTCTCTCCAATATTTAAGATTTATCATCATAACACCAGAACAGAAAGTTCGTTCATCCGCCTCCATGCTTAACTGGAGTCTATGTTGCGATGTATAAGGGAAATCATCAATAGCAGCCGCCAAAGCATAGTCATCCAACTCTATTTGAAATACTTCAGAAATATCCTTCAAAATGATGACATCACAATCTAAATAAAGAATCTTATCAATAGTCTGAGGTAATAGACTACCTAACAAAAGCCTATAATAAGCAGCCTTTGATAAAGGCCGTTGTTTTCTAAACTGAACACCTTCCAATGGAGATTCATCAACAATATAATAATGACATTCATTCCCATACTTTTGGGTTATGCCCGAAATAAAGTTTCGGTTTTGGTCAGAAAGTGATTTCAGCACTACATGCAATGCGATAGTATGTTCCTTATTGTTCTCGTACAAAGAACAAAGCATTGCCATGCAATGCTGGATATAGTTATCATCGGTATTAATTACTACATCAAACTTCATTTCTTATCATTATTTTCTTTGTAAGCCGTCAATGATCAATCACTTACCTCATAATCATTTACGAGGGAAATACTGGGAAGGACTGGATTAACACCCCAAAAATGCATATTGAATAAATTATCTTTTGATTCGGCATCATTATCTTCTCCTTTTGTTGTTTTGCGTACTGCATTACTATTTTTCACAATAATTTTATATAACATTTTCTATCTCCCTATACATCTATACTCAACTCCGGCTTCCTTCATCTCCTCCACATCATAGATATTCCGTCCGTCAATCACCAATGCCTTCTTCATACTCTTCACAATCACGCCCCACGAAGGCAAACGGAACTGCTTCCACTCGGTAATCATCAACAAGGCATCAGCATTGAGCACGGCATCATACATGTCCGTGGCATAAGTTACCACATTACCAATGCGACGCTTACATTCGGCCATGGCCACGGGATCATACACTTTCACTATACATCCTGCATCCAAAAGTAGTCTAATGGTGACCAAAGCAGTAGCCTCGCGCATATCATCGGTCTCTGGCTTGAAGGCGAGTCCCCACAGAGCGATGGTTTTGCCCTTCAAATCGTTATTATAGTAAGCACTAAGCTTATGAAACAGTACACTCTTCTGGTGCTCATTCACCTCCTCAACCGATTTCAACACTTTCATCTGGTAGCCATTCTTCTCGGCAGTCTTAATGAGTGCCCTTACATCCTTAGGAAAACAACTGCCACCATATCCACAACCTGGATAGAGGAACTTCGAGCCGATGCGGCTGTCCGATCCGATGCCCTTGCGCACCATGCTCACATCGGCGCCCACTAGTTCGCAAAGGTTGGCAATGTCATTCATAAAACTAATGCGAGTGGCCAGCATGGAGTTGGCAGCGTACTTAATCATCTCAGCACTGGGAATATCGGTAAAAATGACACGAAAGTTATTCAGCAGGAATGGACGATAAAGCTTTGTCATCATCTCCTGAGCCTTCTCGCTCTCCACCCCTACCACCACACGGTCAGGACTCATGAAGTCCTTGATGGCAGCCCCCTCTTTCAGGAACTCAGGGTTGGAAGCTACATCAAAGGGCACTTCCTCCCCACGCTTCTGCAGTTCTTTCTCGATAACAGCTTTCACTTTTTCAGCGGTACCCACCGGAACCGTGGACTTCGTCACCAGCACCGTATACCTCTTTATGTTTTGCCCAAACTGACGAGCCACAGCAAGCACATATTGCAAATCTGCAGATCCATCCTCATCAGGTGGGGTGCCCACAGCACTGAATACAATATCCACATCATCAAGCACCGAGGTCAAATCTGTAGTAAAATTCAACCGACCTTCGTGACAATTACGTAGTACCATCTCATCCAGTCCAGGTTCATAGATAGGTACTTTCCCCGCTTTAAGCGCATTAATCTTTTCTTCGTTCACATCCACACAAGTCACGTGGACACCCATTTCGGCAAAACAAGTTCCTGACACCAAGCCTACATAACCGGTGCCGACAATTGCTATATTCATAACTATTTATTTCACTTTTGAATGTTTGACATAATTCATCCATTTTTTTGATTCATATCCCAAATACTCCATTATAGACTCAATTCAATTTAGGCGACAATAAGTACACATGAACCAATAGAAGAATTGAAAACAAATAAGAGTCTTTTAATGAATTCCTTATCCTCACCTAAATGCAAATAGTAATTGATTAAAAGTAATAGAGTCGTATATACAAACATTTGTCCTATCAAACCAAACAATTCTTTGCATAACACTCAATCCCCAATACCCACTAATCAATGTAAACAGTGCAACACCTATATGAAGCGGCAACCAAACAGCAGTATAAAATAAGACATTAGAGATTGTTGCAATATATTTCATAATATGGTATCACTGAGCAAAATACATACCAGTTCAAACGAACTACCACGTTGTGCTACAACTATTTAGATTTACAAACAAATGCTTTTACTTTATTTAATATCATCGTACGCTCTTTACCAGAAAGCCCAAAAGCAAAAACCGTTGAAATAAAAAAAACTATCGAAACAAGCGATGTGACTATTACTGTAAAAAAACTATCAGGGAAAAAACTGCGAATATAATAGCAAAGAATCCACGTTAATCCTCCAATGGCTATACAGCGAGAATATACAGAAAAAACATAATATGATATACTACAAGAAGGTATATATCTTTTTAATAAAAAAACACGAAAAAATATAGCAATCGTACTTGTTAATATTCCTGGATACAATGCATAATAAGGTGGATATCCATATAACAAACAAACATAAGCTATGGGTAATTCCAACAGCATAATAACACACACACCTATTTGAAACCACTTAATTTTTCCCGTTGCTTGCAAAGCAGTGGTTACAGTACCTGTAATTGTATAAAAAACAGATACAATCATCGATATTTTTAGAAATATGGATGTGTATTCCGGCACATTTTCTAACCACAAACCAAGTATACAATCCGCATTTATCAAAAACGGAATAGAAACCAAGGCTAAGAGATAAAAGGTATATCGTGCACCGGAGTATACCAAATTCAAACAATTTTCTATATTTCCACCCGCATACTGTTTGGTTATTTGTGGAGATAAAGCCATTGAAAAATTTGCTGAGAAAGTAGAAATCAATCCGCTTACTTGCATGGAAATTCCCCTTGCAGCATTAATGGAAGTACCATAAAATAGGTTAAGAATAATATTAGAACCTTGATCTTTAAATGAAAATCCCAAATTACCAAAAATGCTCCAGCCGGCAAAAGAAAGCATTCTTCTAAGTAACCCCCTATCCATCATAAAGCGATAGCTACATTCTTCAAAATGTCTTTTACAATAGAGACTATAAAGAATGCGAACTATAATGCTTACAGCGAAAACGCCAAAAGCATAAAATATCAATTTATCATAGGAAAATACTAATAATAAGAATACTACCGCTAATTTCAAACATGCTTCAACAATACCTATATAAGCAAAAGCTTTCATGTGTTCGTGAGCAACTATACACGAATTATAGGGAACACTCAGCACAGTTACCATAAAGGTTAATACAGAAAACTGATAAACCCAATTGGCAGCCATCATTCTATCCGCATCAATCACCAATTGTGTATTAACAAACCATAATCCGATAGTCTCGGCCAATATAAAGATGACAACTGCTATAATTACATGAATATTTACTGAAGTACAAAATACAATATTCAGTCTTTTCTTGTCTCCTCGCCCTAATTCATATGAAATAAACCTTTGTGAAGCAGCAACCATAGCAGAATTTAGGAAAGCAAACATGGAAACCATTCCCCCAACCACATTATACACGCCATAGTCAGATATTCCTAATGTCTTCAATATCACTCTACTGGCATATAAGCCAATAAGTATCATTAAAAACATGCGGACATAGAGCAATAAAGTATTTTTAGCGATACGATGTTTATCTAAATCTTGTTCTGTTGCCACTTCTATTAAATCGTCTTTTGCTCTTTATCCATTACCAAACAGCAAATGTATTAGTTGTAAATATACTCATACGAACATAAAACTCTCAGAGAAAATAATATAACAATTCTTACGATTTTTATTCCATCACCTCAAACGGATACGGATTCTCTTCAATATTTTTCAATTCTTCAATGATTTCAGCCTGCTCCGAAGTCAAAGTATTCCTGTTCCAACCTTCGATAATCGCATAAGCCTCATGAAGTAAAGCCTCCTCATAAATTTCTCCATAACAATAAGCCAATAAACGGACTTTAAGCAAAGAAATGGGAAGTTGCTCCAAGACACTACAAATACGATCCAACACAACTTGTTTCTTTTGTTCCTTATCTCCATTATCGTAAATAGTGGCATTATAGCCCATCAAAAGAGCAAGACACAGATTGGCTTCTTCTTCGATATCAAAACCTTTAGAAAGAAAAAGAGAATCAGATTTTAGAAGTACCTCTTTATTCAACTTACCAAAATCATCTGAATAGATAGGAGCACCGTCCATGCCAAGATACATAAGCTCATGAGCCAAATATTGAAGCTCAAGAGCATGAGAAAGTAAAGAATTCATCTTTATTGAGTTTTTATTATTTATAAGCAAGGAGAAGAGATCCTTCGACAAGCTCAGGATGACAACGTATCACTAATTTATAATCAATCTTTTATTATCTTCAAATAAGATTTGGGAACCTTGACACTGGCAGTCAAAAGGTCTTTAATACGAATAACGACGTATGTTTTATTGGCTTCTATGGCAACTTCGCCTTCAATACCGCTGAGTTCTCCTTTTATAACCTTTACTTTATGGCCAACAGTAAGAACTTCACTATCAAAGCTGACACCATCAGGATTCAAATCCATCACGAACATAAAATCCTCCATCTGTTTATCAGGAACCACCAGCATAGAATGCGTGGAAAGATCCTTCATATAGAAAAGGGAGACATTATAAATGTTAGAAATATCGCAGGCTGTCTGTTTGGTGGAATGAACAAATATTAGATTTCGGATGACCGGAACTTCGCTGCGTTTACGACGATACTTCAACTGCGAAACGACAAAACGTGTGGGAAGATAATAGTCAAGATCCAGATGTTCTTCCGATTTAAGTCGGTCTAGAGACTTCCGGACTGTAAATTCCTGCTTGTCACGGGTGCGGGCAGCAAACCAATATTTCTGTTGTTCAGTCACTTAGGAATTTCTTTTCGAATAGATCAGCTCAGTTCCGGGTGCGCTTCGCGGTTTGAACGAGACATTTTCTCACTCAAACCGTATTGTACACTTTTGCAACGATAATAATCTATTAAAGAAGCTATTAGACCCATAAAAGTGTCCAATAAACGTTCGTTTTTTGGACGTCAAGATTTAGAAAAACAGAAGCAGCAAGGTTTAATAAAAGAGAATGGAAATTTAAAATATAAAAAATAGCATCCATCTGTCTGTATTTCAGTATATTGAATAGAAAGAAACAATATAATTACAAATATTTTTATTAAACATTTTGCAGATTTAAAAAACTGCTTTATCTTTGCGTCCATTAAACGAACGTTTAAAAGTCACCTTCCTATTATCCTTAACAACTTCTGTATATCAACATATTACCCGCCATTTTCAGATTAAAAATCAAATTCTGCACCCACATCACTTTCAGGAAATAAAAAAGGAATATACCTTTGCATTTATTTTACATTTTAGCATAATTTTAATTATTAATCAAAAAAGAAGTACAAATGAATGCAAAAAAAGCATTAGAAAGTAAAGGAAAAAAACGAAAGTCACTTCGTTTGAAGACAGCGTAAAGAGCAATGTATCAACTGTTAACGGGAATGCAGGAAGACCAATCAGTGGAATGGTTATAGGAATACGACCGGAATGCAGAAAAAAGGTCATCAAGACAATCATCATAGGACATTATAAGAATTTCTTTATAGAAGAAAATCCGACAAGTATAAAAGCTTTGGCACATTGGGCTTATACGAGTATGGTCTTTATAGGGCATAATGGTAAACCACTATCAGAAAATACGTTAACGCAAGAATTCGGAGAAGTATGGAGAGAGATGAAGAAAGATAATGTTATCTAACAAGTGATGGACAAGAGAAAAATATTGGACAATATTTAAAAATGAACAACATATAGAGATTTGACTTTATCTTTGCCGCCACTTTAGCAAAGATCAAGCCACAGCTGAAAAGATGCCGCTTCCTCAAGAAGACGGCATCTTTCTTTTTAGACTTGAACATCTGCTGAATAACCAACAAATTTACTAATTAAATAAAACAGAATGAAGAAAATGAAAAAGCCCGCTTCACTTCACGAAGCACTCAGAAATCTATGGAAAATACGGACCATGCTTGAAAAGGGGTACACGGAAACGTGTGCCTCTTGGATGGCAGAGAGAATCGAAAGTCTTATCGATCACATGCAGTATGGCTACGCGCTCATAGCCTATTACAAACAAGACGGAACATTCAAGCTGGTGAAAGCAACCCTTCGGTTCTACGAAACAAGCTTCCAAAGAGAGTATGACATCACCAAAGTGACAAGTACCATCGTCTACTGGGACGTGGAACTGCAAGCATGGAGAAGTTTCCAAATGGAAAACTTCCTGGAGTGGAGACCGATTAATTGAGAGTGAAAAATGAAAAGTGAAAAAAGAAAAATTAGAAGAAATGGCTATGAATTATGTGGGAATCATGTATTTCCCGTTAAACGTGAATTTCTTTGACGATGCACCCATAGAGTTGATTGAAGCAAAATGCGGACTGGCAGCCATAGCTGCCGTCATGAAACTATTATGCAAGCTACACAAGGAAAAAGGATATTACCTGAATTGGGACAAAGAGCAGTGCATGCTCTTTGCCCACAAAGCAGGAATCGGAGAAGAATGTATGGAAGAAATTATCAAAATACTGGTAGAGAAAAATTTCTTCGACCGTACCTGCTACGAAACAAAGCATGTGTTGACTTCCCTCAGTATCCAGAAGATATGGCTCGAAGCCACCAAGCGAAGAAAAAAAGATCCAACGCCCCTGCTCTACCTGCTGGATGAACTGAAAACAGAAGAAGAGAACGGAAATGGAGGCGATGATAAAAATAAGAATGGTACGCAAAAGCAAGCAATTTGTATGCAGAATGCCGACAATTTACCTGAAAAAGCAGACAATTCCGAACAAAGTAAAGTAAATGAAAGTAAAGCAGATATAGGAGGAGGGAGTCCTGCAGAGAACTTGATCCTGACACCGCCGGGGTATGCCTACAACAGGCAGACGCACAACTATGACGGCTTGCTCTTTACCTTGCAGCAAATGCGCATCACAGATTCCGGTGAAATCAATGCCATCCTGCGTCTGTCCGACTATGGAAGACTGAAAGGATACGTCTGGCAAGTGATCCATGCTACGCGTTGGGGCGAAGTGGCCGCCAAAGGGAAATACCTGATTGCAGCACTCGTAAAAGAACGGAAAAGAAAGAGTGCCGAAGGAAATTAATTTCGTGTCTGCAAAGTATTAACGTCGTGTCTGCACGATATTAATTTATTGTAATACAACATATTAACAACGTGCACAACACGAAATTAATTGCCCGTCGGCATGATCTTATTAACAAAATCCCCGCTTCGCGATATCTCATCGAGAGGCGGGGATCCTTTTATCTTCATAAAAGTGGTTACGTAATTATGACTAACTAATTCATTCAAATCTGATGTTGCAAAGATACGGCATCGACAGGTACAGTACAATCGCTCAAATTAGGTATAATGGGAAAAGTCAGTCATCATTAGTAGGTAGAGCCACTGAATAATCATGAGTTGGCATAGCTATGCATCCCTCCAAGCAAGAAATTCACTCCGAAATAAGTGATCAGCACACTGAAGAAAGCTATGATGGAGAACACATGGAAGAACACAGGACGGCGAAACCACGGCAGAGAAGCCGGATGCAGCGCCAATGCATAAACCAACATCGTGATAAGTGCCCAAACCTCCTTAGGATCCCATCCCCAATAACGCCCCCATGAAACATTGGCCCACACCGCACCGATAAAGATACCGATTGCCAACAGGAACACGGCAGGATAAAGAATGATACGACTGATGACTTGCAAGCGTTCCAGTTCCACACTACAGTCCTTGCGGGAATAGTATAGAATAATGGCTGTAACACCGTTCAACATAATAAATGCCAGCAACGAATAAGCTATCATAATGACTACCACATGGAAACTAAGCAGCGGAGATGCCAGTACCGGCATCAACTGCGTAATCTGCGGATTGGCTTCACCCAACATGGAGACAAGCAGTGCAAGCCCGCAAAGCAGGAAACCAAAAGCAACAACTATGGGGATTCTGCGATAGAAGAAGAAAGTAAGCAAAGCCACACATGCTGCCATCAGTTGCATGGTTTCATGGCCGTTGGACATGGGAAGATGTCCACTGACAAAACCTCTCAATGTTATCATGAAACAAAGATAGGCAAAAAGTGCTCCCAATAAGGAAAGAAGTACGACTGTCAGCATAGCAGGAATCCGTTTTCTACCAATCATACGATGGCAATAGAAGGCAAATGCCAAAATGCCCAACGTGATGGAAACCATTGCCAAAGGGCGGCTATTATTCAGGCTATTATACCATTTTTCTGCTTTAAAACGGGCGTCGGAAGGCAGGAAACTACCAGCTTCACGCACCTGATATTTACGTATCTTACTAAGCAATGCATCGACTTGCCGAAAATCTCCCCTCGCCACCTGCTCTGCCACATAATTCATGCTACCACGCACAAAGCTCGACAATTCCTGAGGCATCTCATACGGCAAACGGTCGGCCAGAGAATACCAGGTGATATCCTTACTATCCGTGCTGTCTTCGGCAGAAACATACGGATATAGCTTCCAAACACTTCCGGCAGCTACCATACTGACCAGGCTGAACTTTTCATTCGCTTCCTCAAATCCACGCTTATCCACTACTTCCGTTCCGTCCTGCATCCCCTCATCCAGCTTGTAGCCCTCTATATCGGCAAAATCCACCAAACGGGCATATTCTCCCTTAATACCTAAAAGATGCTGCATCTCCTTACTTTTGATACGGATACATGGTTCCTCCTTCCAATTATCATAGTAGAAGAACCACCCCGTCAGCACCTGTTCCGCAGTAAGCCCCCTGTACGAAGGCTTGCCATACAGCTTGACCGTAAAGTCTTTGGCCAATGTTTGTAAAGGACATATACGGTCGTTGTAATAAACATAAAGATTGCCAAAGTTCTCCGCCGTCTTCTTGGGCAGAACTCCGGGAAGCTCCCCGGCCTGAACACGCGCAGTAGCGAGAAAGAGTAATGCCACACAAACAGCCGCCGACTTCAGCAACGGACTACGCAACAATTTACGGAATTGACTATGCTTTCCAAAAAAGAATAGGAACATAGAAAGCAGAAGCAGCCCATACCCGGTGTAAGTTATCCCAATACCCCATGGGTCATAAGCCACCGAAAGCGTTACTCCCCTACCATCCGAATCATACCTGGACTGATAAAAGCGATAGTCGTGATGACTATATATATGGTTCATGGACACTTCCCCTTCGGCAGTCTCAACCCCATCCTCAATACGGATGCTACTGACAAAATCCATCGGAGCCGAAGTGCCTGGATAATATACCACATTGAAGTCCTTCAGATAAAGGCTGAATGGAAATTGTTTCATTACATCACCAGCTGCAATGAACATCTTCACCGGCTTGCCCGCATCCTGACGTAAATGCACACTCCCCTGCAAACCGAAAATATGGGTAACCAATGCACCCGACAGAATGACGACAAAAGAAAAGTGCAAAAGGAATGTCAACGGTTGTTTCTGCACCCTGCGGCACCAAAGATAAAGAATAGAAGACACAGCCAGCACTCCCCAACAAATCACAAAAAGAGGCGAACCATATATATACCGGGCAGCAAAATCCATTCCGTACTGCTTCTCCAATAAAGTAGCCACTATCATAAAGAGGACAAGTAAACCAGTCAGACTGAAAGAAAGAGTTCTCAACAGTTTCATACAGATGATTATATATATTGATGCAATGTCATCCCGGACGTAATTAATAAAGAAACCTTCATTACACCCGAGATGACAAAATTAGACTAAAAAGAGAATATATAAAAGCCTTTCCTTAGATAGAATCCAGGAATTTAACGACAGCGTCTCTATCTGCTTTAGACAACTCGCGAAACTTGACGACTGTCCGGTAAGCATCGCTCTCTTCACTTGTACCATGCCACATGATAGCCTCCAATGTAGTGCGTGCACGGCAGTCATGCAGGCGGTCAATATATTCTGCTCCCGTACAACGCTGGTGCAAGCCGCGTCCCCATAACGGAGTAGTACGGCACCAGCCAGTACGGATGTCATTCACCATGTGAAGCCTGTGCTGTATCATATCGGTGTACGGCCAAATCTTCTGATGCGGATAGCGGGGCAACAAATCGGCCTTGTCACCAACAAAGAAGCGCGCCGGGTCGCGGATTTCATCATCACCTGTAGTCCACGAAGGCTTATGACAATAGGTACAACCCAGTTCGGAGAAAAGCTCTTTACCACGCAACACTTCTTCATCGTCCACATTACGGGCAGCAGGAACAGCCAAACCACGATGCCATACCATCAAGTCAATATAATTCTGATCGGATACTTCGACAGGAAGATTCTTTGAAGTCAAGTAATTATAAATGTTGCTCTCCACATTGTCGGTGAACCATTCGGGATGTTCCTCAGGAGTAGAGATAGTGGCTATATAGGCGGGGAAAGCAGCCTGTACATCGGGGTCTTTGGAAGAATAAGTAGCATAAGTACCCGCACCATCGAGATAGTGGAAAGTGCGGTCGCTACGAGTAGCGTTCGTTATGTTCCAGAAAGCATTGGCACCGGCAGCATCCTGCAACGGGCCGCGACTTAAAGCATAGGTATAGCGCAACGGATACAACGTGCCGTCTCCGCCTTGTGCTGTATTGGAATATTGTTTCACCCAGTCGCCATTGGCAAAGATAGACGGATTCAAGGTCATATAACCGTCCTTTTCTTTCTGGATATATTCCGCTTTCAGGTCTTCGTCACTGATGGCATCCAGCAATCCTGTTCCATAGATGCCGATAGTAGATTCCAAACGTACGGCATAGTCGCCTATATCATAACCTTTGTTGGCTATATAAATGGCGCTCTTCGGAATCTCCACTTCCGGGTATCTCAGTTGATAGGTTTCACCGTCGGGGAACTTATTGCCAAAGCCGTCGGTATAGTCATGCCAGGAAAGCATAATCTGTGATTCATCCAACGGAGCTTTGAAAGGTTCTATCGCCTTGCTTTGCGGCATACCCGCCAGCCAAGGCACATAGCCATCGGTAGCCGGATTGTAAACCACCAGCAGATAGCCGTTGCCTATCTGTGTAGTATTGAAGGAACCTGCTGCCTGACTCTTGCCATGTCCGTACCCGGGATGACAGTGTATGCACGAATTACGGACATAGACAGGGCCCAGACCGTGGCGCGTGCCCGATACATTTGAGTTAAAAGGCTTTTCGAAAAACTGCTCTCCACGGTTGAACGAAGCCGTCATCATGGCATCGGCATCTACCACAGGGGTGGATTGTTCAAAAGCCGTCTGCGTAGTAACAAATGCAGTACCAAGCTCACCGCCGGTATAGTACCAGTCGGGCAGTTCGGTGGTAGTACCGCCACCGGAGTTATCATCGACTTTATCATCTTCGCAGGCCGTCAGGAAGAAACTTGCCGACAACAGGGCTGCAACATAAAAACTGTATTTCTTCAGATACATAATATTGAATATTAGCGTTGGTTTTGAATCAGCGCAGTCACTTCACTGAATATATCGTTCAATTTATTGCAGGCATTGATAGCGGCCAGATTGATTTGAGCATATTCTCCATTGCGGTTGCAAGTATAGGCAAACGGTTCCTTCATCTGATTGATGGCATTGTAGGCGTCAGTAATGGCAACCTTGACACGATTATCCAAAGAAGCATCCAGCGAAGCAACGTAGCTGCTAAGAGAATAAGTAACAGGCTTGATAAGAGTCTCGCCGCTATTGTAGTCCTGAGAAATCTGTATTCCACGATAGGCATTCTCTATCGAAATGATATTGCCTTTGAAGTCGCTAATAGAGTTTAGGCTATAAGGTGATTCTATATAATCAGGGTCATACTCTGTCTCGTCACTAAGTCCCTGTCCGGTAGGATTACCGATTTTGATATTACCTACCTCATTGGCAATGTTCTGGATACCATCGACGATCATGGTTTGCGCACCATCCAGATAGTTCAAAAAGTCACTGGCACCGCCTTCAACGGGATTCATCATCTCATCAGCATAGTTAAGGCCGTTAGCCAAGTCGTTGAGGGCTCTTCCGTAGTATTGGTTGTTCTGGACAATCTCTGTATGCTGGCGCACTTGGTTCAAGACATCGCGTTTGACTTGGGAAATATTGTTTTCACCTCTCCAGGCAGCTTCAAGAATAACACACTGGTTGCGCAAGTCACCTGCTACACCGGTAATATAGCTCAGTTGCTGAGCGGTATAATTCGCACTGTGAGCTACGGAAGTTTGCGACAGCCCCGTACCTTCGAGTGCAAAAAGCATATACTCAAGTGCATGGAAACCGAGCAAACCATAGTCCAGTGAAGAAACATAAACACCGTCAGCATCCATCTTAGCCATTTCTGTCGCATTAGCTAACAGAGCTTCAAGAGCAGCCCTATCAAGCGGCCATGAATCAATATGCGGGTCGACATCGTAATCCCCGGCGGGTCCAAAAAGCCAAGCTTCGGCACGTTCCCAGTATTGGCGGGCTTCTTTCCAAGCATTGCTGGCAGTCTCTACCTGAGCGGTAGTTACGTTGCCCACACCAGCATTAGACATGGCCAGACAAGCTGTATGCAACTCAATGGCCGCATCGGCCAAGCCAATATAAGTCGGAATAACCGTATTTTCCGTATAATCACTGACAACCTCTTTGAGAGCGGCTTCGCGAGGGGAAAGTTCACCATCATCCGATGTATCATCATCGTCACTACAAGCTGTCATTCCCATAGACAGCATCACACCCATTGCTGCATAAAGCGGCAGTTTAAGATACTTTTTCATATTCTACTTTATTAAATTAAATGTTATTACTTCATTTCGTATTACTACATATTGAAGAAGCCGGAATAGGCAATGCCCAACGAGATTGAAGGCTCGTTATTGTAGGGAGTCTTCATCAGGCCGATAGAATATTCGCCTTTCAGCACAATCTCTTTCATCGGGAAGTAATTCAAGCCGGCAGATATCCGATGACGACCGCAATACTGGTAATCAACGATAGACTTCTCGGTGTCGTACATGGAGTCGTAATAATCGTAGCGACCGAAGACATAGAGTTTCTCGCCCTTCTGTGCTAACTTATCGAACTGAGAGAAGATGTTATAGCCAACTTCAACGCCTGCTGCAATGGCATCAGAACCAATCGACTGTTTGGGCGACGGCGAAGCTTTTGGAAAACTCTTGTTATAATCGGAGATTTCTTTGGAGTCACTGAGATGACCGTAATCAAAATTACCGCGAGCTATCCAATTCCATCTATCCAGGTGGAAGTCGAAAGTACCGATGGTAACCGTACCCTTTATATCATCATACGAAGAATTGGGAGTACGCAGCGTGTTGCGGAATGAGTTACCCACATATCCGCTTAGAGAAAGGCGCAGCCCTTTAACTGAATAATTATCAAGACGGAAAGCCCCTGCCATGGAATTGGCAATCTTAAATTCGTAAGGCGAAGCAGAACCATCGTGTATCCATCCCTTACGGCCAAACCGCTCAGAGTCGAGACCGGAAATGAGCAGCGCTTCGTAACGCCAGTCACCGGCACGTCCCCAAACACTTATACCTGTTTCATGCCACGTACAGGGCATGATGGTATTCTCGCCTTCGGGACGATAAACGCCAAAGAATTCCGTAGGCATGTGGTGTTGGTTGGTTGCACCGATAGGCACGATGATATGTCCCATCTTGACATTGAACTGCGGGCAAAACGACTTCTGAATCCAGAATTGTTCGAGGGCCACCTCGCCTCCACGTTCAATCTCACTCTCATACTCGCCCCCTTCTTCCTCTTCTATCTCAATAGCACTCTCGGTACCGCCATGTTCAAATTCTATTTCAGTACCCATTGTCCATCCTTTGCCGAAATCGTAGCCCAGGTAGATTACTACGTGCGGCAAGTCAAAGCGACCATGCCTTTCGTCTTTACGAAGCGCAGCCGCTTCGGCACTGTTGTATCGCAAGTAGTTATCGCTAAAGAAATTGCGTGAATACACCGCTTCGCCATAACCTCCCACTGTTAATCTGGACTTCGGTTGAGGAGCCTTTTCTTCTGCTTTTTCTGTGTTGTCGATCTCTTTATCATTGCCCACTGCGTTATCTGCCAAAGCATTCACAGTACAAGCTGCAAGACATAAAGAGAACAGTAATACCTTTTGTTTCATTTGCCTTATTTTTTATAATTTTAATCGAGGCAAAGGTAGAGGTTGTTAAAAAGGCTGGCAATACCTAAAAGATAGTATAAAACGGGGATTCCTAATCATAAGTAGGTATTTAAAGAAAAACCTCTACAATATCGGGATTATTGCAGAGGTTATATAGAAAAGAGAATAAGCAGATGAAAGATCTTACTTGTACTTGAATGCCAGAATGTAATAACCGACAAATGCCAATGCAAGCAAGACAAACGAGGCGCTGAAAAACACAAAAGCCGATTTATAATACTCAAGGAAAGCTCCTGACAGGAACATCAGATTCAGTATGACGTTCATCACGCGGGTAAGGCGCACAGCAAGCAAGTACTGAATACCGATATTACGTTCATTCACCCGCACCGGAAAATTAATGAGACGGACAGGTACATAGGAACAAGCACCCATAACAATGAGAGTGAAAAGTGAAGCACCTCCCATTATCCAGACATTAGGCAACAACCCTTCCCCTATCCGGGTATAGAGCCAGAAGATACAGCCACACGTAGTAAGAAAGATCAGGATGGCGGCACCTTCCAGAAAGCGGTCAAGTAGAGCCGGCCGGAAATGAACATTAGGGCAGTTTCTGCCGGAAAAGGGACCAAGGTTTATCATAGCATCTAAATTTTACATTAAAGCACCATGCAATTTTAAGATTCTTCTTCTTTCCCTTCTACCGAAGGAGTATTCTTGGGTTTCTTCATCCGCCCACTCTTCCGCAATGCTTCAGCGATAATCCACTGAAGTTGTCCATTGGTACTGCGGAACTCGTCGGCTGCCCATTTCTCGATGGCATCCATCGTCGCAGCATCCACACGCAGGACAAAGCTTTTGGTTGAAGTTTCTTTTTTAGCCAATTTTTTAGTGATTAATGATTAGTTATTTAATTATATTTCACGGAGTGACCAACTTCCCTCTCACAAAAAGAACGATGTCATCCATAACATACGCAGGAGCAGATGAAGCATGGTTGTACTCAAACGGAGTCGCCTTGCCGCTGCCTTCCTGTAACAAATGATTCAATTTAGGGTAAGATTTAAAAGAAGCATTCTTACAACGCAACAGACCGGAACGCCATAGACCGAAATCTTCCATAGTTACCTGATAATCCCGCTCCCCTTGAAGAACAAGGATAGGCAATTTTAGTTTAGCCGCCACCTCTACGGGTTTATAGTTCTTCTCAAACAGCGCATAAGATTTCACAAATCCCAGCGGCAACGGAATGCTGTCATTGAAAGTATCTGTACCCAGTTTCTTCATATTGGCATACTGCTTTTTTATCTCCTCGACCTGCGATGCCGCTGCTGCGGAAGTACCAGGCAGTGATGTCAGATAAGTAAGTTGCTCCACCATAATATCCGCAAGCGGACGTGCCGGACCGGCAAGGATAACGATTCCCGCCAGCCCTTCTGAACGTTCTGCTATACGGGGAGCCAGAAGTCCGCCTTGGCTATGGCCCAACACGTAGATGCTGTCGGGTGCTATCTCCGGAATCGTTTTAGCCAATGCTACGGCAGAGAGCGCATCGTCCACCGTTTCTACATCAAAATCCAATTCACGCCCGGCAGGTACACAAGCCTCACCATAAACTTTGGTACGCTTTTCATAACGAATCACGGCCACACCACGTTCTGCCAGTCCGTATGCAAGGTCACGGAAAGGTTTGTTCGGCCCGATTGTCTCATCACGATCCTGAGCACCGGAACCATGCACTAAAATAACACACGGCACCTTATGCCCTCCGGCAGAGACAGCGGCCTTGGGCAAAGTCAACGTACCCGGCAACTTGAAACTGCCGGTTTCTATCATGACATCCCGTTCCTCCATCTTCTCCTTATTATATGCCGCCGGTGGCACCGTTGAAGTTTCCGGCACAGGTTTCATCCAAAGCCCTTCAAGCATACCTTCCGGACCAAAAGAGAACTGTAGGCGAAGCTGATAACGCTCAAATTTCAAGTCACGGTATTTAAGTATAATCCCCGACAACGAATCTTGTTGCCATTTACCTGCCGACTGTAATTTCCCGAATTGCCTCTCCACCTGAGGAAGCAAATCCTGACACATCACCCGACTTACTTTCTTCTGCGCATCCGGACTGAGTGAATGGAATATACTGTCACCTTGATTGGCTATAAAGAAATGATAAATCTGTTCTTCGCGAGTGCATACTGGGTCGTTCTGTGCAAAAACAGCACAAATGTTTCCCAATAAAAGGCCAATCACTAAAGCCCACCGCCATATAAACCCCATCTGTTTCATCTTCTCCTTTATCAATGGTTCAACGTCCCCGTATTGACTACCGGCTGTGCAGCCTCGTCAGCACAAAGCACTACCAACAGATTGCTGACCATTGCTGCTTTTTTATCTTCATCCAGCTCAACAATCTCCTCCTCAGAAAGTTTATGGAGCGCCATTTTTACCATGGAAACCGCACCTTCCACAATCTTCTCGCGGGCAGTGATAATGGCAGATGCCTGCTGGCGGCGCAGCATCACAGCAGCAATTTCGGGTGCATAGGCCAGATAGTTAATGCGGGCTTCTACCACTTCCATACCTGCCATAGCCAGGCGTTCGTTCAGTTTCTGTTCCAACTGTTCGTTGATTTCCTCACCACCGGAACGAAGCGTCAATTCCTCCGTATTGGCCTCATTATCGTCATAAGCATACTGTCCGGCCACTTGGCGGAGGGCAGCATCACTCTGTATCTTCACGAAGTTTTCGAACGCATTCATACGATTAGCCACTGCATTGCCGATGCTGATCTGATTCGAACCGCCCGCAGTCGGCGCAGTAGAAGCCATCGTCTGCGCATCTATCTCGAACATGGCTTTATAGGTATCTTTCAACTTCCATACCAGCACCAGACCGATCAGAATAGGATTGCCGATCTTATCATTCACTTTGATCGGTTCCACATCAAGGTTGCGTGCACGAAGCGAGAGTTTCTTTTTGTCCAGGAACGGATTTACCCAGAAGAACCCGGTCTCCTTGAATGTTCCCTTATATTTTCCAAAGAATACCATGGCACGTGCCTCGTTCGGTTCCAGCTGCATATAGCCGGCAAACATGATTAACCACACGATACTCAGACACACCGAGACGACATAAGTAGCCACGATACCGATGATAAATCCAAAGACTATCACTGCCGTAAGCACTACCAGGTGAAGGAACAAGGCTAAGAAGCCATTCATCTTGAAACCCTTGAAGTTAATTTCTTTTGTTTCCATGTTCAATAGATTTAATTGATATCATTTTGATATCACAAATATATTGTTTTATTTCGGAATAAAACAATAGAAAGAAAGAGAAAAGTTATTTATTTAATGAATATTAAGAATGCTTTTTTCTTATCTTTGCACTATTAAATATCAATGCTATGAAAGTTATACAAAGCACTGTTTTTTATTTCGTATTTGTCCTGTTGTTTATCTCGGCAATAGTTAAGGCGCAACCCGTGTGCCAGATACAACATTTTTCCATATATAACGGTCTGCCGCAGAGAACCGTGGTCAACATTGTGCAGGATGCCAAAGGTTTCATCTGGTTCTCTACCTGGAACGGACTGAGCAAATACGACGGCTATACCTTCAAAAACTACAAAGCCTACCCCGGAGACGGATGCACCTTGACCAGCAACCGGCTGTACTCCATCACGCCCAATCAGAACTGCGACATCTGGTGCCAAACCTACGACAGCAGGGTATATCTATTCGATAGCCAGCAAGAAAAGTTTATCGATATACTGCACCCTATCGAAAAAAAGGACCAGACTACCTATGTAGTAAACCAAATCCATACCCTACCCAAAGGCATCACTTGGATTGTATGCAACTACAGAGCATTCCGTGTGGACGATCAGGCATTCAGAAACGGAGATGCAGCAAGTATTACAGCCTACAGCCAGGAAGACGGCAATCTGCCCGGCTCCCAAATATCCAATGTACTGCAAGATGCAGACGGGGACGAATGGATATTCACGGACAAAGGGATACAGATTATCGGCAAAAAAATAATGCCTGGCAACGTGCAGTTCAAGAATGCTTGCGAAAGCAACGGAAATATGTACCTGATATCTGCCAACAACCGCCTTGCCATCTACAACCTTACAACCGAGCAACTTCAGTTCGAGAAAATACCCTACGAATACAGTCAACTGTACAACATACAAGTTATAGGAAAAGATACCCTGGCCCTGGCCACTGAAAACGGAGTCATCTTTTATAATACGCAGAACCGAAAATTTGACCGGGTAGATATCCGCACGGCTGCGTTGCCTTCTCTCACCACAACATTCCTGTTCCGTGACAGCCATCAGGAACTATGGATTTATTCCGACCAGCCGGGCGTCACCCGATACAATCCCCTTACCGGTGAGAAGCAGTATTATCAAACCCCGCCGCAAGACATGCCCAAAGCCGAACGCAAAAGCAGGGACGTCATCTTCGAAGACAGTCAGGGAACACTGTGGGTAGTTCCCCACCTGGGATGCCTGAGTTACTACGACCGGAAAAGTAAGCAACTGAAGCCTTACTATACCGACTACAACAACCCGGAGTCCAAATTCACGCCGGTCATTCTGAACTGCTTCCTTGACAAGCAGAATAACTTCTGGTTCACCAACAGTTACGAAATGAGCAAGATATCCTTCTTCCCGAACGCCTGCCAGGTGCGGCTTCTGGATTATGGTTTCGACTCACGGGCATTCCTGACGGACAGCCGGAATAATCTCTGGATGGCAACCAAGAAAGGCATCATACGGATATTCAATGAAGACGGAAGTCTGAAAGGCTACCTGGACCCGGCAGGCAATATCAGCACCCAAACCGTAGCGTTCTCCAAAAACATTTACTGCTTCATGGAAGACAACGAGGGAGACATCTGGATGGGAAGCAAATGGGACGGTGTATTCAGACTGAAAAGAGACGGCAACAACCGCTTCAAGATACAAAAGTTCGCCCACGAAGAAGGAAATCCGTACAGTCTGAGCAACAACAGCATCTACGCCATTTACCAGGATAGCCGGAAGCGCATTTGGATAGCCACCTACGGAGGTGGCCTAAACCTCCTGCAAGAAACTCCGGAAGGAGAAATCCGCTTCTTGCACAGCGGTAACCAGCTGACAGGTTATCCCCCCGGCAAATACTCCAAAGTACGAACCATCAAGGAAGTGAACCAAGCCATTCTGGTAGGAACCACCGAAGGACTGCTGACCTTCTCTTCCGATTTTGAATATCCCGAAAGCATCAAGTTCTATCAGAATGTACGCATGCCCGATGTCGCATCCAGCCTTTGCAGCAACGATGTGACCTACATTTATACAGACAGCCGGCAGCAGAGCTACGTCCTGACCTTCACCGGCGGCATCAACCAGATACAGTCCGATGACTTGCTGACCGACCATATCCAGTTCAAGACCTATACCGAAAGAGAAGGTTTGTCTTCGGACCTGATGCTCTCCATGATAGAAGACAAACAGAAAAAACTATGGGTAATATCGGAAAACGCACTCTCCAAGTTCGATCCCGAAACCGGTACCTTCGACAATTACGACGAGAAATACCTGCAAAAAGAAATTTATTTCAGCGAAGCAGCCCCGGTTGTGTGGCACGACCACCTGATTATAGGTACGGAAAGCGGTATTATGGACATGGACCCCACCCTGTTCAACAAAAGCAACGATACCCCTCCCATCGCATTCACCGGACTGAGAATACAAGGTATTCCGCAAAAGACAGCCATCGACGACTTGGAAGAGCTACAGCTACAACCTTCCGAGCGGAACGTAACTTTCCAGTTTGCCGCCCTGGACTACGTCGATCCGGGTAGCATAAAATATGCCTACCGGCTGAAAGGGCTCGAAGAACAATGGAACGAAGTGGACAACAGCCGCACTGCCAGTTACATAAACCTCCCTCCCGGAGAATACGAACTGCAGGTGCGCTCCACCAACAGCGACGGTGTGTGGACCGACTACGTACGGAACCTTCCGGTACACGTCCTTCCCACTTTCTGGGAAACCTACTGGGCATGGGTACTCTATGTTCTTTTATTCATCCTGTTTACCGCAACCATTGTGTACATCATCATATACATCTATAAGTTGCACCATCAGATCAGCCTGGAACATCAACTGTCCAACATCAAGCTGAGATTCTTCACCGACATCTCGCACGAGCTGCGCACTCCGCTCACTCTCATCACCAGCCCCGTGAGCGAGGTATTGGAGCACGAGCCACTCTCACCCAATGCACGCAAGCATCTGACCCTGGTGCACAAGAACACGGAGCGCATGCTGCGCCTGGTAAACCAGATTCTTGACTTCCGCAAAATAGAGAATAAGAAGATGAAAGTACTGCTGGAAAATACGGACATCATCGCCCTGCTGCAACGTGTCATGGACAACTTCCGCCTCATGGCCGAAGAAAAGCACATCGATTATCGTCTGCAGACCGGTCAGGAGAAGCTTTATTGCTGGGTAGACCAGGATAAATTCGAGAAAATTGTCTTCAACCTGCTGTCCAATGCCTTTAAATATACGCCTGCCAACAAGCCGATTACGGTCTACGCCGAGGTGGAGAACAGCAACCTCGTGATAACCGTAAAAGACGAAGGCATCGGCATCGACCCTAAAAAGCAGCAGACACTGTTCCAGCGTTTCGAAACACTGGTACGGTATAACATCCTGCAACCTTCGTCCGGCATCGGACTGTCTCTGGTCAAGGAACTGATTGAATTGCATCAAGGCAGCATCCGGGTGAACAGCCAACCGGGAGTGGGCAGCGAATTCACCGTCACGCTGCCGTTGAATGCCAAAGCATACGAAGGCGTGGAGAATACGGAATTCATATTGAACGACGCTCCTGAAACACCCGGCAAACCGGACGAAGAAGCGGATGCAGACGAAGGGGATGCCGCCACAGCCGAAGGCGATGCAGAAGAGAAAGAGCGGGTTTCTGTCCTGGTAGTGGAAGACAATCCGGAATTGAGAAGTTTCCTGCGCGATATTCTGTCCGGCACTTACCACGTAATCGAAGCCGCCAATGGACAAGAAGGGTTGGAACTGGCTTTGCAGCACGTACCCGATTTCATCATCAGCGACATCATGATGCCCGTCATAGATGGTCTGGACATGGTGAAAGCCATCAAAGAGAACCGTGACATCTGCCACATCCCCATCGTTCTGCTCTCTGCCAAGTCTTCGCTGGACGACCGCATCTCCGGTTTGGAGCAAGGTATCGATGACTACATTACGAAGCCGTTCAGCTCCACTTACCTGAAGACGCGCATCAAGTCGCTGCTACAGCAGCGCAGGCAGTTGCAGGAACTTTATCGGGAGCAGTGGTCGGGAAAGCAGCAAAGCAGTCCGGCATCCGTCGTAGAGGTTACTCCCTCGCAGCCGCAGATAACCTCTTTCGACGAGCAGTTCATGCAGAATGTAATGGAAGTGATGGAGAAGCAAATGGATAACTCCGAACTCACCGTCGATGAATTTGCGCAAGAACTGGGCATGGGACGAACCGTATTCTACCAGAAGTTGAAAGCTATTATCGGCCTTTCTCCCGTCGATTTCATCCGCGAAATGCGCATCAAGCGCGCCAAGCAGTTGATAGACAGCGGAGAGTACAATATCTCTACCGTAGCTTATATGGCAGGCTTCAACGACCCGAAATATTTCAGCAAGTGCTTCAAGAAGCAGTTCGGCATGTCGCCCTCTGAATATAACAAGGAGAAAAGGCAAAACAATAATATTATTGAACTTCCGTAAAGCTCTTATACCCTCTCCTAACTCTAGGAAAGGAGGGCCTCAAAATGATGATAGAAATGAATGAAATGATAAACATGAGTATCTCAAACTCTCCCGCCTGAAAGGGGGAGTACCCCGTAGGGGGGAGGGGGTCTTACATAAGCAGAGAGTAACTTTGCAATACATAAGTCCCTTCGGATGTAAGACCCCTCCGCCCTACGGGCACCTCCCCTTTCAGGCGGAGGAGTTTGAGATACTCTTGCTCATATCCTATCAGAAGCGAATGAAATGTCAGCCAGTAGTAGCTCTAAATACCAGGTTTTGCGACTTATAATATCGTAAAGGAGTGCAATAGCAAATCCTCCGTCTGCGAACTACTCCCTACCATGACGTCATAAGTGCCTGCACAAACCCTCATGGTATTGGATGAAGCATCCCACCATTCCAGTTCTTTGTCCTGCAAGCTGAATTCAACGTCGACCGTCTTTCCGGCAGGAATACTCACGCGCTTAAAGGCGCGCAGCGTCTTGCTGGGTCCGTCGGCATCGTTATGCCTTCTCAGGTAGACCTGAACCACCTCTTCCCCATCCCGCTTACCGGTATTGGTCACCGGAACGGACAGCTTCAGAGTCTCTCCGGCTTTAATCTTATCCGTAGCCAGCGCCATCTGTCCATACTCAAAAGTCGTATAACTCAATCCGTAACCAAACGGGAAAAGAGGCTCTTGCGTCATGTAGCGGTACGTTCTGCCCGTCAGATTATAATCTTCAAAATCAGGAAGCTGCGACACATTGCGATAAAACGTCACCGGCAAACGCCCTGCCGGATTATAATCACCAAACAGCACCTCAGCAACCGCCGTTCCTCCCGCCTGGCCGGGATACCATGCCTGCAAGATGGCTTCGCATTCCCTGGTTTCCGGTTCCAGACCGACAGGCGAGCCTGAACAGTTGACCAGAATCACCTTCTTTCCGGCGCGATGCAGAGCAGCTATCAACTCTCTCTGAACGGCAGGCAACTCTATATCCGTGCGGTCGCCCCGCTTGAATCCGGGCAGGTCGACACCCATCTCCTCACCTTCAAGGCTCGGAGAAATACCACCTGCAAAGATAACGATATCAGCCTCTTTCACCGCCTCAACCGAACGTCGTATATCCACATCCCTCTTAACGCCTAAATCGAAATTGAGTTGAGCATCATTGTGCAGATATTCAAAATCCAATTCTATCTCATACGACTTTCCAGCTTCCGCCTTTAAGACATAGTTCTTATTGCGGGCACCATGATTTTGTCTGTAAGTCATAACCTCTTCTCCATTGATGCGCAAGCGCCCCATACCGTTCACATAGAGATTGAGAGACACCTCACCCTTCTTTTGAGGCGTAAAGACACTGCTGTAAGTAGCCGAGAAATCAGTAAGATTTACCCCGGGTGCAAATACCGTAGCACCCGAAGTGCAAAGTTGGAAAGGAGTGGTAAGCTGTACAGTAGCCACAGGCTCGCCACTACGGTCCAGGTTATTCCAGTAGCGTACATGGAAACCGGGACCTTCGGCCGACTTGCATTGGTTGAACACACTTTCAATAAGCGTACGTTCCACCCTGCCACAACCCTGTTCATAGAGCACTTTACCTCGATCGCCCACGGAGCTACGAATGCCATCCAGCACAGTGACGGTGTGCGAAGGCGTGCCGTGGTAATTGCCCCATTGCATCACCGAGTCATTTGCATTAGGTCCCATCACTGCCACCGTTAGCCCTTCGCGCCGGAGCGGCAGAATATTGTTTTTATTCATCAACAGCGTCATGGACTGGCGTGCCATATCGAGTGCCAAAGCCTGATGCTCCGGCGAATTGACTACCGAGAAAGGAATCTTGTTCCACGACACCTCAGCCAGCTCGTCCATCTCGCCCAATGCAAAGCGGGCAGACAGCAGGCGCTTCACAGCTACGTCCACCGCAGCTTCATCAATCTTTCCCTGTTGCACCGCCTTTATCAATGCTTTATAGCTGGAACCGCATTCCAGGTCGGTGCCATTCAGCACTGCCGCCGCCGAAGCCGACTCGGCATCGGGGTGTGTCTTGTGACCGCGATCGTTATAGAAGTCTGCTATAGCGCCACAGTCAGAAAGCACGATGCCATCATATCCCCACTCGTCACGGAGGATCTGCATGAGCAGCCGGTTACTGCCGCAACAGGGTTCACCTTCAAAGCGATTGTAGGCACACATCACTTCCTTCACCTTTCCCTCTTGCACCAAAGCTTTGAAAGGAGAAAGATAGGTTTCGTGCAAATCGCGCGGTTTGATGTTCTCAGCATTGAACTCGTGGCGGTTCCATTCGGGACCGGAGTGTACGGCAAAGTGCTTGGCACAGGCATGCAGCTTGTCATACCTGCCATCACTTTCACCTTGCAAGCCTTTCACTACCATTACGCCCATACGGGCAGTGAGATAAGGGTCTTCACCATAGGTTTCGATACCACGTCCCCAGCGCGGATCACGATAGATATTGACCGTAGGAGTCCAAAAAGTAAGTCCTTGATAACGTTCGTGGCTACCTTGGGAGGAGAAATAGACATAATTGGCACGAGCTTCATCAGACACGGCATCGAACACGCTGTATACAGTCTCCGGCGAGAAAGAGGCAGCCATACCGATGGGTTGCGGGAAGACCGTAGCCAGTCCGGCACGCGCCACACCGTGCAGCGCTTCATTCCACCAGTTATACGGCTTGATGCCCAAACGCTCCACAGGTTTGGAGCCGTCCATCATCAACGATACTTTCTCTTCAAGGGTGAGTTCTTTCAGCAAGAGCTCAGCACGCTCATCGGGCGAGAGAGAGGTGGTTTTATAGGTGGGCTGACTGCAACTCGAGAGTAGCAAAAGGGGCAATAGATAGATAAGTTTACATTTCATAATACTATTACAAATATATGAGATTAAAAAAACTGCAAGATCTCGTTTCTTTAAAGAACCTTTTCTTGCAGTTTTACAAATTGAATAATCAATAAATTACTTATTGCTGCGGCAGTCCGTAACCATTCGTCACTTTACCTTTTGACTGATTCAGCGTTTCGAACGGAATCGGATGATAGTAACGCGGAGCAGCACCGGCATCACCAAGACCGGACAATACATTGCGGTCGTAAAGAGTAGTCTTCTGCGAAACAATATCAATACCCCAGTTAGTCTTAGTATACCCTTCAGCTTCCAAAGCCTTTGCCACAGGACCTTCCGGATCAATGTACTCAAACAATCCCTTGATTGCCAGATTATGGGCAGTGCCTTTTACCTTTGAAGCAACTGCATCCAATTTTGAATAATCATACTGGCCTCTCCATCCCGGGAAAAGAGCCGGATCACTCGGGTCTGCATCATAAGTTAACGGGTCTTCTCTCTCAACCAACTTCGTCCATATATAGTTAGAAATAATACGACCATTCGGGAATTCATAATAACCATTAGTTTCCAATCCGGCAATCATCGCTTTCATTTCAGCACGGACAGCCTGTGTTCTTTCAGTAAACTTACCGGAACGGATCATATCCCAACGAACATCGCCTTCACCCAGCAATTCACGCTTACGTTCCATCCATACAGCATCCTTCAGAGCTTCTCCGGAAAGACCGCTCAGATTATGAGAAGTATCACCGAAAGCTCTTTCACGAAGTTGGTTCACCAGACTCAGTGCACCGTTATCATCACCCAGTTCGGCTTTAGCCTCAGCCAGCAACAACATTACGTCTGCTAGGTGAGACGGACAATAGTTAAGACCTGAATTACGTTGAGCCGCCACATACGGAGGATTCATACGGTTATCATCCCACTTATTGATTGAGATACCACCATTCAGTTTACTACCTGCAACAAAACTCAAAATAGCCTCATTACCATCTCCTGTACTGCCTGTCACCGTCATACTGGCATCCATACGTTTATCACCCTCTTCATAACCAGTATAATAGAAGGAAGGAAGAATACGGATAGCTCCAAATACCTTACAGGGAGCTGCATTACTACCGCCGCCATTTGACGGACGACCCTGACTGTAAGGATGTTCACTACCGTTTGGAGCCACATTACCTACCTCAAATAAAGACTCCGGACTGATCTTCTTATTATGTATATACTGCCAGTGCATCTGGAAAGGATTATTTGCATATCCACGGTCATCAGAAGTGATTAATTGCAGAGTACCTTTCTGCTCGTTAATAGCAGCAGACAAATACTGTTCTGCCATCTGATAATAGGTTTTGTAATCCGTACGGCGTGCATAAACACAGTCATTGGCTTTAGTACCTTTCTCTTCGAACTGAACATCACCATAAAGTCCGGATACATCAGTACGTACAGTTTGCCAACCTGCGGCATAAATAGCCATCTCACCAATCAAGGCATTGGCAAAGGTACGTGACATACGTTCTGCTGTAATGCCACCTTCCCCCAGACGATACATCAAAGATTCTACTGTTTTTACCGACTCAATCATGTTGTCCAGAATCTCAAAACGGGAAGTCAAGCCATAGTCACTGACAACTGCATTCTCGATGCCATAAGGCACATCTCCGAAGTGTCTTACCAACTCAAAATAGAAGAAAGCACGCATCGTCATGGCTTCACCATAAAGTTGAGTCCAGTCCGAAGTCTTCCCTGCTGCCACATCGGCCTGATATTCAGACTTTCCGGCAATAATATCTGCTACACGGGCTGCACGTGCCACAGTATTATACAAGCTATTGAACTGTGTTTGCTTGCCACCGATCGCAACTTCATTCGGTCGTAACATACCAATCACATTGTTGGCAGAGTTATATTCCGGATAATACTCTGCATCCGAAGTACAGTCTTCAAAATTATAGTTACCGCCACTGGCTGCATTCAGACGATATTCAGCATAAATCCAGGACAACGTCTTGAAAGTTTCTGCAGGTGAAGAGGTAACAAAATCATCGTCCGAGTTTGATGGAGACGAAACATTCAAATAATCTTCGCATTGTGCAAAAGAGACACAAAGTGCCAAAGCGAGTATTGATTTCAATATTCTTTTCATGATAATTTTCTTTTTAGAGGTTTAGAAACTGAGATTTACACCAACAACAAACGAACGTGCACGCGGATAAGTACCCCAGTCAAGTCCCGGCGTAGGATATACGGCATGGTTCAAATTGGCATTTGCACTTACTTCCGGGTCAAGTCCCGAATAACCGGTAATGGTAAAGAGATTATAGACAGTACCGTATACACGAAGATTACTGATTCCGGCTTTATTCAACCACGCTTTCGGCAATGTATACCCCAATGTCATCGTATTCAGACGGAGGTAAGAGCCATCTTCAATACCCAATGTTGAAACCACACCTTGCTCGTTGTAGCAAAGCGGCAGATTAGCATTCACATTAGCCGCTTCCAGCTTGGCTGGTGAATCGAGACGCTCAAGATTTCCGTTAACGATGTCATAAATCTTATAAGCCCCTTTCAGTATAGCAAGTTTATTTTCATAAACTCCGGTTTCTTTATAACCATAGAGAGAAGCCAGCTTATTTACATTATAAATCTCGTTGCCATAGCTCCAGTTGAAGTACAAGCCCAGATCGAAATTCTTATAAGTGGCATTGATGTTGAAACCACCCGTATGCACCGGATTCATATCGCCGATAATGGTATAGTCATCCGTATCAATTATGCCTTCGCTATTACCACTATTATTCAGGTTCTTATATTTTGCCATACCCGGATAAGCATTCTGTCCACTCGGTCTTCCACCATCAACACCATGGAAAGTCGGTACAATAGCACTGCTTACATCCGCAATACCGGGCTTCAAAGTATAAACACCGTCAGCAAAAGTAAAGTCATCCGTTGTATAGAAACCATCGTAAACCAAACCTCTTACCAAACCTACCGGACTTCCCTTCTTCAAGAGGTAATCATTGCTCGGATTATTCTGTGATACCCATGATGTGCCATAAATACCGGTAATGCCTTCAGCCAGTTCATCTACATTATTCTTATTGAAGTTAATGTTGAATCCTGCCGTAATATTCCAATCCTTGTTCTCGAAGATAACGCCGGACAATGAAAGTTCCAAACCCTTGTTACTGGTCTGACCTACATTATCATACGTAGTAGTAAAACCTGTGATACCAGGCAGCGGAGTGCTCATCAACAAATCTTTGGTAGTATTCCAATAGAGATCTACACTACCCCAAACACGGTTCTTGAAGAAGCCGAAATCAATACCCAGGTTGCGGGTAATGGTTGTCTCCCATTTCAGATTGGGATTTGCCATAGGAGTGGATGTTCCGGTGGACAAATCATAAGAGGGTTGTTGTTTCCCATCCAATGCATAGAACCAACGGTTATCCGATTCTGCATACCAGGTTTGAGACCATAAGTCGGCACTGATACCATCATTACCTACCGTACCGTAAGACAGACGTAGCTTCAGATTATCCAACCAGTTTTTAGTACTTTCCATGAAGGGCTCTTCCGATACCCGCCAAGCCAAAGCTGCAGCCGGGAAATATCCCCAGCGATTATCGGCAACAAACTTGGAAGAACCATCGGCGCGGAATGTCACAGTCAGCAAGTAGCGCTCCAGCAAGTTATAGTTTGCGCGACCGAAGAAAGAGAGAATACGTGTCGGCGTACTGATAGAAGAGGAAACCGGAACAGCATTGGCACTGACAGTCTTGTCATACTGGTTAATCATGGCAAACGCATTATCCTTCGTAAAGTTTACAGGAAATTTCTGTGCTTGAACTCTTAAATCCGTACCACCGGAATTGCTGACTTCATGACCTACCAGAATATTCAAGCGTTGGTCTTTGTTGATATTGAGGTCATAACTCAATGTATTGGTCCAACGCATACCCCAACTGTCCTGTTTCCGCAGTTCAGCATCACCGGCAGCTGTTTTTTCACCGGTTGCTTCGTCAATATAAGGGTCTTTGACCGCTACAGCCCCTTTCCAAATCTTATCCTGCCTCCAGGTACGGTTCAAGCTCAAGTCCGTATGATAAGTCAAACCTTTAATGATGCCCCAGTTCAAAGAAGCTGTACTACGCAGTACTTGACGCTGTTTCAAAGGTTCATTATCCATGGTACGACTGTACGGGCTATAAATATCCCATTGAGAGAGCTTACCATACTGCTCCATGTTACCTTCACGTAAAGCATCCAGATTACCTTTAATATGATCAGTTGCAATAGGACGGAAACGATAAGCAGAAGACAAGATGGAACCGGAACCACTGGTAGTACCTTCTTCGCTCATACTCTCTGCATCGGTGTAACGTAAATCCAGTCCAAGGTCCAGATTCTTACGGATTTTCTGATTCACCTTTAAAGAAACATTGGCTCGTTTTGAGTATGAGTTAATCTTCATACCTTGCTCGTCCATGTAGTTGACAGAGAACAAAACTTTAGTCATATCCGTACCACCTGTTACCGTCAGGTCATGGCTATGCGAGAAAGAACTATTGTAAACATCACGCTGAATATCATCACTTTTCATACCACGATATTTTTCTATACCGCCATCAGCCAAGCCATAAAGATTGACAAAGGGTTTAACATAAGCATCGCCATTAGCAGCAGCATTAGCCCAAGTATAAGCCAAATAGTCATAAGGATCCAGTGCCTCCACATACTTGGTAGGAGTATTGAACTTAGCGTAACCATTATAAGAAACAGTAACCTTTCCTTCTTTAGCCCCCTTCGTCGTAACCAAAATTACACCATTAGCACCACGTGCACCATAGATTGCTGTAGAAGAAGCATCCTTCAACACATCAATGCTTTCCACCTGGTCGGCAGGGATATCACTCAATGTACCGGAAACACCGTCGATCAAAACCAACGGGTCATTACTCTGAGAGATAGAACCGCCGCCACGTACACGGATAGAGATTTCGGCATCCGGACGACCGTCCTGAGAAGTGACATTCACACCCGGCAACTTACCTTGCAGTGCTTGCGCAACGTTCGATACCGGTGAAGCTGCAATGTTCTTTCCATTCACAGAAGCCACAGAACCAGTCAAATCTTTGCGTTTCACGGTCTGATAACCGATTACCACCACTTCATCCAGCACCTCGGCATCCTCTTCCAATGTTACATTTACAGGCTGTCCGGCAACAATATTCACCTTCTGCGCCTGCATACCGATGAAACTGATTTCCAACTGCTTTGCCGATGCCGGCACGGAAAGAGAGAATTTACCGTCTATATCCGTAATCGTACCGGTCGTTGCATCACCTACAACCTTAATATTAGCACCGATAACAGGGTCGCCACGGTTATCCAGCACAACACCGGTCACTGTACGGTTCTGTGCAAAAGAGACAAGACAAAGCATGCTCAGCAAAAGAGCTGCAAACGTCTTTTGAACAAGTCTTTTTGAATCCATAAATCACTGTGTTTTTAAATAGTTAATAATATTATTTCCAATCTTTAATTTTTTCTCCAAATACTTTCTCGCATGTATATTCACGAGCCTCGGCAGCAGTCAGCTTTCTGATACCTGCCCACTTGGCACGCCGACTCATATCAGCTCCCTTGCCGGTATTGTTATATTCATATAAATGAAGATCTTCACTGGTAGATGCATATTCCATATTCCACGTTGTAGGCCAGCCTTCGGGATGCATTTGTTCACACATCACGGAATTTAGAATGGCAACTTTAGGGTAATTATGCCAGGGACGGCCAATAGCAACCGGTCTGCCGTCATCTCCCGGACGAGGACTATTGTCTACATAGGTAAAATTACATTGATTGAACACAAAACCATATTTCTGTTCCTTGAGGGTAGAAGGTGCCGTAATCCAGCCACCGCCCCAGCTCCGGATTTCGCAAGACTGGAAATAGCCGATGCCGCCACCGTAAATGTAATCGGTACGCCCCAGTACAAGACAATTCTCAAAGTAGCTCCGCTTGCCGCTTGTCCATAAATAGATGGTGTCCTGATACCCCAGGATATTGCAATTGCGGAAAACTTGTTTATCACCACATACTGTAAGCGCCAAAGCCTGTCCTACCGGACCTGCCGTATTCTCCAATGTCAGATTCTCCATCCGACAACCATCGGCCATAATAGTCAAAGTAGCGGAAGTGCGGACAAGCTCGGCATTGTCTTTCCACAAAGCCCATGACTCTGCAGGGCATTTGTTTCCCGTATCCGGGCTTTTGCAATCATAAATATGATAACTGATAATAGTCCGTTCACGGTCTTCACCTTTCAATGTAATGTTGATCTTGTTTTTAGGAATAATCAGCTTCTCGGTATCATATTTGCCATTCCTTATATAAATGACAAAACGTTTTTCGGAATGATCCGGAGCAGCATTAATGGCGGCTTGCAGTGTGGTATAGTCACCACTACCATCTTGCGCCACTACAAGGTCGGTTTTTAAATCGGTCTGCCATTTCTTCGGGCAGGCAGCCTCCACATTAACTATTGTACAGAATAACAAACTGCACAATGTCATCATCATGTTTTTCATACTGTTTCTCATACTATTTATTGGTTAATCCGGAAGCAAAAGTCGAGTTTTTGCAGAAACTAAAGGAGTATTTTCTATCAGAATAAGAGGAAAAAATGTGGTGAACCTATAATTACCAATATTTCCACATTTATACCAATTAATACTCCTTTTGCCCTGCTCTACCTCACTGTCAGGCTATTCAGATAGACTTCCAGATTGGTATAGCCTTCCTTACTTAGAGAAACCATAGTACCATCCAGAGCATCTTGCGGATTCAATCCACAGGCTATTTCCCAAAGATCAGGCATGCCGTCGCCATCCGTATCTTTCAGTTCTTCGGCAGACACTCCGCCGTCACTCAGTTCAGGCCAGGCACCGGCTGCTCCTTCCTCTTTTACATCAGAAGGCAGATCTATTAATCCGGGAAGGTCTTCGGCATCTTTCGTCACGCTACCGATATAAGTGGCTGTTCCAGTCTCGGTCTCTTTTATGATGCGTTTATCAATACTGTCTCGTTGCTTGGAGCAACCGGCATCTTTCAGTACAAGGTAATATGCTTCTTCAGCAGAGTGGGTAGTGATGACATCCGTTTCCAAAGGAAGAAGTAAGCGCATTTCCTTCTTTACCTGCTCTGTAAATGTATTATCGCAAGCAGCATTGTCTATTTGCTCATAGATACCTTTGGTCCAGTTATCACGAGTAACGTCCGGGTGCCCCTCCACAACATTTCCATCCACATAGAGCTGTCCCCAGACATGTTCCATCGGTTGCCAGACATTGGGAGTACCGTCTGCATGATAACAATACTTAGTAGTACGTACCCCGATTGCAGCAATACGATAACTGATAGGTTTGTCTTTAGGAGTAGCCGGACCCGGTTTGTAGTAGTTATTAACGATATTCACCTTCATACCTTCGCCACCATAGCATCCGTTTCCTGCCCAGTTATAGAAAACGTTATTGCGCATATCCATATATTCACGTTCTTGCGTACCGGGGCGTGGGCCAAGGCGGGGCACACGGCTTTCGTGGTGCGCCAGCAGATTATGATGGAACGACGCTTTCGCTCCACCCCAAATTGCACCATATCCATGTCTGCCTTTGGTGTGTCCGGCCGTACGAAGACTCTCAGAAACCAGACACCACTGCACTGTAAGATTTTCTCCTCCGTATACCGAGCAGCATTCATCTACCGACCAGCTTATGGAACAATGGTCTACAATCACATTCTTGCAATCCGTACTTCCCAATCCATCGGGCTCTCCACCACCTTCATTCCCCACACGGAAACGCAGGTAACGTACTATAACATTATCTGCACTGATAGTCACCGGATAACGGGCTATACAGATACCCTGCCCGGGTGCAGTTTGTCCGGCAAGGGTCAGATCTCCATTCTTTATATCAAGCCGGCTATCCAAAAAGATAGTACCTGCCACATCGAACACAATCGTCCGGGCACCTTCTTGCAGGATGGCATGCCGAAGGCTCCCCTCCTGCATGCCATCCTGCAATGTCGTGACGTGGTATACTTTTCCACCACGCCCACCGGTAGTATATCTGCCGAAGCCTTCGGCACCCGGGAAAGCCGGTAAATCCCGGGCATAAATAGTTTCGGGGCTGATACTTCCCATCAATAGGAACAATGCCCACACCAAATGTTTACCTAACCTGCCAATGTTCTCACTCACTTCTTGTCTCATGGTTCTTAGTATTAGTTTTAATTCCAAGCCACAAAAGTAGACAAGTTACCATTAACAAAGGAGGAATAATCGGCAATAAAAGTGGAATATTCTAATCGGCAGAGTTTACAGTCGCCTTTGAATATCGCTATTACTGCTGCGCTGTCCTTTGCTCCGTATATCTCCACCGAAGGTATAACTGACGCCGACGCGGAAGCTGGTGAAAGAGAACTTATTGTCGACCGTCATCTTCAGGTCATTGGAGAAAATTTCTCCTTTATAAGAAGAAATAAAGAGGTCGTTGACATTCAGACTGAGACTGAGTTTATTGTCCAGCAGGCGATACAGCAGTCCGGCATCGACGCCGTAAGTGGGTTTCATCAGATAGATACCTTGGTACTGGCGAGAGGTATAGGAACCGGAAAGCGTGAAGAGGAACGTTTTCTTCGAGTTCAGGAAGAAAGTGTTGCGCAAACTGGCATTATACGCCCATCCCTCTTCTTCGGGCGAAGTACCCACGGCAGTAGAAGTAGTCCGACTGTAACTTACTCCATGTTGCAGGTAGGTTTGCAACCACTTGGCGCGGAAGGTGTAAGAGTTGTTCAATCCGAAGGAGTGAGTCGTCATGAAGTTCTCCCAAAGGAAGGAACTGACGTTCGTTTCGGGGTCCATATTCACCGCCTGAAAGAATACATCGTCGGAGTAAGAGTAGTAGGCGGACACATTGAAGTTGTTCTTCAGCGTGTATCCCAGTTCGGCATTGTAGGTATAGCTGGGCTTCAGATCTTCGCGCCCGCGGGCATAGGTATACTTATTATTATAGAAAGGGAACGGATTGACCATGTTCTGCGACGGACGGGAGATGCGGTTGGAGAAGCTGAGGTTCAGTGCATGTCCCTCGGCGGGCGAATAAAGGAAATAAACAGTGGGGAACAGGCGGGTATAGTCGTGCTTATCCGCCGTATTCTTCGCCTGGGAGATGCCGGTGGTACGGGTGTGCTCCATGCGCAAACCCAATTGCATGGAGAGGCGCGCAGAGAACTCGCGGCTATAGTCGGCGTAGAGGGCGTAGATTTGTTCTTTGTAGCGGAAATAGTCGTCCTGTACCAGCTCGGGGTCGGTGGTATTGTAATTGATGCGGTTGCGGGTATTAGTGAAAGACACCTTGGCACCGGCGGTTATTTTGTAGGCGTCGAACGGCAGAGTGAAGTCGAGGGCGGAAGAGAATACATCGACCTTGCGTCGTTGACGGTAGTCGAAGTCGAAGTTGGTGTCGGGCAGCTCCTTTCCATCGGACGTCTGAGTATGGGAGACGAAGTCCTGGTCTTCGTCACGGTTGTCGCGCAGGTAGTCTACGTCCCAGGTCATTTTTCGTCCACGGTCACCCCAGATCTTGTCGGTGTGGAAGTTCAGATTGAGGCGGTCGGTGGCGTTGTCGCGGTCGCTATTGGAATAGAGGATGGAGTCAAGACGAGCAGTGGAGGCATCGTACACGTGGGTACGAGAGATAGCATTGTTGTTCTTGGGGGCAGCGTGGGTATAGACGGCTTGCACACCTACCGTCCAGTTGCGTTCCAGGGCGACGTCCACACCGGCTTGTCCATAAATGCTGTTCATGTGGTTGGTGTAGTCAGTACGTCCTTCCCAAGTGTTGAGGGGGAAGTAGCGGCGATTGGTTTCCACGTTTTCATACCCGCCCTGCGTGGTGCCTCCGTTAATAAAGGAAGATACGCGCCCCCGGCTGATGTTCAGGTTGACGCTGCCGTAGCCGTAGTGGTCGTTCTCGCCGGCGGTGTAGGAGGCGGAAGCGGTACCGCCCAGGTAATCTTTGGGACGGGATTTGAGGCGGATATTAATGATACCGGCGTTTCCGGCGGCATCGTATTTGGAGGGAGGCGTGGTGATGACTTCCACTTTCAGTATCTGCGAGGCGTCGTAGGAGCGGAGATAGTCTATCAGTTCGTCGCCGGAGAGCTTCGTTTCGCGGTCGTTGATGTAGATGCGGACGCTGCCTTTGCCGATGATGTCGATGCTGTTCTGACCGACGCGCAGTCCGGGAACCTCGCGCATGAGGTCGAGGGCATTGCCGCCGGCGGAAGCTACGGTGTTGTGGGCGTCGAATACGACTCTGTCCACCAAGCGCTTGATGACGGGACGGGCGGCGGTGACGGTGACTTCATCGAGCAGCGCGGAGGAAGCTTTCAGTGTCAGCGTACCTACATTCCGGTCGGCTTGCAGGGAGACGGGCAAGTAGAGGTCTTCGCTGCCGATAAGGGTGATATGCAGCAGATATTCGCCGCGGGGCTGGGTGAGAGTAAAACATCCCTGGACATCAGTCAGCATACCGGTGATGTAGGTGCTGTCCGCGGCGTTTTTCAGCAGTACGTTGGCTACTTCTACCGGTTGGTGGTTTTCATCTTCCACACAGCCGGAGAGTTGATAGGTTTGTGCAAGCAAGGAGGTTGTTGCAACTGTCAATAACCCTAAAAAGAAAAGTCTTTTCCCGATATTGCTTAATAAATTTGTTTTCATCGTTTGTTCAATATTAATGTTTCATTTCTTGTTCTTCACAGATGCAAAGATAAGGGTAAAACACATCTCAAACGGTCTATATCGGGGAATTAAAAGTCTATATCACGAAGTTAATCATCGCTGATTATCAGAGCATTACAAACAACAATATCTATATTAAAGCTTATTGATTCTATATGGGATTTATCACTCACCCAGAATGAACCCTATAATGTCCTCCTTCTCCCCCATCCCCAGCTTCTTGCGGATATTCGTCTTCCGCTGGTAAATGGTGGGAATGCTTTGCTGCGTCACTACACTAATCTCCTTAGTAGAGAACCCGGCGCAGAGCAGACAGCAAAGTTGTTGTTCCTTATCAATGAGCAACTCACCGAAACGGTGGACCATCTTAGTGTAGAAACCGTCGTACACCCGGTCTATCACCGGATAAAGATCTTCCCAAACCAGCAGGCTGTCTACCGGTACTTTGTGGTTGGAAATACCCGACATACGTCGAAGTAACTCCTGAGTCTGCGATGTGGGCTGGGTAGCCACCAGGCGGATAATGCCTAACTGCTGCAAAAGTATCTTACGGAAAAACCGGCCGTTGGCGGTTTCTTCGTCCGTACCGCCTTCGTCCGGCGCAGGGCTTTCATTTCGCGCGGTAGCTTCTTCCAGCAAGTGGTTCAATGCTTCGATACGTTCTTCGGCATCTATCAGCCGATTGCGACGATTGCGGATGTACAGAAACGCACCTCCGCCTACAAGCACCAGCACCAACAGGCAGAACGACAATGTCAGCTGCATCTGCTGCCGCTCGATGACCAGTAGCAGATTCGCTTGCGAAAGCGACTCCTTGCTTTGTTCTTTGCTCCCGATGGTACTATGCATCGCCGAGAGAGCGTTCCAGATGGAATCGTTATAACGCGCCACATCCAGAATGTCGAACGTACGATGACGGGTATAGTCTATCAGCGCCTGATACGTGGCAAACAGATTCTCGCTCGTCACAAACTTGCCATTCCGCATAGCCAGCGTCCGACTCTCGTCCAGATAATATTGGGCGGAATCGAGATGCCCTTCCTTCAGGAAGGATTCCACCAGTACGGTATATCCCATCGCCTTTTGGAAATAATATTTCTCACCCAGCAGTGCATTCAGGCGTCGCACGGTAACGATGGCGCCCGTATTGTCATTGCCAAGATAGGATTGATATTGGGCATAGTTGCGCAGGAAGTGTATCACACTCGCGGTATCTTTGTTTTGCAATCCCAGTTCCACGCTCCGGTTCAGGTAGTAGTCGGCCGAATCGTCGTGCATCAGCCCCATGGCAAGACCTTGGGAGAAACATAGTCCGGCAGTCTCTTTCAGTTGCAACGCCCGGCGGTAAGCATTCACCGTACGCAGATAGTCTTTCCAAACATACGTATATTGATAGGCTTGCAACTGAAGCATATCCACCGCCTTGTTAGTGTCACGCAGTGCCAGCGCCTCGGTCAAACCCGTGTCAAGCAACGCTACGGAATACTCGTTCCGGTCTATCCAATAGAGGTACTTAGCTTTCAACAGATAGGACAACAGCAGGCGGTCGGTATCCCGACGCGCTATGTAGTCGTCGGCAGCACGCACCACCAGCGTGTCTTCCACCATCGAAGAACCCCATGCATAGTGCACATACGCCCACAGCCAACCATAAAGCAACCTGTCCTCACCCAAGAGTTGTGACGGTTTCTCTATCTGCATTAATAGGGAACGAACGCTGTCCGAACTCATTCCCACTTGCTCGTCCGCCATACGAAGCAGGCGCACGGCGTCCGTCTGCCGACAAGCGGCAAAGCAGAGCATCACAAACAAACATCCGAGGAAAGGCAATCGCTTCATTCTTAATTAAATCATCATTTACTACCTGTTACAAACACTCTCTCACTGCTGCTTCCAACTGTCCCAGCGCCTGCTCCAGCAGCGATCGCGGACAACCGATATTGAGCCGCATGAATCCCTCGCCCGGCTTGCCGAACATGGTTCCGTCGTTCAGCGCCAGGTGGGCTTTATCGGCAAAGAAGCGGGTCAGTTCCTCTTGTGGCAATCCCAGACCGCGGCAATCCAGATATATAAGGTAAGAAGCTTGCGGACGTATCATACCAATCCCCGGAATATGCTCGCGCAGATAGTTTTCGGTAAAGTTGATATTTCCTTTTATGTAATCGAGCATTTGCTCCAGCCACTCCTCGCCATGCGTATAGGCAGCAGCCGCACCGATATAAGCCAGCAGATGTCCTTCGCTGAACTCGCCCGCCTCCATAAATTCCTGAAAACGGTGACGAATATCTTCATTGACGGTAATAGCGTACGAGCTTCCCAATCCCGGCATATTAAAAGCCTTGCTGGGCGCCATAAAGGTCAGCGAGTTCTGTGCCGCAGCTTCGGACACGGTAGCAAACGGATGATGCTTGTAAGGCGCCAGCGTCAGGTCGGCATGTATCTCGTCGGAAATGACCAGCGTGCCGCTATCCCGACAGATGTCGGCTATCTGCTGCAACTCCGTTACCGTCCACACACGCCCACCGGGGTTGTGGGGATTGCAAAGAATCAGTGCACGGCAACCTTGGATGTCACGGGCAAAGCGGGTGAAATCAATCTGATACTGTCCGTCGCGCAAATCGAGCGGAGAGTAAACCACCTCGCGCCCCAGGCGCTCCGTCACCAGGAAGAAAGGATGATAGACCGGCGTCATCACCATCACCTTATCTCCGGGCCGGGTGAAACACTGCAAGGCAAAAGCCTGACCGCGGACAATGCCGGGCACAAAGGTCAGCATCTCACGCGTCACTTCCCAACCGTGGCGACGACTGAGCCACCCGCAGATAGAAGTGTACCACTCTTCACAAGCAAACGTATAGCCCAAAACTTCGTGTTCGAGGCGCTTGCGCAATGCATCTATCACAAAAGGCGGGGTGCGGAAGTCCATATCGGCCACCCACATGGGGAGCAGGTCATCACGTCCCCAGATATTCTTTACGCCGTCCCACTTCACCGAGTCGGTACCACGACGCTCTATTACTTCATCAAAATTATACTTCATAATGTTCATATAAAGGATTTACCATTTATTTGCTTGCAAAAGTACGAAATATCTTCGCTTTTTAAGTAATTTTGCAGGCAAGATAAAAAGAGACCCTTATGATTAAAGCCCTGTTTTTCGACATCGACGGCACATTGGTCAGCTTCGATACGCACGAAATCCCCGTTTCCACCCTCGAAGCACTGACTGCCGCCAAAGCCAAAGGTATACATATCTTCATAGCCACGGGACGCCCCGGAGTCATCATCAACAACCTCTCGGCTCTGCAGGAGCGCAATCTGATAGACGGCTACATCACCATGAACGGCGGATATTGCTTCGTAGGAAAAGAAGTGATCTACAAAAGCGCCATCCCTCAAACCGATGTGCATGCACTGATGGACTACTGTACCGAAAACGACTATCCGTGCATCGTAGTAGGCGAGAATGACATCTGCGTCTGCCAGCCCGGTGAGATGGTGAACCGCATCTTCCACGATTTCCTGAAGGTCGACATACTGCCCGTCAAGACTCCCGAAGAAGCGCTGCCGGAAGGAAAAGAAGTTTTCCAGATGACGCCCTTCATCACCGAAGAACAGGAAAAAGAAGTACTCCCCTCCATCCCTCACTGCGAGATAGGCCGCTGGTTTCCCGCCTTTGCCGATGTCACCGCCAAAGGTAACACCAAGCAACGCGGCATCGACGAAATCATCCGTCACTTCGGCATCCGCCTGGAAGAGACCATGGCTTTCGGAGACGGCGGCAACGATATCAGCATGCTGCGCCACGCCGGTATCGGTGTAGCCATGGGCAATGCCAAAGAGGATGTGAAAGCCTCCGCCAACTACATCACCACCTCGGTAGATGAAGACGGAATAGCCAACGCCCTGAAACACTTCGGGGTAATTGAATGAGCTTCGTCCCCGATACCCAGAACAAAGAGTTTCAAGACGCCTTGAACCTCATACAGTATACCCGTCAGTCCGTTTTCCTGACGGGCAAGGCAGGTACGGGCAAGTCCACCTTCCTGCGATACATCTGCGAGAACACCAAGAAGAAGCACGTCGTCCTCGCCCCTACCGGTATAGCCGCCATTAACGCCGGAGGCAGCACCATGCACAGCTTCTTCAAGCTTCCCTTCTACCCCCTGCTGCCCGATGATCCCAACTTCAGCCTGCAACGGGGACGCATCCACGAGTTCTTCAAGTACACCAAGCCCCATCGCAAACTGCTCGAAGAACTGGAGCTGGTCATCATTGACGAGATTTCCATGGTACGCGCCGACATCATCGACGCCGTAGACCGCATTCTCCGCGTCTACTCCCGCAACCTGCGCGAACCGTTCGGCGGTAAGCAAATCTTGCTTGTGGGCGACGTTTTCCAGTTGGAGCCCGTCGTAAAGGGGGATGAACGCGAGATACTAAACCGCTTCTACCCCACTCCCTACTTCTTCTCGGCAAGGGTATTCAGCCAGATAGACCTCGTCTCCATCGAACTGCAAACGGTGTACCGGCAGACGGACAAAGTCTTCGTCAACGTGCTGGACCACATCCGCAACAACACCGTCGGCGCCTCCGAACTGCAACTGCTCAATACCCGCTACGGCACGCAGATAGAGCAGTCCGAAGCCGACATGTACATCACCCTCGCCACCCGCCGCGACAACGTAGACTATATCAATGACCGAAAACTGGCGGAACTTCCCGGCGACCCGGTAACCTTCTACGGCGAAATCACCGGCGACTTCCCCGAAAGCAGTCTCCCCACCTCCAAGGAACTTGTACTGAAACCGGGCGCACAAATCATCTTCATCAAGAACGACTTCGACCATCGCTGGGTGAACGGCACCATCGGCGTGGTCAGCGGTTTCGACCCTATCGAAGAAACCCTCTACGTCATCACCGACGACGGCAAGGAGTGCGACGTCAAACCCGAATCATGGCGCAACATCCGCTACCGGTACAACGAAGCCAAAAAACAGATTGAGGAAGAAGAACTCGGCACCTTCACCCAATATCCCGTGCGCCTGGCATGGGCCATCACCGTACACAAAAGCCAGGGACTGACCTTCAGCCGTGTTGTCATCGACTTCACCGGCGGCGTCTTTGCCGGCGGACAAGCCTACGTGGCTCTGAGCCGCTGCACCTCGCTCGAAGGCATCCAACTGCGCAAACCCATCAGCCGCGCCGATGTCTTTGTCCGCCCCGAGATCGTCAGCTTCTCCGAACGCTTCAACAACCGGCAAGCCATAGACCGCGCCCTGAAGCAAGCCCAGGCGGACGTTCAGTACGTGGCCGCCGCCAAAGCCTTCGACGCAGGAGACTTCGGCACTTTTCTGGATGAGTTCTTCAAAGCCATCCACTCCCGCTACGACATTGAGAAGCCGAACGTGCAGCGCCTCATCCGCCGGAAGCTCAACATCATCAACCAGCTGAAGGAAGAGAACCGCGCACTAAAGCAAGCCGCCATCGAGAAAGATAAAACACTGGTGCGCTACGCCCGCGAGTACATCCAGATGGGCGACGAATGCCTGAAGCTGGACATGAAAGAGGCCGCCATGAAAAACTATGAAAAAGCCGTCGCCCTCTGTCCCAAATTCAAAGAAGCCTGGAAGAAGATAAAGAAGTTGGAGAAAGAAATGCTAAAAAGGTAACTTGCTTGTTTATAAGCCAATTATTCGCTACTTTTGTTCCGTCTAAACATTTCAGCCTATGCTACTGAAACTTTATGAAAAAAATAACAACCCTGCCGACCTGCAACAGGTAATCGACATACTGAATGACGGAGGGATCATCATCTACCCCACCGACACCATGTATGCCATCGGCTGTCATGGCCTCAAGGAGCGCGCCATCGAACGCATCTGCCGCCTCAAGGACATCGACCCCAAGAAGAACAACCTTTCCATTATCTGCTACGACCTGAGCAAGGTCAGCGAATATGCCAAAGTGGACAACACCACCTTCAAACTGATGAAGCGCAACCTGCCCGGAGCCTTCACCTTCATCTTGAACGGCACCACCCGGCTCCCCAAGATATTCCGTAACCGCAAGGAAGTCGGCATCCGCATGCCGGACAACTCCATCATCCAAGAGATAGCCCGTCTACTCGACGCCCCCATCATGACCACCACCCTGCCTCACGAGGAGCATGAGGACATTGAGTACAGCACCGACCCCGAACTGATTGACGAGAAGTTCGGCGACATCGTCGACCTGGTAATCGACGGCGGCATCGGCGGCACGGAAGGTTCTACCGTCGTGGACTGCACCGGCGGAGAAGCCGAGATCGTACGTCAGGGACTGGGTTGGCTGGACGAAGGATAAATCTCACTTTCTACCTGCTTGCTTCAAACTTTTCCAGTCTTTTTCGTGTTCTTTTCTATATAAAAGAATACGTATTTTATGAGCACAAAAGAACAATACTGGAAATATTCATTAATCGCCATCATCATCGGATTGGGTATCATCCTCTTCCGGCAAATCACCCCCTTCCTCGGCGGACTGTTGGGGGCAATTACCATCTATACCCTGGTAAGAAAGCAGATGATACACTTGTCCGACAAACGGAGAATGAGACGCAGTGTTGCCGCCACACTCATTACGGCGGAAGCCATTCTATGCTTTCTCGTTCCACTGGGGCTGGTAGTCTGGCTGGCGGTGGTCAATCTGCAAAACATCAACCTCGACCCGCAGGCCATCATCGCCCCCTTCGAAGAAGCAGCCAACATCATCAAGGCCAAAACCGGATATTACATATTGGGAAAAGACACCGTCGCATACGTCATTTCGACTCTGCCGCGCATAGGGCAAGCTATCATGGCAGGCATCAGTAGTTTTGCCGTCAATGTGTTTGTGCTCATATTCGTGCTCTACTTCATGTTGATAGGCGGGAAGAAGATGGAGCAATATATCAATGATATTCTTCCTTTCAATGACGTCAATACCCGGAATGTGGTGAACGAAATCGACATGATTATTCGTTCCAACGCCGTCGGCATCCCTCTGCTGGCAATCATACAGGGGGGTGTAGCCATGATAGGCTACTGGATATTCGGCGCACCCAATATCCTATTTACAGGCTTCCTGACTTGCTTCGCCAGTATCATCCCGATGGTGGGCACTGCATTGGTATGGTTCCCGATAGCTGTCTATATGGCATTGGTCGGTAACTGGGTCCAGGCCATCGGCCTTGCCGTCTACGGCGGTGTCGTCATCTCCCAGCTCGACAACCTGATACGTTTCATCATTCAGAAGAAGATGGCGGATATTCATCCGCTCATCACCGTCTTCGGAGTAGTTATCGGCCTGCCGCTCTTCGGTTTTATGGGTGTCATCTTCGGCCCGCTGCTGCTCTCCCTGTTCTTCCTGTTTGTGGATATGTTCAAGAGGGGGTATTTGGATGTGGGGAAGAGGCAACAATAAGAGCTTAAAAGCTGAAGTTCGCGCAAGTTTCAACTTTAGTTTTTTAATACTGCTACCAGCACTCCGTCACTAACACTTATAAGGAATTGATAAATAGATATTTAAACCGTGTTGGTAAGCGTGTAGGTAGCGTGACGGTAAATGCTTACCAGCACGCTTTTCGGGAGATAATTTTAACAAATATAAATTATATTATACTCATATACAACCATTTACTTCTATTTTCACAAGCGTTCCACGAACGTAAGCAAATAACTTCTATTAACACGAAAAAAGAGGGCTTTTCAGCGTTTCCTTTGCGATTATAAGCTCAAATGAGGTAGAGGAATGCGCATTTGCTTCGTTTGTTTTGTCCTTTTGCCTTATACACAATCTCCTTCACCATTATCTATTTCTTCGTCCCTCGGCTGCGGGCCGAACGGTTCTCGTACGAGGGCTGTACAGCCCACAGCTGTCCCCCGAACAGCCTCAAGGCGAGGGACGAAGAAACGAATAAGGCAGAGGGGCAAAACAGATAAAGCAATAGGCAAATATACTGCTTTATGTATCCCTTTTTTCTTAGTAACTTTCCAGCTTATCCTGCTTCAATCGCTCCGTCGCAGCAGAAATGAAAAACCTTCTAAATAAATCCGCAAATATTGTGGACTTAACTGGCGGAGTAAATGGGTATCTCCTACAAGGCGCTCAACGACCGGACACTTATGGAGCGTTTAAATAAAATACGCAAGTATGCTGCCTTGCTTTAAAATCCCGTCATCCATCTGTCCTCGCCACTACACCCGAAGGAGTAACCTTTTACTCTTCGTATTCCAGCACCTTCCTCAGCGGAGCCAGCAACCGTTCCAGCACATTCCTGTCAGCAAGAATAATGTCAGCTGTGCCCTTCAGCTCCCGGGAGACGGGAAGCTGTTTTTTATAATTGGTTTTCAGGCCATCCGGCAAGGTGATTTCCACCACATACATGCCTTCTTCGGTCGGAGCAGGCGAAACGCTCTTCACCTCCCCTTTCACGTAGCCGAACTCCTGATCGGGATAATTATTTAGTCGGATATGCACCCGCTGGCCGGCATGCACTTTACCGGAGCCCTGCAAGGGAAGCAACGCCTTACCCAAAACCATCGAACTGTCCGAAGGCTGAACCATAAAGACCGTTTCGCCCGACTTTACATTCTGGTTACGACTCCATACGGTCATAAAAGTAACTCTACCACTGACAGGGCTTTTCAACAGATAAGAATGCTCCCAAGCACTCAGTTGCGCAGACAGTTGCTCAACGGCATTCTTCAAATCAGTCCGGTGGTTTTGCTCCTCATCATAAGCTTGCTTACGGATGTCCAGCAAGTTCTCTTCATGCTGTACCAACTGCATTTCGGCCTGAAGCAGACTCATGCGGGCAGTCTCCCGTGAACGGAGGCTTTGCAGATATTTGCTTCCCGACTCTTCATACTCGGAAGCAATCATGGCATTACGAACATACAGGATAGAATCGCGGTCGTACATACTCTGAGCCAGTTTCACATCCTTCTCGATCAGTGTATATTCCCGTTCGGCCAGGTGGAGATACGACCGTTGCCCGCCCAACTGCTTCTCCTCGGCACTCAATTTCTTTGTATAATAATCCAGCTCCATAAAACGGGCATACCCCGTAAGGGAAGTGATAAAAGCCGCATAAGAAGACTGCAACTCGCCCAACTGCAACCGTTTGCCCGCAAAAAGCTCCATGCCTTTCTGCCAGTCATAATCTGCTTTATTCCACGCCTTCATCTGTTCCGACAGCCAGCGCACATCTTCAGAAGAAGCCGCATTACTGATAACACCCAAATCGGCATCCGTCTCAACCGGGCTGCCGTTTGACACATAAAGCGTATCCAGCTTCCCCGTGGCATGGGCCAACACAAAGGCAGGAGGTTCTTCCGTGGCAAGCGTCACCTCTGCCGTCAAAGTATCAGGGTACTTGAAAATCCAGCAACCTATCAGAATAATTACCAAAATAACGAACACAACGGTAATGCCGCACCTCACCACCCACGGTGAAATATGGTTCATCACCTCCTGCACTTCTTCGCTGCGCAGTTCTATATCCTTATATTTCTTCTCTTCTTCTTCCATCAGCTACCCAATTCCAACTGGTTTTTCACTAACTGATAATACAGTCCTTTCCGCTCCGTCAGTTCCTTGTGCGTGCCCTCTTCCGCAATGCGTCCTTTGTCCAGCACTACTATTTTATCCGCATCCCTCACCGTACTAAGGCGATGCGCTACCACCACAACCGTTTTTCCTTTATAGAACTCATGCAGATGCTCCATGATTTCTTTCTCATTATTGGCATCCAACGCATTGGTTGCCTCATCAAAAAAGAGATACTCCGGATTCTTGTATACCGCACGCGCTATCAGCAGACGCTGTTTCTGCCCCTGGCTGATGCCGTTTCCTTCCATGCCGATTTTGGTATTATACCCCAGCGGAAGCGAGTCTATGAAATCGCGGATATTGGCTACCGTCACAGCATGGCGCAACCGTTCTATATCAATCTGCTCCTCTCCCACGGCAATATTCTGCGCAATGGTTTCGGAAAAGATAAAGCCGTCCTGCATCACGGCTCCCGTCTTGGCACGCCACAGATGCGGATTAATATTCTCCAAGGGCGTTTCATTGACCTTCACCGTTCCCTTATTGGGTGAATAAAAGCCGAGCAACAATTTTACCAGAGTCGTCTTTCCGCTACCGCTTGTTCCTACAATGGCAGTCACTTTATGTTCGGGGATATGCAGAGAAACATTATCCAGCACATAATTCCGGTCGGCACCGTCGTAACTGAAAGATACTTCCGATATATTCAAATCACGCTTCTCGGGCAAAACGGAGAGTTTGGAAGTGATGTCCTGCTCTTCATCCGGCTTCCCATGCACCTCGTTCAGACGTTCCAAACTGATTTTAGCATCCTGGCACTGCTGTGCAAAACCGATAAAAGAAGATACCGGTGCACTGAGCTGACCTATGATATAGGTGAGGGACATCATCATACCCAGTGTCATGTGACCTTCCACAACTGCTTTGGCTGCAATAAATGAAATGATAATATTCGTTGTCTGATTAAAGAAGATGGAACCCACTTGCTGCACTTGCCCCAAAGCAAGTCCTTTCACGCTAATCTTAAACAGCTTCACCTGGATGCGTTCCCACTGCCAGCGTTTTTGCGTCTCGCAGTTGTTCAGCTTTATCTCCTGCATGGCAGTCACCATCTGTATCAGGCTACTTTGTTCCCCGGAAGCCTGTGCAAAACGACGGACGTCCAGTTCGCGACGATACTTCATAAAGAAAAGAATCCAGGCTATATATAAGCTGTTGCCCAAAAGAAAGATGCCCAATACCGCCAGATTATAATAAGCCAGCACAATGGCAAAGATGAAGAAATTGACAAAGGAGAACAACGTCGTAATGGAAGAACCGGTCAGGAAAGTCTTGATACGGTCATGGTCGCCGATACGCTGCATGATGTCGCCCACCATCTTCGTGTCGAAGAAATGAAGCGGAAGTTTCATCAGTTTGGCAAGGAAATCGGATATCAGAGAGATGGAAATGCGCGTATTGACATGAAGCATAATCCAACTGCGGATAAACTCCACGGAAAGCTGGGACACGGATATGACAATCTGGGCAACCAGTACCAACGTGATGAAGTTCAGATTGCCGTCGCGAATACCGATATCTACCAGTGCCTGGGTCAGGAAAGGAAGAATAAGCTGTAGCAGGCTGACCGTCAGCATGCCCAGAATCAGTTGCCGTAACTGCTTTTTGTAAGGAGTGAGGTATTTATAGAAGAAAGCCAGTTTCCGTACTTTGCCTTCATCTTCGTCCTCTTCTGCATAGAAATCCGGTCCCGGTTCCAAAGCCAAAGCCAGCCCTTTCTCCACGCCTCTCTGTTGGGTCGATATCCAGCATTTGCTAAGTTCCTGCTCATTATAGGTGACCAGCTGTCCGCCCGGATCGGCAATCTGGAAGCGATATTTTCCCTTTTTCTTTTTGACGCCGTAGCAAACCACAAAATGGTTCTGATTCCAATGCAGGATACAGGGCAAAGGTATCTCATTCACCAATTGCTCTACAGAGGCAGATACACCCGCAGTGCGCATCCCTATAGACTCGGCCGCATCGCTTATGCCCAACATGGAAACGCCCTCCCGGGAAATGAAAGAACGCCTTCGGAGCGTCTGCAGCGAATACGACTTTCCATAGTATTTAGCAATCATGCGCAGACACGTAGGACCGCAATCCATTGCATCCAGCTGAGCATAAAACGGAAAACTCTTCATAACTTAAAACCCCATTCTATGTGTGTCTACCTGTTTCATTCTCTTCTCTTTATATCCACCGAACAAATAACGGACGGACAAGGACAGAAAACGGTTATCTTTCCTACTATTCAATGAATACCGAAGTGAAGTATAATCCGAATGTTCTTTCATCCGGTAAGTATTGAACAAGTCCTCGCCTTTCAGGATAAAGTTCCAGTGTCCCTTCGCGGGCTGCCACATCAGGCTTGCCGAAGCATAGAACAAGTCTTCCACATCTACCATTCCCCTGATGTCCGGCAACTGGTACGAACCGGACAGTTGGAACGAAAGGGTCTGAGGCTTATTCAGTATAAAGTTGTTTGTCAGCACAATGGTGCCCGACAGCTTATCACGGTCGAAAGCAATCTCTTCGAACGAGCCTTTCATCTTCCGGATAAAGAAGTTTGCAGAAAGCCTGGAACTGACAGACTTATTCCAACTCACCGGCACCACTCCCACAATGCCGAACCGGTTGTTGTAATCGAAATTGGTAAATTTGTAACTTGCCTGGAGTTTATCGGGATACTGATAGAACAACCGGGTCGAATAATCCGGATTCACTTCGCCAAACGCTCCGATAATATACCGGTTATTCAGGATATAATTCACATTCAGCTGATAGGTTTCATAAGGTTTCAACTGGGGATTCCCTTCTTCCAGATAATAGGGATTGACATAATTCTTACTGGGGTTCAAGTCCCAATAAGACGGATAGTTCTTCTTGCTGGAGAAGGTAACTTGCAGGATGCGGTTCGGCTTCAGATTATACCTGTAAGTCAGACTGGGATATAGAAACCAGTCTTCCCACAACGTCTGCTTATCTCCCTGCTTTTCGATCTCGGCATTAAAATACTGAAGCATCAGCGAAGCGCTCAACGTACTCTTCTGGCCTAACTTCTGACTCCAACTCACAAAAGCGTCCAGGGATTTCTCCTTCTGCCTGGTAGAGAAACTGTCATCATCTTCCGACGTTCCATCCCAAACCGTAAAATGGTCATTGTCCGTCATTGAATAGAATCCGTCCATTCCATAGGACAGGGTACCTTTTCCCAATTTGGTGGAGTTATGGACATACAGATCGAACTTCCTGATGTCCTGCGTCGATTCCGAAGCAAGCTTCGTGTTCTGCCCCGCGTCCGTACTCAGCAGATTCTGCTCCGAGGTGAACTTAAAGAATATGGCATCCGCGCCTATACTCCATGAACCGCGTTGATATTCGGCGATTATAGAATGCAGGTGCTTGTCATTGGAGTATTTGTTGCAGCTTTCTACCGGCATACCGTCATCAATCACCATATCGGTACCGATCTTGGGTTTATGATCATTAAGCTGCAGGGAATAGAAAAGATTTAAAGAAGACTTGTCCTTAAAATCAATATTGAAATTCGAAGTCACGCGGTGTGCAAATGCTTTGGAGCGCTGTTTCGTCTCCACCGAGACGTCGTGCATCCGATCGCCCACCGTATGGTCGGAATTCAGTGAAAGTTCATAGTGCTTGTCCGTATTCCCCAAGGCATAACCCAGATCCCAGGACCAGCGTTTATTGGATAAAGTAAGGTCCACGCCACCGGTCTGGTAATAGTAAAAACCTTGGTAGAGCGCAGTGCGAAGTCCTCCTTTAAACTGAAGATTGTCTGTTCGTGCCTTGTCGAGGACGATATTGATGGAGGCACCGTTCACACCATACTGGGGAGGGGTATTATAAAACACTTCCACGGACTTGACCTGCGAGGGCGAGGTTGTCGAAAGCATTTCTTTCAGCTGCTCGGGAGTCATATTGCTCACACGTCCGTTCAGTATAATGGTAGTTCCTGTCGTACCTACAATTTCGTAATTCTCTCCTATCTTTTGTATACCCGGTATCTCCTCCAAGATATCCAGCACATTGCTCACCGGGCTATTCTTGATCAGCCCTTTTACATCGTACTGCAATGCTCCATTTCCCTTAACCTTCAATACAGGAGTTCTGGCTGTGACGATAACTTCGTTCAGGGATTCCGACTTCTCTTCCAGCACAATCTTCCCCAACAAGGCCTTCGAGCTATTGACGCGCCGAGTTTTATAAGCAACATGCTGAATGATGGTACTGCACGGGACTGTGCCTTCATTAAATCCAAATTCCCCCTTTTCATTCGTAACCGTAGCCCCCACAAAAGTAGAATCTGCTTTCTGCAAGATAACAGCAGCTGCAACTACCGGCGAACCGGTCTTATCGACTACCAAGCCCTTAATGTGCTGCGCTTGCACCGTCAGAGCTGAAAGGAATAAAAAGGCACATATAATGAATTTCATAAGTATTTATTTTCAAAATAAAAACGCAATTTTACTCATTCGGGTTCTCAATATAATGCATAACCTGGCTTTGCTGCAGCGGATGATTCATTTCTATTTTGCATATATTTGAGTTCAGTTTCCGGATCTGCTTCACACGACACTCTCCCTGCAACTTACAAGAAGTGCAATTCGGGCAATTCGGTAACCTGTAATACTGGAATACCTTTTTCGGATCACGAAAATCATCAATAACTTCTCTTGCCAGGTCCTGACCGTACAGCGTGGACAGCATCTGTAATGCATTTTCTCCGGACAGTTTAAGCTTCAGATAATCTCTGCAAGCCAGGAAATATTTAGATGTAACATTGTTCTCTGCTATATGCAGTTCGAAATACTTCAAACATTTGGCGCCATCTCCCAAATAATAGGCTAATAACGAAGCCAGCAGTTCTATAGACAATTCTTTCAAATCCTTATTTACATTATATACGAAGGCTTTCTGAAAGTCGAACTTCTTTTCTTTCATTAAAGCATAATTCTCGTCTATCGCACGAAGCAGAGAGCTCGCAATCTCATCATCAATACGCCCCAGCCTGTTGACATTTCCCAAATTCTTCATCGAATCCGTATACTTGCCGAAAGGAACCGGCTCTGCCTTATGTATCTGGCTCATACCGGGAACAACCACGTAATAGGTAGGAAATCCCAAAATAGAATTGTCCCGGATATATATATTATACCCCATCTTCTTCACTAAATCCATGCAATAGCGCAAGTCTGCCGCATTGGACATTCCCAAGTCCTGATTGAAACCTTGAAATTCGTAAGAAAAAGTATCCTTAAAAATAGATGCAGGCCAGTAACCCTTGCCATAAACAAATATGTCTGCCAAATTGTTCGCGATCTTCTCTTTTTCTTTTTCGTCAGCAGAAGCAGTATCTATGAATTGATAGGGCAAACCATGAAAGTAAGTCGTTCCCTGATGTATCTCCGTCAAGCATCTTTCCAATGCAATGGCGGGAATACAATCCACCCCTATTATAAAATTATACATTTGCCTGGTTTTATCAATAATAATCAGCCCTATAGCAGGAATGCCACTGCCTAAAGAACAGTCTTTCACGATAAAATCATAACCGGCTTTACTCTTTAAAGCAAGAATCCGGTTGTATACAGCACTGCCTTTAAAGTAATCAAGGGGAATAGTGGGCGGCGTTAACTGCTTCCAATAAATTTCATTGATAACATATCTTTCAAGAATCTCACAAATGGCCTGCAACATAGCCTCTTTAGGTGAATTTCCTGAAGCCATACCATTGGAGCCCGTCATCAATAGCAAGAATTCTATCGGCAGGAAGACTTCTTTTTTATCTGCAACAGAATAAAACGGAATGGCAGTCAGTGTTTGTTTGTCCGACACCTTGGACAAAATGCTCCTTATGTCAGTGTCAGCAGAACAATCACAAAATCTTTTTAAATCTTCTCCTATATCCCCTACAAAATAATCCGGGGTTACTTCTTTCTCCTTTACATCATAAGAGAAACTATAACTGTTGAGGTCATTTTCATCTGCAATATCATACTCATTCCAAAAGGCATAACTACTGAATACTTTGCTGGCTGTCACTTTCTTAGGATCTAACAATAAACGGTTTTGCAAACGTTCTATAAACTCGGCATAGCCACTGGCCAAAGAGTACTCAAAAGAGCGCCCTTTCCCATTAGTGCCTATGTTCAGAGGCAACAAACCATTATTTCCAATCTTTACCCGGCAAGAATACAAGCCCTCCTGAAGCACGTGTTTCTCGCATAATAAGATACCGATATCATTCAATATATTTCTTATGTTATTAATGGTTTGTTCGGGTGGCAAAACTTTATATTGTTTCATCTAAATTGAAATATTTAGTTAGCATAGACTACGGATAGATTACAAGAAAAGACAAAAGTGGACATATTAAATATGTCCACTTAAGTTTGATATAGACTTAGAGGGGTACACCACCATCATCTATATACGTCAAGTCATGTCCGTTGTCCGGAACAGGAGCAAATACACTACGACCACCATTCACGTCAGCCATTTCTTCAGCTGTCAATTTACCTTCCAGTTCATTGATCATTGATTCTGTTTTCATAATCTTTAAATATTAAATTAATACTAAAAAACAATAGCAAAGGATATCCATTCTGCTAATTTCTTTGTCTATTCTTACCTTATGTAAATCCGGATTCTTATATCTCTCTTATTTGTCGGCAAAGTTAGCACACAACAATTTTTTCCGCAAAAAAACAAGTGGACGACACAAATCAGCAACAAAATGCTAATTTTCAACAACATAAGTTGAGAGATTTTCTTTTCAGGTGGACGAATCGATAAGAAAATTGCTATTCAGAATCTTGTTTGTCCACTGGTAAAGTAGTATATGGGAAGGGATAAAAAGTCAGAAATGCCCCCAAATCAACATCCCGGCCTAAACACAATTCACTTTTCAGTCTTTGCTTTTTCTTCAGGACCGAGTTCATTTTACATTGGAATACAGACATCAGTTCGGCAGAAGAAAAGCCGAGTTTGACAAGTACCGACAGCATCAGGTTATTTTCGTTCAAACCATATTCTTCTTTTAGCCGACTTACAAAGTTACCGAACAACAAATCCATATATGCAAAGACCAGGGATTTTTCTTTTTGAGTCATGTTTTCCACGATCAGTAGGTTCTTCTTTAGTTGTTCCAGAACGTAAATGCCGCCTGCACAGGAATCCTCCCGGATTCTTTTATTTTCATTGACCAGTATCTGGATTTTTTGTCGGAGTTGGGCGATCTGTTCTTTGGCCGATTCTTCATCATCCGTCAAATCACGGATCTTTTGAGCGTATTGCTCTATAATTTGTTCGTTTTCTTTTATGATCTTGAGACTTGTGGCGGCATGCGATTTAAGCCGCCTTCTGTAAATCCGCCTATATTGCTTTTTTATATGAGAATAGGAAACCAACCCGCAAGTGATGAGCATACAGAAGATGAAAGCACCCAGATACAATTCTTCGTGGTTTTTACACTCAAGCAATTCTTTTTCTTTTTGCAGACGTTCAACCTCGTGTTGCATAGCAGATATCTTGTCCTGGCAATAATCTGCTGTAAATGTGGTTAAAGAGTTAGAGTATAGTAATCCGCAAATAAGTAAAGAACAGGCAAATAGCAATCTCTTCATTTTCCGTAATCCATATCTATTTCAGATTTAGTAAACAAATGGGGAAAGTCGTTTATAGTAAACGAAGCCAATGTCTTTCTATTTAAGACTCCAAAGATACAAATATCTGTTTCAATAGTATACGGGACTAAGACGAATTTGCACAAGCTCTTCTTTCAAGACTTGCTTTGACAAAACCCGGATTTAGTAATATGTCAGAAACAATAGAACTCCAATATATGCTGAAGCAGAGTGTCTTGGGTACCTTGCTCCTGCTGTACCTCCATCTTTTTCATATTATAAAGTTGGCCCAATAATACCGCCGACTGTTTCTCACAAATGCGGGTATCGTGAACTTGCTCCATCCAGCAGACTGTCTCTCCCCAGATATCAGCAGAAAAGAAAGGTAAGATTTCTGCGGGAATAGTGTCCTCTTTAAACTTGCGGAATGTATCTATCAGAAAAGATAAAATGTTGGACATCATCTGTTTGCTACGTGAATGGGAATGAGAATGCCCGTTCCTGAAACGCAACAAACAATAATATCCCAACCATAAATAGACGGTAAAAGGTTCTAAAGGAGATTTTTCAATCCTCTTCCAATACGCAGCCAGGGCAACATCAAATTCTCCTAACATAGTATCCGTATCACTGCTGATATAGAATTTCTGGGCAAGGCATTCTACCACACATCCCCATTTTGCCATATCAACGCCACTTTGGGTATTATCTATCAGTCTCCGTGCCTCTTCCAACATCCGGGAAGCGTTTACAAAACAATCCGGATCGTCATAGAGCCGATACTGTCGGAACAATAAAAGAGACTGACACAATAACTCATCCAAAGAGTATTCTGCACATTCCATATATTGAAATTATTTGGATAGCAAAAATACAAAAATAAAGATTCATCCTTCGCTTTTATGTCCGCAAATCGGACTTTCTCAATACAAAAACAGGTAAAAAGAAGAAGATTCCGATGACGGACATCACCAATCCACCGATAGTACCTGCTGCCAACGGAAACCAGAATGCTTCTTTGTCCGTACCTACCATGAAGGGAATAAAGCCTAAGATGGTGGAAACAACCGTCAGGAAAATAGGAATAATTTTGGCATTCCATGCTTTAGTATAAGCTCGGAGGGCGGAAAGCCGAGGGAAACGGTGACGGATGCTGTTGTACTCGTTCAGAATATAGATGCTGGCATTCACCGTGATACCACACAACAGGACGAAAGAGGCAAAGCCGCCCTGATCGAAGTTCAGCCGGAACCAATAGAACGTAAGGAATACACCAATATAAGATACGGGAATGACAAAGATAATGGCGAGCGGCTGCTTCAAAGAATTGAACAGGATGCTTGTTGTGAAGAAAATGATGGCGATGACCACCAGCAGAAGTAGATATTGCTGGTTGTCCTTCTCGCCCCATGCCCAGTAATTGCTGTCCGACTCGGCAGTATAGCCCATCGGGAGGGTTTTGTTGAACTCTTCGAGGTCGCGCTTCTGTATTTTATTGCCCATTTCGTTGGAGCCGATATACTCGTATTGCAGGCAGAGGCGGTACTGTTGGCTCTCCTTGGCTATCTCCTGCGGCATCTGGCCTTTCTCCACGGTGGCCAGTTCGGAGAGTTTGTAATGCTTGTCACTGCCTACTCCGTAGGGGAAGAACTGCATGGCCCAGATGTCATAATCGCGGGACTGGCGAGAGGAAAGTTTGATTTTCTCCGTACCTTCCTCCGTCACCACCGAACCGATTTCCATGTTCTTGCCGAAGATGGGCTGCACAGCGGCAAAGAGAACGCGGGCGTCGATGTTTTCCTGCGCCATACGCTCCTTGTTCAGATTGAAGTAGAACTCCTGATAGTCGTCTTTCCACCAGGAGAACTCGGAGTTGATGAGTACTTCCTTGATACGGCGATGGGTCAGCAGCTGAGCTTTCAGCTTCTCGGCCCAGGCGTATAGCTCGTCGTAGTTGTAGCCGTACATCTTGATGCGGTAGGAACCGGCATTCTCGCGAACGTCATTGCTGAAACCTTGGTCTTGGAGGCCGTAGATGCCCCAGCTGCCACCGCCGAGTTCGAGGGCTTTGCTAATCATATTAGCCTTCAGCGTATAAGGGAAACCGCTGCTTTGGTATTGCTTCTTGAAATAGACGTTGATACCGGCGCGGCGCGGACTGTAGATGGAGGTATGGAACTGCTTGATTTCCTTGAACTGGCTCAGGTAGGTCTCCATGCGTTTCATCAGCGTGTTCATCTGTTCGAGGGTGCTGCCGTTGGGAAGGTTGGCAGTGGCATAGAGAACAACTTCTTCGTTGCGGGTGAAGTAGCTGCCTTCGTACACTTTCTGTATGAAGAGGCGCAGGCTGCCGCCCAGGGCCTTGTCGACGATGGGTTTCACAGACTCTTTATAGGTGGGGGAACCGAGGCTTTGATTGTAAATCTTCTCCCATTTGCCTTCACCTTCCAGTTTCTCGGGCAAGAGGAAGACGGGGAGGCCGAAGCCGAACAGCAACAGCAGGCACACCGCCCAACGCCAGCGGCAGAGGAAGCGGATAAGGACGGAGTAGAAGCAGGTGAAGCGGACGGGGAGGCGCCTGAAGAACCGGGTGAACGCAGGGAAAGGGATGCTGCGTTTCGCCTTGAATGACACTTTCCGCAGCCCTATCTTCTCGATCATGGACGGCACAAAGAAGAGGGCCACAAGCAGAGATACTGCCAGATTAATGATGACCACCGCAGCAAAATCCTGCAAGTTGAGCCGTATCTTCTCGTCAAGGAAGAAGATGATAACCAGTGCGCCCATCGTGGTGAGCGTTGCCGCCAGCACGGACATAAAGGCTTTCAGGTTGCGACGGTGCATGATGTGGTCCGTCATCACGATGGTACTGTCTATCACCAGATTCAGCGAAACGGTGATGCCGGCCAAAGAGTAGAGCTGCATCTCCAGTCCGAAAAGGTAATAGAAGATTAGTGCCACGGCAATGTTCACCGCCAAGCTGGTGACAATAAGGAACAGATATTTCAGGCGACGAGTGATGAGCCAGACGAACACAAGCAGGATGAGCACCGTCAGACCGGTGCGGAAATAGATTTTGTCGAGTTCCTGGCGGATATATTCGGTGGCATCGTAGCTGGTGTGAATCTCGTAACCGGCAGGGAGCACAGCGGTGATGTCCTTCATCTCATCCATAACGGCATGACTCAGTTGAAGCTGATTGGCCGACTCCTCGGCAGTGATGGAGAGGTAGATGGAGTTCAGGCCGTTGATGCGGTAGTAGCTTTGCGGTTCTTCCTCCATGCGTGTGGCTGTCACCAGCTCATCGAGGTGGAGAAGCTTGCCATTAGCGGTGGTTACGGTTATTTCAGCGGGATCGAAGCGACCGGTGTTGCCCTCGGGCACCAAAGCAAGGCGTATCCACTGCGCACTACCATCGGGCACGTCGACGTTGTGTGTACCCAGAAACTCTTTCTGATAGTGGCGCTGCACAGCCCGGCTGATGTCGGAGAGGGTTACACCGAGCAGACGCAATTGTTCGCTGTCGTACTCCAGTCTCCATTCCATCGGGGTGGCTCCGCTCAGTTCTACTTTATAGATGCCGGAGAGGCGCGCCAGTTGCGGCTTGATATGCTCTTCGGCGTACTGCTGTATCAGGATGGGCGTAGAGGGGGCATTCAGGGTGAAGGACATAAAGGGGCGGGATGCCTTCTCGTCGGGCACTTTCATCCGGATGATGGGGTAGCTCACACCGTCGGGAAGCTGCGGCCACGTCTGCCGGATGACGGTGGAAGCCTCGAAACGCACGGCATCCAGATCGGCATGCTTGTCCAGTTCTACGGTGATACTGCCGAAGCCGTTGCCCGAAGTGGAGTTCAGCTTCTTCACACCGCGGATGCGGGCCAGCATGGATTCGAGTTTGCTGGTCACCTCCATCTCTACCACGCGCGATGAAGTGCCGGGCATATTGAAGCCCACCGTGAAGCCGGGCAGGCTGCGCGAGGGGTTCAGCTTGACAGGAAGCAGCGGTATCAGTGCTATACCCACCAGAGCCAGGCAGACGAACGTCACGATGACGGTAAAGGAGGAAGCTTTATTCATTTATTATCTCATTATTATACCAACAGGTATCCGGTTCATCATCTGTCATAATCAAACTTCTCGGAAAGCGAGAAACCCGATGCGAAGTCGTGAAGTGTCAACTTACGTATCTTGTAATAATTCAGCCAGTAGTCCTGCAAGGCGGAGATGTAATTGCGCTGTGCTTCCTGCTGGCGGTTCAGCGAGAGGGTGAGGCTGCTGATATCAGCCTTGCCGATGATGAAGCGCTGGCGCGTTTCGTTGTAGGCCAGAATGGAGAGGTCGAGCGCTTCTTCGGCACTCTTCACCAGGTCCTGCTGCACGTTGAAGTCGGACACGGTCATGATGACTTCCTCTTCAATACTGATTTCGCTCTGCCGGGCGGAGGTTTTGACAACGTTCAGATTGTTCTTTGCCATATTATATTTTCCCTTCCGCACGCCCCAGTCCACCAGCGGGATGGAAACACTGACCGATACCATCTCCTGTTGCATAGGACTCTTGTATGCCTCGCCGAATTTCTCGGCCACCTGGTTGAAGCCCACGCTGGCGTTGATGCTGGCGTTGAAGCGCGATTCTTTCTTCGTCTTGTCCACATTCTGCTCCGCTTCGAGCACATCCTGCCTCACTTCCAGGAACTGGGGATTATTGCTCTGTGCCGCCGCCAGCGCCTCGTCCACCGGAATGGTGAGCTGCTGCGGGCGGCCCGGAAGCACAATTCTTATCTCGGTATTCTTCTCCATGTTCAGGAAAGATGCCAGGGAGAAGGTGGCACGCTTCAGCGCGCTGGTGGCATTCTGCAATGTATTGCGGGCATTCACCACGTCCAGCTTTAGCGTCAGCAAGTCGGCCCGGCTGATGGCGGCTATCTTCAGGCGCTGCATACCGATGCGGTAGAGGGTATCGGTAGAGGCAACATTCTCCTTGGCCAGATCGTATTCGGCCTGCGCCATGGCGAGGGCAAAGAAATAAGTCGTAGCCTGCTCGGACACTTGCTCGGCATTGTAGATGAATTCTTTCTTCACCTTCTCGTACTTCAGCGGTTCAATCTTGCGCTCCCATCGGAAAGGGTTGTACCCCACCAGGCTCTGCGAATAGCCCAGGCGGACGGGGACGCTGGTGAACTGGGTATACTTGTTACCGCCGAAGCTTCGCATGTATCCCAGCTCCGTGTCCAGATAGAACGTACCGCCGGTCAGGTCCAGATTCTGGCGGATGGCCAGGTTGCCGTAGGCATAGAAGGACTGCTGGCTGCGATAGATGTCAAGATCCTGCTCGGAGTCGTAACGCTTGGTGATGTCGCGGTTGTATTGCGCGGGCGTCATGTTCAGCGTCAGGCTGGGCAGTCGGTTTGCCTTGTACGTACGGTACTCCCAGTAGCCGGACAGGTACATGTTCTTGGTGCGGAAGGCTTCCAGCGAACTGTCATTAGCCAGCGCAATGGTTTGCTGCAAGTCCAGCGTGACGCGCTGCTGGGCAAATCCTGTTGTGAGACTCAGACTCACGAGTAATACAAGAATTTCTTTCTTCATAATCATTTACTTTCTTTTATGCCGCCGGGGAACTCGTTTCCGGCGACACGCCGGTAAATAAACCAGTATATCAGCGGGATGATGAATAGACTGACCAACGTCCCGATAAACATCGCCCCAATCATCGCAATGGAAAGCGGCTTCTGCAACTCCGACCCCATGTCGAACGAGAACAACAGCGGCACCATGGCAAATATTGTAGTAAGCGACGTCATAATGATAGGCCGGAGCCTGCGACGCCCTGCCTCGTGAATGGCCGGAAGTAAGGGCATACCTGCCTTCCGCAGCTCATTGATAGCATCCAGTTTCAAGATGGAGTCGTTGATGATGATACCGCACGTCACAATCAGTCCGATGGCCGACATCAGGTTCAGCGTATGCCCGCACACCCACAACAGCAGCAGGGCAAACGCTACGTCTATCGGTATCTCCAGCAACACGATGAGCGGCTGCACAAAACTCTCGAACTGCGCGGCAAGGATAAAGTACATCAGTAAGATGGAAATGAAAAGAATCACTACCAGCTCGTCCATCATCTTCCGGTTGGAAAAGAAACTACCTGAGAAGGCTGTGTCCCAGTCGCCCGTGCGGTCCGCCGCCTGCTTCACCTGCGCCATCAGCTCCGGAGCACGGTCCACGTCGTAGAAGCGGAACGGAATGTACTCGCCGTTGCGTCCTGCCGTAATCGTCTTCAGGTCTTCGGCGGGACGCACCTTCACCAAGTCGCGCAGCGGGATGTATTCCACCTTTCCCCGGTCGTCGGGACGGGTCGGTATCAGCGTTGTCTGCAATACGTCGTTCACCGTCTGCTCCTCTCCCACTATACTGATAGGCAGATACTGCTGGTAAGAGTGGAGCATCGCCACGCTGTTCTCCTTGAAGGCAGTCTTCAGCACCCTGTAAAGTTCGTCGTACGAAACGTTGTACAGCAACAGCTTCTCCTGCAGAATACTTATATTCAGCTGGTTCTCGAAGGCGATGCCCGTAGGCGCTATACCCGTCAGCCCCGTAAACTGCTGTTCCAATCCGCGCAACTCTCCGGCCACCGGCGCTTTCTCCTTGTTGCGGGCATAGAGTTCGGCCACCACATCGGCCTCGCCCGTCACAAACAGCTTCTCGAACACTGTCTCCGGAGGAGAGAAGGACACCACCGCCAGCGGATATTCCTCCTTCAAGCGTGCGTATATCTTCTTCTGCAAAGGAGCAATCTCCGCCGGCTCAGTCGTCTTGAAGTACAGTTCGGCTTCCGAGGAAGAAAGAGCCTGCTCGCGGTTCAGCAGATAGTCTTGCTGGCCCACGGCGGCAGTCTGCTCTACCGTCTCGTCCCGCAATTCCTGGAACAGAGCATCCACCCGATGGCGGTTCTCGTCCACATGGATATTCTCGTTCCATTCCACACGGGCTATCAGCTCGTTCTGGTCTATCTCGGGCATACGCTCCTTGCCGATAAAATAGAAAAGGAAGACACAAAGCGGAACGGAAACAATACAGAAAATGACGCTGACCGTTTTATGGGCAAATATCCAGTCTATGCCCGCATCGTAGAAACGGTCCAACGTATGCTCCTTGAACGGATTGTTGATACGAATGCGCGAGAACCACGACTTGCCACGCAACCCCGTGCGATAGACCAGCATGTAGAGCACCGGCAGCAACATGATGCCCGTAAAATAAGATACCAGCAACCCCACCGTCACGGCAAATGCCTGGTCGTAGAACAGTGCCCCGGCAATGCCACTCATAAATATCAGCGGCACAAAAACGGCAATCGTCGTCAGCGACGAACTGAGCATCGGCGTCACCACCTCGCTCGTACCTGCCACGCAAGCCCGCCGCAACGAATAGCCCCGCTCGCGGTATTGCGAAATATTCTCCGTCACAATGATGCTGCTGTCAATCATCATACCCAGCGCCAGAATCAATCCCGACAAAGAGATAATATTGAGCGACATCTTGAACAGATAGAAGAAGAGGAAACAGATGACAATGGACACCACCATGCTCAGCCCGATAATGAACGGCGACTTGACATCGCCCAGGAAGAGCACCGCCACAATACAGATAAAGAGAAAACCCAACGAGAGATTCTGCTGCAAATTAGAGATGGTATAGTCCAGCAACTCTGTCTGGTTGCGGCTGATACTGAAATCAATGTCCGGATATACCGTTTTAAAGTAGTCCATCGTACGGTTGATGGCGAGCTTCATGTCGTCCATGTTCTCGTCGGCCTGCTTGATGACGGCGAGGGTTACCGCACGCTTGCCATTGCTCATCGACACCCCCTTCTCCCTGGCAGGCACAATGCCCACCCTACAGAAATCGCCCAGGCGGATGATGCGGCCTTCCTTACGCAAAAGGATATTTTCCACATCTTCTTCCGTACGCAGCAGGGTGGAGAATTTGATGTTATACTCGTAGTAGCCGTCGCGCACGGTCATGCTGCCCGGCTCTACATTATTCTGTGCCAAAGTGTTTTCAATGTCTTCGATGGAGAGTCCCAGCACAGCCAACTTGTCCGGGTCGGGCACAATCTGCAGCTGGCGTTCCAGCAGACCGGTCACATCGACCATTGCCACTTCGGTCAGTTGTTCGATGCGACGCTTGATGACGTTCTCGGCAAACTCGCACAGATCGAGGAAAGCACGCTCGTCGGTCTTGCCGTAAGCGCTGTCGCTCTTCAACGTCAGGTTGAGGTAGAAAACCGGGATGTCCGTGGCACTGGCCTTTATCACCTTAGGGCGGTCGGTATCTTTGGGCAGGTAGTTCATGGCAGCGTCTATCTTCTCGTTCACCTCGATGAAAGCCAGGTCGGTATTCGTGCCGTAGTCAAAGCTCAGACGGATGATGCCTGCTCCGTCACGCGTCTCACTATTCATGTCTTTCAGCTTTGCCACCTGGATGAGCTGCTGCCGCAACGGCTTCACCACCGTATTCTCCAACTCACGTGCCGAAGTGTTTTGTGCCGTCACCTGAACCGTAATCTCCGGGATGGCAATATCGGGCAGCAAAGACACCGGCAAAGTGAAATACGTCACCAACCCGACGATGAAACATGCCGTAAACGCCATCAGCACGGCAATAGGCCGCTGTATCAAGAACTTTACCATCTTTCAAATTATGAATTAAGAATTGAAAAGTTGAGAATGAAGTTCTCAATTTTTAATAATCGTGACCGGCGCCTCATGGGCCAAGTTCACATTCCCCGTCACGATTACCGTATCTCCCTCTTTCAAGCCATCGGCTACACTGTAGCTTTCGGCATTTTCCAGTCCGGTCTGCACGTAGTTCCACTGCGCTTTTCCATCTTTCAGGGTAAACACTACCTGCTTTCCCGAGCGCAGCACGACGGCACTCTTCGGTATCACCAGCTGTTCGCCCAGAGAGCGATGCACGTTTACGCGTACATTCATGCCGCTGAACAGTTTTCCTTTGCTGTTCACCACGGCCTTTACCTTTACCATGCCTTTATCGTCTACCAAGGGATTGATCTGCGTGATGCGTCCTTCTTGTTTGGAAGCCGCATCCGAGTAGGGAGTGACAATTACTTTATCACCATTCTTTATTAAGGGAAGTTCGCTTTCCAACACCGTGAAATCGGCCTCCATGCCTTCCGTTCCCACAATAGTGCAGAAGACATCCGAAGTGTTTGCCGCATTATAAGGCTTGGAGAAAAGGTTGGCTACCACACCGTCGAAGGGTGCAGTCAGTGTGGCATGTTCTTCTTCGTACCGGGCAAGTTCGTATTGGGAGAGACATTGGTCGTAGCCACTCTTTACACGAGCCAGCTGCATGATGTCAGCAGGAACTTTGGAGTTGTCGTCTGCCGGATAACCCTGACCTATCAATACATCCTGTAAGTCGAGTTTAGCTTTATCGAGTGCGTCCTTGGCCTGCGCCGTCTTGTTGGTCAAGCGGAATTTATCCAATTCAGCCAGCTTCTGGCCTTTGCGCACGTGGTCGCCATTCTTCGCGTAAATGGATGCTACGACTCCTGCCGTCTCAAACCGCAAGTCGGCTTGCACTCCGGCAACCACCTTTCCGTTGCTCACCAGTTCGTGGTCGAAGGTCTGACGTTTCAACGTCTGTACGGTTACCTCATTGTTCTCACCCGGCAGTACGGTTGCTACTCCTTCTTCGGCATCTGTTTCTTTCTTGGCGCCGGAACAGGCAGTCAGTAAAGCAACCGCTATACATAGCAGGTATCGATAGTTCTGTGTTTTCATATTTACGCTCAATTATTGATGTACAAAATTAGTCGTTTCAAAGATACAAACCAGCATTTATATATGGACAAATCAGACAAACTATTTTGTAGCTATTTTACTCATTATGAAGGCAGTCTGTTTTTTCCCACCCTTTTTTATATGGACAAAAACAGGCTGCTGCCTCATCAAGGGACTGTAATAACCACTACCGGATTAGAGTCTTCCGTCAGTGTCTTCAGCACCGCCAGTTTTTCATTTTCAGCTTCTTCAGGATGTTCTTCCAGCCATCCAAGCACTTTATCCGAACCGACAATCGTTCCATATTCCCCCTGCATACTGCAAGTTTTGGGGTGGAAAGGCATAAAACCTGTCAAGTCATCCGTTACACCCTCTTTCTCTACATACATACGGGTGGTACCGGCTTTGCGGTCATAAATGCCGTTGAAGGCTTCCGGTTCGTCGGTATATAGTCCGCGCGTACATTGAAAGAACACATTATTATCCGTTTCAAAAACAGCTCCTACCAACAAACGCGATTCATTGTCTTTCGAATCCGTACGTGCCTCTGCTCCCCAATGCCATTTGCCGGTATGGAATGCAATGTGAGGTTCCAGCCCATTACGGTTTACCGTATAGACCGTATCGTTGAAGCTCTCTTTAAACCGAACCTTCCCATCATTCTTCCACAAGAACGGATGACCACTGATAGCAGCCGACTGGCTACCGTCCTTGAATATGGTAAGTACAATAGCAGAAATGCCCTGTTTCTTGATAGATATGCTTTCTATATCCCGCACTTCCTTTTCCGGCAGAACGGGAAACAGACTGGGAACCGTATCTATCTGCTCACCGGCCTCATTAAATAGCAACAGAGCCCGTGCATTATATCCCATAGCAATATTATTGTAATGCCCTATGATTAATGAATCCGTAAAAGCGAAATCACCGGGTGCAGCAGGAGGAGTCGGTATCGTTACTTTTCCCCGATAATTGCCTTGCACATCATACTTCTGTAAAGTGCTCGGAGCACGCTGGAAATAAAGCAGCCCGTCTACGTCATTGTAAGTGGCCGAAGCATAAGAATAAGCTTCCGGATCATCGCCGGTATGCCCTACCTTACTTATGAACTGCCCGGTGGTTTTATCAAAAACGAAGCAATCCTTGCGAGAAAAGACGACTATATATTTATCCAGCAACAATATATTCGGATTTCCCCCAATCAGGCACGAATCCGTAGTTTCCAAAGGTACATAGCGCACATCATTACCCAATTCGGAGAGTTTCAACTCGGCAGGCTTCTCCATAGCTCCTGCCACATCAATAGAGCATAGTCCTTCAACCGTAGATTGCGGAGTACCGGAACAAGCCGCTGCCAGGCAAGCAAAGCATGCAGCATATAGCCAATCTTTCTTCATGATCTTGTGTGTTTTTTGTTCAACTTTCATAATATCTCCACAAATAAACTAAATTATTTAGTTCCAGAACTATTTTACATCGTTAAATTACTAAAATGGCGTAGTATTACTTAGCTTTTCTACTTCTTTCCGCATTTGGCGGATAGCTGTAGAGTGTACCTTCGGTTCCTTTGTCAAGACAATCCGTTTCATCTCCTCAAACCTGTCCGGCTGCTCAAAACCCGGTTCTGTATAAAGTTTCGCCAACAGATAATATGGATAAATACGCCCCGGCAAGCGATGCGTGGAACGGACAAACCAATCTTCCGCAGCCGGATAATCTCTCGTTTGCTGACAATTCTTACCCAGAATATTCAGTATCATCGGATCGCAACTCCTTTTCAAGGCCTCTTTCAAAATACGATTGGAAACTTCAAACTTCTGCTGTTTATGCAATCCATGCCCGTATTCGAATAAAAAAGCTGCGCGGTTTTTCAACAAAGGATAAATACGCCCATAGTCTTTTTCTGCCGATTGATATGCCCCCGCGTTATATAGTACCTTTGCATTCATCCACTCCCGGCAAGCCTGCTCACTCCGTAAATCATCCTTTAAACGGAAACAGCCGATTGCACCTATCAATACAGCCAATCCCAACCATTCCCAACGGCTACCGCCCGATACGCACGCCCAAAGCAGCCCTCCTAATGCAACAATAAATACTGGAAGCTGTAGAGGATAAGAAGAAAAAGAGAAAACCATCAAAGAAAGAATGGCTCCACAAGTACCATAACGCCCTTTCCTGACTCCTATATATAAGCAAACAAAGACAACGGCCAACAAACCTAAAGCCCGAGGAATGCCAAGTTCCACCGCCGCCTGCAAATATTCATTGAAAGCATACTCAGGACTTCCCGCCACACGTTCTTCCCACGGTTCATAATCGCCAGATGAAAAATAAGCCTCTTGCGCATCTCCATACGCCACCGCGAAGTTATCAATGCCATGCCCCGTTAAAGGCTCCTCTGCAATAGCACGACAAGCCATTTTCCACATGAACAACCGTCCGCGTGCAGAATCGGCCTTCAAGGCGAACAGCAGGCAACCGGTCAGCACTAAGACACACAAGCCCCCGGTTGCAGCCATCACCATCCACCTTCCATGAAACAACCACATCTTATGGAGATACCCCCTCCAATTCGTATGACAACTGTATACCCATAAGCACGAGGCACCCGCCGCCGTCCAGGCCGAACGGCTCATACCCGCAGGAAGTACACAAAGAATAAGCAATGCCACTCCACCTGCAATTGCGCGCTTCACCTTGCCGCCAGCCAGCCATTGATGCAGACATATCGGAAGTATCATTGCCAAATATCCCGAATAGGGTCCCGGATTGAAGAAAGAACCCGTTAGTGCATACAGAGAATGACGGGATGCTACACAGCCATAAAGCTGGCACAAGCCCCAAACGGCTTCAATACCGCCATAGCACATCAAAGCCCACGAAACAATCCCCGATAATTCATGGTTCATTCCGGATGACATAAAGAAACATGCCGCTAAAATCAGCCCCGATGCACACATAGCCATCTTGTCAAACCAGCCCCATTGCCCCACTGTATCTGCTACAGGAAGGTCCAAACGTGCCACACAAACAAGAGAGAACAAGGCACTGACAGCAATTATCAGCAAACTATACACAATATATTTTCCCGCAAGCCCCACCATCGTCATTCCTCCGTCAATACCAATATACCTCATTATCCTCTTCGAACAAAAAAGGACGTGGAGCACCGGCCCAATCACAGTTCACAGGCTTTATTATCAGCAGCGCATTCTTCGGCACACCGGAATAACGTACCGGTTTACCTCCATACTGGCATCCCAGACTCTTCCAGCCACCATCCACCCAATAAAACAATTCATACTGTATCGCGTCCCAGCAGTCATTATCCATATAAGGGCAGAAACCAATGCGTGACAAACGGCCGGTTTCTCCTAAATCTATATCCACATAATGAGCCGATATTTCCCGGTTATATCCGGTGGAAGGCCATTCGTCCCAGATATTATCCGCAGTTTCCCCAAGCGGAGAGACCGGCAATTCATTCAGGAAACGGGCTGACAGCCGCCGTTGCCCGCCGTCGGACATACGCTGAAAGAAGCGCAAGTCGCCCAAGGACAAACACCCGTGCGGAAGATGCATCCGCACATAGCGAATGGAGTCTGTCTGTCCTATTTCCATGCTGATGCTGTGCATCTCCATCCTGTCGGGAAAGACACAGAGTGTATCCTTCCACTTCCCTTCCTGCAAGGCACCCACAAGCACCGTCCCCGCAATATCCGGATGATGAACACGAGATTTAGGATAAAAATTGGCACCCAAAAACTGGTTACTCACCACGTCGTGCGTTTCCCGCGAAGGTACAAGTACCCGGCTTTTGCCGTCATCCTGCAATAGGAAAGGCATCCCCGCCGCATGCAAATAACCTTTTCGGAAGTACATGGGGAGATATACCACTCCCCTGCCCATGCCCTTAAATACAGCCTGTCCACCCTCAATCTTCCCCCATTGCACCGGTTGCCACTGCTCATCGTTCATCACACACAGGTAGGCATACTTCATCCCTTCGGGAACGTCGGGCAGTTCTACCCGTACATTCACCGTATCGAAATACTCGTGCGACACATCCTTTTTCCGGAAGATGCGGAACAGGGTAGGGACATCCTCCGGGCGCATATCCTTATCGGCAGCCGGACCGTCCAGATAATAGCGGTATGTATTACGGTATACTTTGGGCAGACGGAAGCAGCCCCATATCTCATCGAAAGTGCGGTTGTTGTAAATCCGCTTATATTTCCACCTGTCTTCATCCCAGAAAGGCTCAAAAGCGTATGACCTCCCATCCTTCAACAGCACATTCCACGAATGAGCCTTATTGCGGTTTCCCCATGCCGGAACAAAATCGGTGGCAGCAGCCATCCCAAGCGAAGTAAGCAGCAATGTATTGTACCAGCAGCGGTGTTCACAAAGCCCCTGCCCATAACATTCAAACTCCGAAACGCTCAGTAGCTGCCGTTCCTTCTGTCCGAAAGGTACATGAATCAGGTGCCGATAAAGATAGAGCAACGAGTCGACTTCCTCCGTCATGTCCTTGCCCGGCTGCGTAAAGAACTTTCCGTGATGCCGGGCATAGAACACCTGTCTGGCGCTGTCTATCAGAATCCCATTGGCTTGCCGGTAAGGAAGAATATATTCACAAAAGTCATCAAAGGAGCAGTCACGGGTATAGACATTCTCGCGCCATGCGTTGAAAGCCTGGTCTATCTCCGTTATCAGGCGGGAGGCCGGCAGCGAAGTCAGATCCAACAATCTGCCATCGGGAATATCAGCCCGGCTCCGGCTGAAAGCTCCCGGCATATTGACAAGCAGGAAGCGGGCGGCAGCATACTTCTGCCGGTCATTCCTGTAATGTTCCAGCACATATTCCCACTCCGGCCTATGTTCCCCGGCCGCATCCAGTACTTGTTCCAAAGCCATATCATTCCGGCAAGACAGAAACATTGCCATCAACAAGCAAATACAGCCCATCAGCCAACCATTCATAATTCCTTTCATTCTATTCTTTTTAAAGTCCGTTTCCAGCGCATGTTCCCATCCTCCGGGTCTTCCGACTTCCATATCCGCCATGCCCTGCCTACAATAAATGTCTCCGGCAACAGTCCCCAATAGCGGGAGTCCTGCGAGTTCACGGCCTTATCGCCCGCCATGAAATAATAATTCTCGCAAAAACAGTATTCTGAAATCACGCTGTCGCCCAGCAGTACCCGTCCACCTGCATCCACCCGCAAATGGCTATCCTGTTCCCGATTGATCAGAGAACGATAAAGCAGCCACGCCCTGAAATCCATTTTCACCACCTGCCCCTTTGCGGGTACCACCAACGGACCGAACTCCTTGATGGTCCATCCCAGTTCTTCATTCCATGGGTAAGTTCCCATCACAATACCCGGCACCCCACTGTCCGGCAGTTGCGCTATTCCCTTCTGGGCCTCCAGGCATCCCACAGGTTCATTCAGCCCGCGTATTCTGTAGAATCCGTTTCTTATCTCCAACGTATCGCCGGGGATGGCCACGCAACGCTTCACGTAATACTTCATCACGTCGAAAGCAATGCTGTCCCACCGATGGGGCTGATAAGGGAAATTGAATACAAGCACATCCTCCCTTTTGAAATCCCGCCAACCGGGCATGCGGCGTATCGTCACCTCCTTCCGGTCCAATGCCGAAAGCACATCGAACAACCTCGCACCGGCAGAACATTTATCCACCAGGATATAGTCACCCGGCAGCATGGCAGGTTCCATCGAGTCGGAAGGAATCCTGAAAGAAGTCACGACGAACACCTGCAACACAACCAGTATCGCGGCAAGCAGGCACAAATAGAAAGCCAGGTTCACAATCCCATTCAGCCACTTCGGCATCTGTTTCAGCTTCTTCGTCATAGGGTTTCCTTACTTATTTTGCATTTCCGCTTATTTTCAGAACAATGGGAGAAGTATCTGCATTGCAATATACGGTTATCGTCTTGTTGAAATGTTCGGGATGATCGGCTTTATAAGTCACTTCCAAAGCAATATCCTTGCCCGGTTGCACGGGCTCCTTGGAATAGGATACGGAAGTACAGCCGCAAGAAGTGTTCACATGCTCAACAACCAATGGTTTATTACCCGTATTCTTCAAAAAAAAAGTCGCTTTTTGCTCTTTTTGCCAGTCAAAATCACCCAAAGATATAAAATTGCTATCCACCTTTACTTCTGTTTGAAGATTGATACTTTTACTGGTATTCACATTTTTTCCTTGAACAATATTTATATACAATTCCTTTACCTTAGGATTATATATAGGATTGCCCATTGCAATAACTTTATTATCTCGATTTAGCAAGAAAGTTTGTAATTGAATATCCGTAGGAAATCCATTTAGCCGGTCGAAATTATTGTTTGTATCAATGAAAAGAGGATAATCAAAGCCTGTTTTTTTCAGAAAATGAATTAAATCATTGGTAGCTTTTGATTGGAAAACAAAAACAAAAGGAATATTACCATGAGACATAGAATCCATCTTATATATAAAATCTTTCCACTCTGGTAATCGCAATTTACAACTCATGCATCCTATTGAATCGACATAACACAAAATAGTATACTCGCCTTTCTGCAAAGACATTTTTCGTGCCCCCCATTTTCGGCTATAACTAATAAAAGAGGTATCTTTAGGGAAAATAATCTCACGATTTTGCCAATAAGAGATTGTACGCAAGATTCTTTCGTGTTCTGCATTTTTACATGAAAATAGCAAGACAACCATAAAAATAGGAATCAAATATTTCATTTCCGCAAATAGTATTTCAGAATTACAGGATTATCGTCGTCCTTTAACTGCTCCATTTTCTCTATTTCATCTATCGTCATTAAATCAACATTCACTAATTCCGGTATATGATAAGCATCACAAATAGTCATTAATACATTATCAATAATTGCAAAGCAGGGCGGCATTATAAAAGGCTTCCCATCTTTTAGCAAGAAACCTTTCTTCTTCTTTCTATTATATATATAATTTCCCCCCAGTCCTACTCGTCCCTTAGCAAAATGAATATATACATAGTCATCATTAAAAAACTTCACCAAAGGAACTATAAAGTCATTGTCCCGTATATATTGGCTTCGTTCTTGCATCTCTTTTAATAAGGCATCTCTTTTCTTATCGGGCTTTGTACCCTTTGCTTTTGTTCTTTTACCAGCAGCAACCCCTGGAAGTTTATTTTCCTTTATCTCGGCATTTCCAAAGTCAAGAAAAATAATCGGGACAAGTGTCTTATTTATCTCGTCAATCCGATAAAAATAATAATTAATACCTTTGGGAACAAAGTAAAAATCATTTCCAATTTTATGGAAGCAATCCCTATCCATTGTATTTCCAGAAGATATCGTTCCATCATAAACCGCCATATGCGATTGCTGTGTTTCTGTATTCACAAAAGTAACTTCCTGATTTACCCAAATTGAAGGTATTGAGAATATATAATCATCTACATCCAAAGCCATCAATGCATCCACAAAGAACTCCGGATTTATTTTTTTTATAGAAATTAAATCAAAAGCAGGAGTATAAGTGTAAATCACCCCATATGGATTCAGCAAATCAATTCCATTTAAAAAAGGATTGAACTTCATATCGATTGCCATATAATATTCCTGCGGTCCCTCACCTTTCATTTTTTTTGAACTTCCGATAAATTTTCCATCACCAGAGAAAGTCACTACTATTTGATCTCTACCATACACAGCATAAATATCCATATCCTTATCATACATCGCTTTTCTGTAAGCACCTATCAAAGAAGAATCATTCGTTTCTAAAGGTACAATTTCAATCTTCTCTATAAATGACGAAACATCCGAAGATACTTCCTGTAGCTCAATAGGAATATTTTCAATCTCATTATTTCTTTCCGAGTTATCCAATGAACACGCACCAGCAATAGCCACCCCCAATATAATTACTATATTGTTCACAAAAACATATTTTCTTAAACACATTTTCTTAAAGTCCATAAATAAATTTAATTATTAGCACACAAGAATATGTCAAAACTTTGACAAGTGTATCATTCTGTCATTTTAAGCGCAGTGAAGAATCTCTTCTCTCATCATAAAGGAAGGAGATTCTTCAAGCTAAAGTTCTCCAAATGGCAGAATGAAAACTAATTTTAGTTTTGATACACTTTCTAATTTAGTAGAATTAAAGCAATCCAACCATTTCACTAATGCAAACAAGGAGAATCACAAGAATAGGATGTATATCCACAAAAAGCGCAATCATCATAACGAATAAACCAACTCACATAGCAATCTCCCGATGCAGCCCAACAAGCGCCACTTTCACTTCCACATGTAACATCAACTTCTGGCAATTCATAGCGAGCCAATGCTTCCACATTGGCCAACATCAAGTTCGACATCGTTTCCATTCTCTGTGACTGATAAATATTGTAGCCCGCAAATGTTGCAACTACAGCGACCATCAGAATCGCAAAAAGTTTCTTTCCCATTTTTTTTCTTGTTTTTATGGGTTAATATAAAGTTTATTCTTTCCGTAATCTATTCTTTCAACGGAGAAACAAACGTATTGCTTCTTAAGATTAATTCCGTACCTTTGCCTCGACCTCCTTTCTTGGTGGGTTACGGAACGGGCGGTTCATCATGCACCAACAAGACGTTCACCGCCCGTTCCTCTCCATCCATATTTTTACTTTTTTATTTCATTCTATATTCAATTATCGGCTCATCCTTATTCACATCCGTAGCAAGGATGATGCCCTTTTCTTCATTCACGGATATGTCATAAACATGGTGGTCCGACACATATTTGCGAAGCAGTTCTATTTTTTCATGTGAAACCATATCAGAATAGGATTATCTTCTTCGTTAAGTTGTTTTGCAATGTAATGTTTCATATATTGAAAATATAAGTAGTAGTTTTTGTATAAACTAAGCCATAATCAAAGCCAACCGTTTTAGTACACGTCACTCTATATGTTTTCCAATTGGTTCCTATAGTCCCTATAACATATTCCGAATCATCAGCCAACGCTTCCACATTAGCCAGCATCAAGTCCGACATCGTTTCCATTCTCTGTGACTGATAAATATTGTAGCCCGCAAATGCTGCGACTATAGCGACCATCAGAATCGCAAAAAGTTCCTTTCCCATTTTTTTCTTTTTTTTATGGGTTAATAGTCCGAATTCATTTCAGATGTAATATCTGGATAGTCGGGTTTTCGTTCGGGTTCTCATTTTCCTGCCAGGTAACAAATGTATTATCCTGTGTTACAGAAGTTTTCCTACCAATTCCACTATCATCAGAATCATTCACCATTCCTCTCCCTATCCAATATTCGCCAGTCTCTTTTGAATAGACGAATATTCTTAAATCATCAACAGAAGACCAATAGGTCGCCCATATCCACCTTTTTCCTTCCAGATATGTTGTTCGTATAAAATCCTCTAAGTGTTGCAAAGATACAGTTTTCTTATAATTATGCTTCAAATTAGGTTTCATTCTAAAAGGATATTCAACAGAAAGTTCCTGATTTTCAAAATTATACACCACATTATCAAAATTCGGAGCCATAAAACATATTATATCTTCATAAGAACATAATTCCCATTCAGAAGTTATATAAACAAGATGATTGCCGTCCCTTTTTACTAAACACACCATTCCTTGACCGGACTCGTCCACATGATAAATCCCCGCCTCGGGTTCATCCAAACCGGAATTAGACAAAATAAATCCACCTTGAGGACATATCTTAAAATCATCAGGTCTCATTTCTAATTTCACTGTTTTCAGATACTTTCCTTCCGGAGTATAAAACAAAATAGCTTTCTGACCGGAAGACAGAACTGCAATCTGATTCTTTCTGTCATCATACTCAAATTGGCTGATATAGCCGTATTCGCCCGGTCCCTCGCCTTTCCCGGATATTTTATTAAGGTATTTACCATCTCTGCCAAATCGCCATACCGTCTGTTGTTGTCCATCAAAAAGGAATATATCGCTCCGGCTTATTGCCATATCCGTAATTTTACCAATCAGACAACTATCCGTTGTCTCTAAATTAATATGCTCGATAGAATCTACAAATAAAGAATAGCCTATACTGTCTTTCACTCCTTTTGTCAAATCTACAATTACGTTGTTTTGTTTTTGCACTCTGCCTTCCGAACAAGAAAAACAGAATGCAAAAACAAATAAAAAATATACTATTATCTTATGCTTATTCATTTCTAATAGTTTTTTGGCTATTTCCCAGTTTTTAAAAGGTACATTTCATTCAATCGCATTTGCCCCAAGCACTACTATATGCGCATGAACTTTTACTATCCTCTACAGAGATACATCTGGCACCTTTTGCCGCTCCAAATTTATCAAGACAATTAACAAGTTTATAACCATAAGCTTTATTGGGGTCAATTGTATCATCACCTTCATAATAAGCCAATGCCTCCACATTGGCCAACATCAAGTCCGACATCGTTTCCATTCTCTGTGACTGATAAATATTGTAGCCCGCAAATGTTGCGACTACAGCGACCATCAGAATTGCAAAAAGTTTCTTTCCCATTTTTTTCTTGTTTTTATGGGTTAATATAAAAGTTATTCTTTCCGTATCTATCCTTTCAACGGAGAAGCAAACGTATTGCTTCTTCAAATTAATTATGTACCTTTGTCAAAACCTCCTTCTTTAGTGGGTTATGGAATGGATGGTGCGCAATATCCAATAAACGTTAACCATCCGTTCCTTTATTTCATTTCATTCTATATTCAATTATCGGCTCATCCTTGTTCACATCCGTAGCCGTGATAATACCCTTCTGCTCATCCACACTTATACCATATATATAATGGTCCAGCACATACTTGCGGAGCGGTTCACCCGACAGACTAAACACATAGATGTACTGTCCGCCGTCCGGCAAATCAATGCCTTTCTGTGCACTTCGTGCAATCTCCTTGAACGAACGTCCGTGGAAAACCGCATGCAGGACGGGAGTGCTGCAAAGCATCTTCATTGGAAGAGGGAATCGTTCCCGTCTTGCGCAATGGCTTGCCTTGCCGGTTCACCCAACAGAAACGATTGTCACCGGAATAGTCGGGAATGATAAAAGCAGAATCATCGTATTGCACAAAATCCAATGCCCTAAGAATCTCTTTATCCAAGGGTACTGCTTCTTGACGAAGCAGTGAATCACCGGACAAAGCAAATCCAAACCTAACCAATTCTGACTTATTTGCATCGAGTGCCCACAAAAATCCCCTATTCCATCGAATATTTTCGGCAGAAACCAATTCTTCGGGAGAATCTCCCCGCTTGCCGAAAGAAGTCAAATAGATTCCATCGGGGTAATGGAAAACTTGAAAGAAATGGTCCGCTCCATGCAAATCAAGCACCACAGCTTTATCACCTTGCACCCGAACACGAAAAGGATAACGGAACAAAGCGGTGTCCAACGGAATTGTCTCGCCTCGCAGTTCCAGTGTTTCCGGAAAATCGGCATAAAACATTCCTTTTTGCACTGGCGCAGATGTGCATGCTGCCAGCAAAAGAAATAGGAACAATATGTTAATAGAGTTCTTCAAGACTATAACCTTCTACTACGTACTGAACTTTAATTTGTGTTCCGGGACAATCCACACTTCCCGTCCCGGCACAGTCTATAGGAAGATCACTTTCGCCATACGCCAAAGCTTCTATATTCATTAGAAGCAGGTCATTCGACTTCTTTCCTGATTTAAACCCATGAAATGCAGTAAATGCACAAACGGCAAACAGACCGATTACAATAACTCTCTTTTTCATCTTCAATATTCGTATTAGATATTTCACACACAATACTTCTGTGCTGATTTTCGACGGACAAACTTACGCATAAAGTAATATACGCTCAAAATTTAATGACTGACCATTAGTGACCAAGTGTATTTTCGGGGAATGTCAGTAATGGTCAGTCTTGCTTTTCAGGCTCCGAGACGGTTTTTTCTTCGATGAAATGGGGATTTTTAGCTAATGATACCTTTAGAGCAGGCACAATAGAAAGCCAGGTTCACAATCCCATTCAGCCACTTCGGCATCCGTTTCAGCTTCTTCGTCATAGGGTTTCCTTACTTATTTTGCATTTCCACTTATTTTCAGAACAATGGGAGAAGTATCTGCATTGCAATATACGGTTATCGTCTTGTTGAAATGTTCGGGATGATCGGCTTTATAAGTCACATTCAATGCTATCTCCTTTCCCGGTAGAGCAGGTTCTTTAGAGTACTCTACAGCAGTACAACCGCAAGAGGTGTTCATGTCTTCAATCACTAAAGGCTTGTTACCTATATTCTTCAAAAAAAAGTCACTTTTTGCTCTTTTTGCCAGTCAAAATCACCCAAAGAAACAATGGTTTTATCCATACTAACTTTGGTCCTTATGATTATATTATTGCCCTCCAATTCCACTTTATCACCCCTAATTATCTTCAAATACAGTTCTCTTATTTTATGATTATGAATAGGATTTCCTATTGCTAAAACTCTATTGCTGCAATTTAACAAAAAACAATGAAAAGTTGATTTGTTTGGCAACTGATTCATAGAATAGAAGTGATTGCCTACATCAAAAATTATAGGATAATTGAACATATCTCTTTCTATAAAGAATTCTATCTCTTCTTTTTTCTTTGGATGAACAAAAAAAAGAACCTGCACTTCTCCTGCAAATATAGAATCCAAATCAGATATAAACGCTTTCCATTTTGATAATTGCAATTTACAACTAGTACATCCAGTAGAATCTACATAATTCAGAATCGTAAAAGAGGACTTTCTAAAACAATTTTCCGTTAGATCTTTATTTAATAGAGTGAAATTCATCTCAGAAGGATAAAACATCTCTTTCCCTATCCACTCCGTCAAAGTCTGTCCAACCATCCTTCGATTACTTCCACTACAGGCCATAAGTAGCCCACATAACAAAAGTAAACTTATACCCCATTTTCCCATACATTGCATAATTAAAACTTACCAATAAATAAAAAAGTAATACTTTCTCAAAACTTCGGTTCATAAAAAGCAAATATCGGATTACCGTCTTCCAAACACTTGTCGGCCAATTCATCTAAAATATTACTTTTCTCTGAATTTCTTTTAGCTATTGGCAATATTTCAAATGGGCGCATTACACTCAATAATAATTTGTTTGTATCATCCGTATCATAAGCCACAGCATGAATTGGTAACAAATTTTCATCCAACGTCAAAGAACTATGGTATAATATATTGCCATCTTCTTTTGCGAGAACACATTTACTTGGTTTATCTTTATAAAAATAGGCAAAAAACAAATATTCATTCCACTTATAAAAAGCATGGATAGAAGGGGTTATACCTTCTATTCTCAGTTTATCAACTTGCTTTCTATCATCACTCAGGCTTATGTGTTCTTTACCTATCTGCACTGCTATATAGGGATTTAAATCACCATTCTCCTTTACTGAGTAGATTGTATCATTAAATGGAAACAAGGTAAAAATTGAATCATCATAAGTATAAAAATTATTTGCACCTTCACCATGTGTAAATGAATATCCACATAAATGCTTATTGAACGGAATCCTATCATAGACTTTCTTACTCTTATCATAAAAAGCATAACTACGATAAGAATTATCCGGGTTCCTGTCTGCAAAACCTAATTTCCTATTCAGTGCAAACTTTCCATTTGAAAAAACATAAAGACCTTCAGCCTTATCAATCTTTAGTGTACACAGTAATGAATCAGCCAAACTATATTGTAGTAATTGAGCCCCAGATCCATCTAACAAAAATAAAGTATCATTCTTGACAGTAAAATCCACAAGAGATACATATTCACCTGGCCCTTGTCCCAAATGGTTATAACATTTCAAAAAATCGCCTTTATCATTGAAAGTAAATATTTTTCTCTCCCTGCCATCCAATACATAAATATTGTTTTTATAAAATACAATCTTTGACACTCTTTTGATGAGACACTCAGCATTTGTTTCTAAAGCAACAAGACGTTTAAATTTAAAAAGAGAATCAAATATTTCAGGTGAATCCTCCCTGCTTAAGGGTACTTCTATTGTAACACAATCTACCAGTTTATCAGAGCGTACACCTTGATTACATGAAAGTACCAAAAAAGTCAATAATATAATCAGCGTATTTTTTTTCATAATAAATATTTTAGCCTACTCCTATTTTTTTAATAATACAAATACATGAGGGCTCGTTAGTAATCGTTTTTCTATTTTTATCTTTAACAAATTTCAAATAAAAAATAACAATGCCCTCATATCATCCAAGACTATATCAGCCTTATAGTCCATTTATTCACAAGATAACAATCCTGAACCATCACACACAATAGTAATTACTGTTCTTTTCTTCCCTGTTTTAGGATCCGTATAATCAGTTGTAATTTTATCCACTCTATCATAGTCATCAGCACTTTCATTATCAGCCAATGCCTCCACATTGGCCAGCATCAAGTCCGACATCGTTTCCATTCTCTGTGACTGATAAAGATTGTAGCCTGCAAATGTTGCGACTACAGCGACCATCAAAATCGCAAAAAGTTTCATTTAAGTTCTAAGAAACTCAATACAGCTACTCCTTCATTTAATTCTATAGATTTATAAGCATCAGGGAACTGTTCTTTTGGAAATTCATCTGTATATACAATCACTAATGTATTAGGAATATTTGATGAAACCGGACGTCCAATTTCAGTATATCCCGAGATGTCCAATTTAAGCAAAGATCCAATATCCACCTTTCCATCTCTTTTTCGGCATATCGTCCATGCTACTTGATGCTCAGGAAACATAAACCACAAAGACAATATGTAGTTCTCACCATCAATCGTGAAAGGAGAATAAGCGCATTTTTCCTTTGTTTTGAGCATTTCGCTATCTGAGCATTCTAAATCAATTAACATTTTTCTGTCACATATCAATTTCATTGTTTTTACAGCAGTATCGCCCATCGAATTCATTTGGTAATAACTTCCATCAGCAGGATTATAAACCTGAATTTGACCATCACTTTTTGTATATAAAGTATTCCAATCAGAATGAATATATGGACTCCCTTGTTTATATTCAAGCACTTCTTTTCTGTTTCCACTAAATTGATCTGTAGTCCATACCCCTCTACCATTTTCATCATCAGAAAGGCGGTGACACAGGAAATGTCCATTAGGCAATACTGCAATATCATCAAAAACAAGTGCATGTGACATTTTTACAGTATTCAAAAATTTTCCATCAAATGAAAAATTATAGATGGTTCTTGCTCCAATATCACACACAAAAACACTTGTGTCATTAGCAAAAAAATTACTCATGCATGCATATTCTCCAGGGCCTTGCCCCCTTTTCCCTATAGTATTAAGAAATGTGCCGTCCTTAGCAAAACGAAATACGATATTTTGCCTCTTATCTACAACAAAATAATTATCATCCTTTAAAACGACTTCATCCACTACTCCCCAAAAATACGGAGATGGAAGCTGAAGTTTCACAGAGTGCATTTCTTTCGTAAAAGTTGACAAAAACAAATTCGACTTTGGATTACTTAAATAAGCAGTGTATGTTACTGCCTCATCAAAAGCAGAATGACAAGAGAAGAAAGTACTTAGCAACAACAAAGCCAGCACAAAAAACGACACAGTATTTTTCATATTTATATGTATTTTACAAATAAGAAGTTGTATCAAAATTTATTATTATATTTTACCCTCATTAAAAAACAATCTGAAGTTCAGCATACATTAACATACCAGCCCCCCTCATGTTATTCTATATGAAAGAATACTCTATAGATATCAAATTTTGATACACTTTCTTGAATTAGCAACGATCTAATCCTTTTGCACACCCACTATATTTACTAGAAACACTCTCACAGCATGGAACTATAGTAGAGACATTAGCACCTTTAATCCATATAACTTTAGAACTTTGCTTATAATATGGTTCCAATGTAGAATCAATATTCCCATGGTCACTTCCTTCTTCTTGTGCTAACGATTCAATATTTTGCAAGACTAAATTGGAGAAAGCTTCCAAGTTTTGATATTTGTATGCTGTAAAAAAGCTGCAAATAGATAAAAAAAAGCAACTAAGCAAAAAAAGTTTTTTATTTTTCATAAGTAAATTAATTAATCGTTAAACAAATAGTGACTATTTATCATATTTAAATAATCATTGTAAACATTCTTATTGATAGTAGGATCGCCTATATTAATAATTCTATTATTGGGATCAACTAACCAAACGTGAGATTCGGAATCACTCATTTTGTTAGTTTTTCTAAACAAGCAATTATTATCTATACAAATGGGAGTTAAGAAATTGTATGATTTTAGCATTGTATAGATCTCACGTTGGTATAATGGTTCCATAATAATAATGAACTCTGTTTTAGAAGAAGTTATGGAATCAACTTCTAAAATAAGATTTTTCCAATTACCAATATTGAACTTACAACTAATACATTCCTCTTTACCTATAAGCACTAATATTTTATATGAGGAATTAGCTATATCATAAATAACAGAGTCACGCCCAAATTGCGAGTAACAATTTTTCGCTGGAAGAATTAACTGTTTCCCTTTCCACTTGCTCGCTTCCTTAATATTACTACAATGTTTTTCCATACATCCACTTATAGATAATAGAAACAAGAATAAGCAAACAGATTTAAAGAACATTAGCATATACTTCATAATGTTATTTTTAAAATAGGTCTTACACATCAACTTTACTTTCTTATATAAAAATCCGTATCTATCGTTTCAACGGAAAAAGCAAACACGTTGCTTCTTCAAATTAAATATGTACCTTTGCCGTGACCTCCTTTCTTTAGTGGGTTATGGAATGGATGGTGCGCAATATCCAATAAACGTTAACCATCCGTTCCTTTATTTTATTTCATTTTATACTTTATTATCGGCTCGTCCTTGTTCACATCCGTAGCTGTGATAATGCCTCTCTGCTCATCCACACTTATACCATATATATAATGGTCCAGCACATACTTGCGGAGCGGTTCACCCGACAGACTAAACACATAGATGTACTGTCCGCCGTCCGGCAAATCAATGCCTTTCTGTGCACTTCGTGCAATTTCCTTGAACGAACGTCCGTGGAAAACCGCATAGATGGCACTGTCCGTAACCTGTACATCACTGAATCCCATGATGCCCGTAGGTATGCCGTAGCCTTGCGAAACCTGGAACTCCGGTTCGCCGTGTGGGCCGATGCGTACCACGTGCGTACTGTCCTTCAGGTTATAGACTTCGATTACTTCGCCCAGTTGGGTCACTGCGGCAAGCACCCCGTTTCGGGGATTATAGTCGATGAAGCTACGCCATGCCTGCGCCAAGGCAGGACGGGCATTCTTCAAAGCATCTTCATCGACAGAGGGTATAGCTCCCATCTTGCGAAGCAACTTACCCTGTCGATTGACCATGCAGAAACGACTATTCCCCGAATAATCGGGAACGATAAAAGCAGAATCATCGTATTGCACAAAATCCAACGCCCTAAGAATCTCTTTATCCAGGGGTACTGCTTCTTGGCGAAGTAGTGAATCACCGGACAAAGCAAATCCAAACCTAACCAATTCTGACTTATTTGCATCGAGTGCCCACAAAAATCCCCTATTCCATCGAATATTTTCGGCAGAAACCATTTCTTCGGGAGAATCTCCCCGCTTGCCGAAAGAAGTCAAATAGATTCCATCGGGGTAATGGAAAACTTGAAAGAAATGGTCCGCTCCATGCAAATCAAGCACCACAGCTTTATCACCTTGCACCCGAACACGAAAAGGATAACGGAACAAAGCGGTGTCCAACGGAATTGTCTCGCCTCGCAGTTCCAGTGTTTCCGGAAAATCGGCATAAAACATTCCTTTTTGCACTGGCGCAGATGTGCATGCTGCCAGCAAAAGAAATAGGGACAATATTTTAATAAAGTTCTTCAAGGCTATAACCTACTACTACGTACTGAACTTTAATTTGTGTTCCGGGACAATCCACACTTCCCGTCCCGGCACATCTTATTGGGACATCACTTTCGTCATACGCCAATGCTTCTACATTCATAAGAAGCAGGTCATTCACCTTCTTTTCTGATTTAAACCCATGAAATGCAGTAAATGCACAAACTGCAAACAGACCGATTACAATAACTCTCTTTTTCATCTTCAATATTCGTATTAGATATTTCACACACAATACTTCTGTTCTGGTTTTCGACGGACAAACTTACGCATAAAATAATATACGCTCAAAATTTAATGACTGACCATTAGTGACCAAGTGTATTTTCGGGGAATGTCAGTAATGGTCAGTCTTGCTTTTCAGGCTCCGAGACGGTTTTTTCTTCGATGAAATGGGGATTTTTAGCTAATGATACCTTTAGAGCAGGCACAATAGAAAGCCAGGTTCACAATCCCATTCAGCCACTTCGGCATCTGTTTCAGCTTCTTCGTCATAGGGTTTCCTTACTTATTTTGCATTTCCACTTAACAAATTATTTCATCAATGGGCAGATTGCTAAAATAGGATTAGAATCAAACTGTATATCGGTGGACAGTTGCTTACTCAGTTCAACAAAGCTGTCTTCTGAAAATATAGACGGATAAACGGGATAAACCAGTATGGTGTCCGTGGCATACAATAAGTTTGTGGAGATGGGATATTTAGCCGGCTGCATAAAAGGATTGCTGAACACGTTTCTTTCCCCCGAGTTCAGGTCATAGTAACAGTTGTAACTGTTTGATGTGCCCAATCCTACACCGGAAAATGAGAAGAAAAGCCTATCACGATTCACAAAACATCGGTTGATGTTTCCCAAGTAATCTGTTGCGGAAAGCAGCTTGTCATAATCCTCCATATTCCTTGTCTTGACAATCCTGTCATAGGGTAATGTAGCATCTCCAAAATCGACTTGCAGAAAAGGCTCAACATCCGTACCGATAATCTCATGGATGATGTTGCTCGACGGATAGTAGAAAAATACCCTTCCGTGCCCATCGCATACAAATGTAGAAGAGAATGTTACATTTACAAATTCACTTTGTGGAAAATATTGTTTTTCTATATTCTGCAAATCAGCACTTAAGAGGGTCAGATTATAATGTTCCGGATTATCCTTGCTAAAACAACTATATACCCAAACGCCCTCTTTGCTCTTGAAGAAGGAGTTGAAGTGGACCACTGCTTTCTGACTTCTATCCAGCAAATTTCCTTCCAAATCATAAGTATAGATACAATTTTGGAATCTCTCATGCGCAAATATCAACATCTGTTCTTTGTCAAACTGAATATCATTTATAAACAGATATTCATCCGGTCCTTCATCTTTCTCGCCAATCTTCCTGATGAACTTGCCATCGGCACCAAACAGAAAAACAGCCATTGATTTCTGATCGAAAACAACGATATATCCATCCGTCAGATATATTTTGGTAAACTCGCCGATAAGTGCGTCTGTAGTGGTTTCCAATGCTACATACCTAATCTTGTCAAAATACTTTTCGGCATCCAGATCTTCACATTTGCTTATATCTATGTCTACGACATTGGCAGGAGAGACCTCTTTCTGCAAGGAAGGGGAACAGGAACAAGTGAGCAGAACAAATATTGCTATTATAAAATTAAACTTTTTCATAGTCTAAATAAATTAAGATTATCTACTTAGTAAACATAACGGCATGTTACAGTTTCTTTCCCATTTTTTCCTTGTTTTTATGGGTTAATATAAAAGTTATTCTTTCCGTGATGAAAAACATGTTGAATCAGGTATTATGATAATTTTACCCATCCACCCATTCAATACGGACTTGACAAGCCGTTCTTTATCTAACTGTTTACATGAAGCAAGACACAACAAGAAAAGAGCTAAATACAATCTATTCTTCATACACGCCAAACTTTACAAGAATAGGAACTAATTTTTCTTTATCTATATACTTCTGAACAGTAGCATAAAAAGAAGATTCCTCTGAAAGATACTCCGGATATATTATTCCCCAAAAAGAATTGCCTTCTATAGTGACAATACTTAAGCCTAACTTCATATCTGCAGGGCCGGCCCACAATGCTCCGTTTTTTTTATTACTATATATGTCATAATAAACTTGTGACGGACCAACGACTTTAGCATAAAGCCAATCTACACTCTCTTTCACATCCACTATTGATTTAAAATATTCTTCTATCCGATCAATTCTTTCAAATTGTCTACTCGTTATCGGCAGCTCTCTCTCAGGCAATTCTTCACTACCAAAATCAAGATAGTATTTAGGGGTAAGCAGCCCATCTGTAAACTCATCAATAACAAACCGACCATAATCAGGTGCAACCAAACTAGTCATTCCATAAGTACAGAAACGATTGGTTATAAGTTGATATCCTTCCCTTTTTCTTAAGCCGTGCAATTTTGTGCCATCCCAATTATAGATGGAATACTCTCCCACATCCGTGAAAAACAAATAATCATCATCCTGAAGATGAATAAATTTATAATACATAGTTATATCAGACATGCCAAGTTTGCTTTTCTTAATAAAACTACAATTTTCAGTGTCATACATAAGAATTCCTGTTACATCAAGCAGTTCTATCCTTTCATTTTGTCTACCAGAAAATATAATATCACGTAAGTCTACACATTCAAAATCTGCACCTCCTTGACGGCCTATTGTACATAAAAACTTTCCTTGGCGATTGTACACATACACACATTTCATTTTATAATCCCAAAACAAAATACGTTTATCACTTATCAAACATTTATTTGCTATAGTGAGTAAGGAGTCCTCATTCTCATCCAAACAGATCACTTCTTCCAAATGAATTAAAGATGCCCAATTCTCAAAATTAGGTTTCTCTAGATGAAGTACTTTTTCAGTATCTAATACCTTCTCACGATTAGAACAAGAGAATGTTGTGAAGAGCAATAAACTTATAACAAGATAATATTTTCCCATAATATTAAAATTTCAGCTAACTAGAGATTCAAATTATGAGTCAAAAACGAGCTCATAATTCGAATCTCACAAATTAATCATACATTAGCAATCACTAGAAGAGCAGTCATCGTATTTAAACCCATGAAATGCAGTAAATGCACAAACTGCAAACAGACCGACTACAATAACTCTCTTTTTCATCTTCAATATTCGTATTAGATATTTCACACACAATACTTCTGTGCTGATTTTCGACGGACAAACTTACGCATAAAGTAATATACGCTCAAAATTTAATGACTGACCATTAGTGACCAAAGTGTATTTTCGGGGAATATCAGTAATGGTTAGTCGCGTCTTTCAGGCTCCGAGACGGCTTTTTCCTCGATGAAATGGGGATTTTTAGTTGATAACTCCCATCACCCTCAAAAGCTACAACATAAGAAGAAATTCCTTTCAAGGTTTTCCGCAAACGGTACATCAACGTATGCAATTTTTCAGCATCCCCGGTTCCGTTCCATATTTCCCTATCTATTTCTTCCACTGTCAGACGATATCCTTCTGCATTAAGAAACAACTTCAAGAGAATAGATATTTGGGGAGCCACATTTTTCGTTATTCCGCCTTCTTCTTTGAATAAGGTCATATTCTCCGAATCAAAAAATACGCCATCTTCCAACTCATAAAGCCTCACATTCTTCGCATCCACCTCCACAGAGCGAACTTTCTTCTCCACAATGACTTCTTTTTCAACTATAATCTCCTTTTCCTTGACTACTATTTCTTTCTTCCGAAACTTACACCGCAAATAAGATAACAAACGCTCGTATATCAGAATAAAAAAGAAAAAAACACACCAAAGGAGGAACAATATAATCCACTGTCGCCAACCAAACATTTCCCACCGATTATAAGAGATGAAACCGGTTGCTTCCACTTCACAACGAGTCCCCATATAGCAGGATAATAAACTATCTGCATGTACGTGCTTTTCTTCTTTTCTTGAATAAACAGCAATGGTCTGCTCCAACAAATCGGTCACAGAATATCGGATACGAGTGTCCGCAATAATACCCTTTTCGAGCAACAAACTATCCCAATGCAGATTCAATGTATCCACTGAAATGGGATATTTTTCGAGCAATATACTAAGCAGCATTCTCTTAATTCCTTCTTTAACAAGACTATGCTCAAACTTCTCTCTCGGAATTTTGTAGATCCGTGTCCCATACTCACTGGTCAAGGTTACAGACTCAGGAACCGGTGCCTCCAACATTTGCTTATTAGGAGAATTGACAGATATCACTTGTATAGGGACATCTCCTCTTTTCTTCACTTCCAGACTCAACGCTTCCACAAACGTTTCCTTTGCCAATGCATCCCACTTTGGCCGTTTTTGAGAAAAATCATCCCACAGCAGATGTAAATACACTGCCGTAATTATCACACAAAGAGTTCCACTCCCTAATAATACCCATCTTTTCACAGTCATCGATGCCACCTATGCTTTATTTTTACAAAGATACCAAGCAAAAAACACCAATGCAAAATTATGAATACTTCAAAAACACATCAACAGCAAACCTTGTGTACTGAAATCCTGCTGAAGGTTTAATATCTATCATAAAACGTTTAAAATTCGACACAGACAGTTCCTTTGTCAGGACAATCTGTTTCATCGCCTCAAACCTGTCCAGCTGCTCAAAACCCGGTTCTGTATAAAGTTTCGCCAACAGATAATATGAATTCACTTTTTCCCCTCCCATCCTTGTAACAAAGCAGCAACTCCTTTCCTCTTGGAATCTTCACAAGAAAAAAGTATTAATGCTGAAAAAGTATTACTATAAAACTTCTCATAATCACAACTTGTTATGTAATACACGAGTGGCTTGTCGGCATGCACCGACAAGAAGTGACATACTCCCCAACACTATACCAACCAATATTCTACAATTCATACTTTACCAACACAAAATCAGGGTTCACCCCTATAGCATACAACGTGTTATCTTTGCTTTCTGCAGCAATACGCATTACGGGAATACCTAAATCAACAATCTTCACTAAATTTCCATCATAATCATACAAGAAAACTGTACGAGGACATTTGCTTGCATCTCTTCCCACTGTAGATTCATCCGTATCATCCGTTCTACGGTCTCGTTGTAATGTAATAATAAAATCCTTACTCATACAAAGTCCCCGAACGCCTTTTACCCTGCGGTCAAAAAGTATCTCATTGTTCCGAATCTCGTATTCGTCATCATCTGTTCTCCATTCCCACACCAATGAAAATTCATCTTCATCCTGCTGATACAATGCTAAATAAGGGAAATCATAACAAGAATAGACAAATACCCCACGAGATGCATTATATTCTCTCTCTCCCCCTAAATATTGTTTCACTTGCGGAATGGGATAATTGCCAAACGAAGAAGCCTGACCATGTAATAGGGCTTCAAAACAATGTTCCGCATCGTCATCTGTAATACCTATATACAAATCCTTTGCAAATTCCGGCATAGGCGGCCGGGATGCTTTTTCCTGATCGGTCAACGGCACAAATGGATCCTTCCCCTGCACCAAACTATCAATAGACAAGAATCCCCTTGTTTTACCATTTATATCCATAGCAAAATAACGATTGTCTATACATGCTCCATTAATACCTCCCGTTACAAACTCCCGAGGTCCCTCTCCTACTTTTCCCATCGCTCCTACTTGACGCCCGGTTGCTTTTTCGTGCACACGTACAAAATAATCACGCGCAAAGGGATCTTCCCAAACCAAAAAATCACCTGCAACACGCAAAGTCCCCGGCATAGTTGTCGCTATTTCATCATCCAGCAACTTATATGTTGCATCGGCATATTCTACACTCTGTTTCTTCTCTCCTGCACACCCCCACAAGAATAAGGAGATGAATAAGTAATAACATCCTTTCATATTTATCAAATTTAGTAGTTTTAAATCCTCTCTCTTTATTTCCATAATGTGTTTACTATTATAGAAGTCTCAAAGATAATAAAAAATGTATTACTCTATCCACCAGACACTATTTTGACAGAACAAAAGTTTTCCCTGATACAGGCATCCGGAATGTAAAGGAAAAACAAAGGAACAGAACGTCCTAAATACAGTTTTCCCCTATCTGTTTTGCGTCTCAGCCTTATCTGTTTCTTCGTCCTTCGGATTCGGGCCGAACGGTTCTTGTACGAGGGCTATACAGCCCACGACCGTCCCCCGAACAGCCCCAAGCTGAAGGACGAAGAAGCAGATAGGCCAAAAAGGAATTATACACAAGGCAAAAGCACAAAGCAAACGAAGCAAATGCGCATTCTCCTACCTCATTTCGGCCCAAAAGCGCAAAGAAAAGGCTGAAAAGCCCTATTTTTCGTGTTAATAGAAGTTATTTTGGCACAGTTCAGGAAGAGTTACAAAAATAGAGTATAATAGCTGTATATAAGAAAGTTACAACAACAATCAGCTAAATATTCACCTCAAAAAGCGTGACGGTAACCATTTACCGTCACGCTACCTACACGCATCCTACACGGTCTGAAACGCCGATGAATAAATGGATAGAGAGAAATCGTGCTGGAGTGCTGGTAATATCATAGAAAAACTACAGTCAGCTTTTAAAATAACAAAAAGGCACATTGCTTGCCCGACTTGAAAGTCTTGCAGACAATGTGCCTTTTGTTCACCAGTATATCTGCTTATTTCAGCAAGCCTTCCGGATCAAGATGATCTGCTTCAATATCCTTGAAGTAACGGTAAGTACCTACCTTCAATTCATAAGTAGCGGCGTCATCGCAAACGATGATACCCTTTTCGTGCATCTGCAGAGCACTGATAGTCCACATCTGCATTACGGGACCTTCTACTGCGTGATAAAGGGCACGGGCTTTGTTATGTCCGTTTACAATAATCATCACTTCTTTGGCACTGAGCACGGTGCCTACACCTACCGTCAAAGCAGTCTTGGGAACCTTGTTCACGTCGTTGTCGAAGAAGCGGGAGTTGGCAATGATCGTATCGGTAGTCAACGTCTTCTGGCGGGTACGTGATGATAAAGAAGAACCCGGTTCGTTGAAAGCGATGTGTCCGTCGGGACCGATACCGCCCATGAAGAGGTCGATGCCACCATAGGAACGGATTTTCTCTTCATAACGCGCACATTCCGCATCCAGGTCGGCAGCATTGCCGTTCAGGATATTGGTATTCTCCGGCTTGATATCGATATGGCTGAAGAAGTTGTTCCACATGAAAGAGTAGTAGCTTTCGGGATGCTCCTTAGGCAAGCCTACGTACTCGTCCATATTGAAAGTTACCACATGTTGGAAAGACACGATGCCTTTCTTGTTCAGGTCGATCAGTTCTTTGTACATGCCCAGAGGAGAAGATCCGGTGGGGCATCCCAGTACAAACGGTTTTTCAGATGTCGGATTAGCGGCCTTGATTCTTGCGGCAACATAATGTGCTGCCCACTTTGATACGGATTGATAATCCGGCTGAATGATTAGTCTCATTGTGATTGTTTTATTAGGTTAATAAATTAGGGGTAATTTCTATTTCAACTTTTAATTTTTAATTCTTAATTTTCAATTATCCTCTGTCCTTCTTCAAACGCTCCGCCATAGCACGTGCCAGGTTTTCGCATTGTTCGTAGGTGATGTCTTTCATGGCCTGTTTCATTTCAACCGGGTCGCCTACGATCTCGAACTTGCTCTTTTCAGCAAACTCTCCCATACGCTTCACGGCAGCACCTGCCCAACAGAAGGAACCGAAATAACCAAGGTAACGGCCTTTCACCTCACGCACCAGTATCTTGGAAAGCAAGGATTCCACTTCCGGGAAAATCTGGTTACTGTAAGTAGGACTACCGATAATCAGGCCGCGATACTTGAAGATATCCATCAAGATATAAGAAGGATTACTCTTGCTCACATTGTGCATCACGATATTCTTGATGCCCTGCGCAGAAAGTTCGGCAGCAATAGCTTCCGCCATCTGCTCCGTGTTGCCATACATGCTGCCATAGGCTATTACTACACCTTCATCGGCAGCATAACGGCTCAACTTATCGTATATGCCGATAACCTTGGCAATATTCTCCGTCCACACCGGTCCGTGAGTGGAGCAGATGGTAGAGATAGGCAGACCGCCCAACTTTGCCAACGCCTTCTGTACCGGAGAACCGTATTTGCCTACGATATTGGAGTAATAGCGCACCATCTCGTCCCAGCATCTGTCCAGATTGATGCGGGTATCGAGGAAACCACCGTCCAACGTACCGAAACAGCCGAAGCCGTCGCCGGAGAAAAGGACGCCTTCCGTTTCGTCGAAAGTCATCATCGTTTCGGGCCAGTGCACCATCGGCGTCATGTAGAAGCGGAGCTTATGGTGTCCCAAAGCCAGGAAGTCTTCATCTTTCACCATATATTGCTCACCCGTCACGCCGTAGAAGCCTTCGATCATGCCGAAAGTCTGCTTGTTGCCCACAATAATGATATCGGGATAATGCTGCTTGATAAGACGGATAGAGCCGGAATGATCCGGTTCCATGTGGTTGATGATAAGATATTGGATGGGGCGATCGCCTATGATACTTTTTATTTTACGAAGATACACCTCGAAATAGCAGATGTCCACCGTATCTACCAATGCTACGGTTTCATCGTCTATCAGATAGGAGTTGTAAGAAACTCCGTAAGGTAAAGGCCACATTCCTTCAAACAAATGTTTATTGCGATCATTCACTCCCACGTAGTGGATTTTTCCTTTTATCACTGTTTTTGGGTTCATTGTTATTCTTTATTTAGATTGATTCCATATTCTAACGGTGGCAAAAATAATTCTTTTTTCTCACATTTCATATTTCTTTCCTTGATATGCATCAAGTTCTTTCATTCTTTTTTGTACCCGGTGGTTAAATTCATAATTTTTTAGCCCCCAGTCGGGTGCAATGAGCAGTTCTTTGGGTGATTGGGAGACAAAGCGCTCCAATATCAGGTCGGGACGGAGATGCTCGATATAGTCTATCACAAGAGCGATGTATTCTTCCACATCAAACAAATGGAAGTCTTCCGGATGCTGCTCATATTCCAAAGCCATGCGGGTGCCGCGTATCAGTTGCAACTGATGCATTTTCAAGGTAGTAAGGGGGAGACGGGACAAGGCACCGGCTTGTGCCACAATACGTTCGTGCGTCTCGCCCGGCAGTCCGAGGATGACATGTCCGCCGGTCAGGATGCCACAAGCAGCAGTCCGCTCCACAGCATCAATGGTAGTCTGGAAGGTATGCCCGCGATTGATACGCTTGAGGGTTTCGTCGCAGGTGCTTTCTATACCGTACTCTACCAGCAGAAAAGTATGTTTATTAACCTCTTCCAGATAGCGGAGCAAATCATCGGGCATGCAGTCGGGACGGGTACCGATCACCAGCCCCACTACTTCATCTACCGACAAGGCTTCTTCGTACTTCCGCTTCAACGTTTCCAGTTCGCCGTAGGTATTGGTATATGCCTGGAAATAGGCAAGATACTTCATCTCGGGATATTTATGGGAAAAGAACTGCTTGCCTTCCTCCAATTGCCGGGTAATCGGTTTCTCCGTGCGGCAGTAATCGGGGTTGAAGGTCTGATTGTTACAGTAGGTGCAACCGCCATAACCTTTATTCCCGTCACGATTGGGACAGGTAAAGCCGGCATTCAACGATATTTTCTGTACTTTGTAAGGAAAATAACGCTTCAGAAACAAAGGAAATTCGTTGTAAAGAGGTCTTATAGCCATACATAAATCTATTTAGTGACAAATATAAGGATTTTAACTGAAACAGGTTCTGTACACATTGATAAATTACCACTAATACATCGGCAGCCCTCATCTGTTAACAAACACAAACTATCGCAAATTAAGCTGCACTAAAAAATGTTTCATTATTTGATTTTAAAGCATTTATAATACCGGTAATACACATCAGCATTATTTCATTAAATATATTTTAGTGATCGGTTACATGTTTTACACACAAATTCCCTGATCCGCATGCATGAAGATTGAAATAAATTCATAGCTTTGCATACAACCTTAGTGAATCAACCTGATAAATACTACAACACCATGGCAACAATTGCATTGGACATAGGCGGCACCAAAATAGCCAGCGCCATTTTCCTACCCGACGGGAGCATGATGTTCAACCGTAAACGGCTTCTGAAAGGAAGAACCGGGCACGAAGTAGGAAAACTCGCCGCAGATATCCTCGCCAAACTCCTCACCGTAGCACGCAGAAGCCGCATACACATCGACGGTATAGGAATCTGCATCCCCGGCATCGTCTATTCGCAGACCAACCGGGTATGGGCGCCCAATATTCCCGGATGGGAAAATTATCCTCTTTACGAAGAGCTGCGCAGCGTCACTCCTCCCGGAATAGAAATATACATCGACAGTGACCGTACCTGCTATATGTATGGAGAAATGTGGCAGGGTGCGGCAAAAGATTGCCACAGCGCAGTGTTCGTTGCCGTAGGAACCGGTATCGGTGCCGGCATCATCATTGACGGACATGTGCTGCACGGTGCCAACGACATTATCGGCGCCACCGGCTGGATGGCACTGCAACCTCCTTACAAAGAAGAATATGACACTTGCGGATGCTTTGAATACTACGCCTCGGGCAACGGAATCGGAGCCAGGGTGCGCGATGCCGTCCGCGCCAATAAAGCCTACAAAGGAAAGTTGCGCCAGAAGCCTATCTGCCGCATTTCGGCTTACGATGTGTTCAGCGCTTACAATGAAGGTGATCCGATTGCCGTCTCCGTACTGCACAAAGCGGTGGAGATGTGGGGCATGGCTTCGGCCAATTTCGTCAGCCTGCTCAACCCGCAGAAGATTATCTGGGGCGGAGGTGTATTCGGTCCCGCCTCTATCTTTATAGATGACATTTACAAAGAAGCCTGCAAATGGGCACAACCGCTCAGCATCAAGCAGGTGGAATTTGTACCTTCTCAGTTGTCCGGCAATGCCGGGCTGATAGGAGCAGCATTCCTTGCCATCAAAAACCATTTGTATGAGTAACAGTTATCACAAGAATCTCGTATTCACCGCAGCGTGCATCGGGATGTGTTTTTTCGGAGTTTCAATGATTACACTGGGAGCGGTACTACCCTCCCTTATCACAAAATTGGACCTGAGCGGGCTGCAGACGACTTCGCTCGTCACGTTCCTGCCTTTAGGCATGCTCGTCGGTTCACTGATTTTCGGACCTATCGTCGACCGTTTCGGGCATAAGGCGCTGTTGGTACCCAGCTGTATCATCGTACTGCTGGGTATGGAAGGGCTTGCTTTCTTCGAGAACATCCCGTTGCTGCAAGCCTCCATTGTCGGCATCGGTTTAGGAGGCGGTATCTTAAATGGTGAAACCAACGCATTAGTGGCCGATATATCCGGCGAAGCAGAGAAAGGCTCGAAGCTCAGTTTCCTGGGTATGTTCTACGGACTGGGAGCACTGGGCATCCCGATGCTGCTGGGAGCACTGGCCAAGTACTACACTTTCGAAACGATATTGCAAGGTATCGGCGTACTGATGCTGGCAGGAATCCTGTTCTGTATTCCCGTACGCTTCCCGGCGCCGAAGCAGGCACAAGGCTTCCCGATAAAGGAAGGATTGGGACTGCTGAAAGAAAGCAGCCTGTTACTGCTCAGTTTCATCCTCTTTTTCCAGAGCGGCATTGAAGGAGTGTGCAACAACTGGTCCACAAGCTACTTCGGCCAAATGACCGACATCCCTGCCGACCGGGCACTGATTGCACTGACCTGCATGGTGGCAGGACTGACCGTAGCCCGTATGCTGCAAGTGGTAGTCTTCAAAAAAGTAAAACCGGAAACGGTGTTGCCTTACAGTCTCACCCTGACTGCCATAGGCTTCTGCCTGCTGGCTTTCTCGCCGGACTTTATACGCGCAGCCATCGGCATGGCAATAGTAGGCGCAGGATTATCGGCCACCTATCCCGTGATACTGAGCGTGCTGGGTAATCGCTATCCCTCCTTGTCGGGCACAGCATTCAGCGTGGCACTCGCCATAGCCCTGGTGGGACAGACGACCATGAACGGACTGATGGGAGTCGTTTCTCAACGTCCCGACGGCATCGGACTTTATCCTTATCTGATGATTGCTTCGCTTGTCATCATGTTCTTCTTGTTCAAACGTTCACAAAAATAAATTATTCACCCTTTTAAAAAAGACATTATGTTAGCACTCGAATGGTTAAAGAATGCCCATGGCATCATGGAAAAGCTGGAGGATACCCAGTTGGAGAACATTAAAAAAGCAGCTACAGTTATGGCGGACTCTATCGAAGCCGGCCGCTGGGTTCACACATTTGGTTGCGGTCACGCAACGATTCCCGTAGAAGAAATGTATCCGCGTATCGGCAGTTTTGTAGGTTTCCATCCGCTCTGCGAACTTCCGCTGACGTTCTTCACTCAGATCATCGGACAGATGGGTATCCACCAGTTCCTTTTCCTGGAGAGAGCCGAAGGCTACGGACAAGAAATCATGAAGAACTACGACTTCGACCCGAAAGACTGTATGTGGATTTTCTCTCACACGGGCATCAATGCCGTCAATATAGACATGGCACTGGAAGCCAAAAAACGTGGCATGAAGGTGATTGTCTACGGTTCGGCTAGCGAAACGGGCGACAAGCCAAGCCGCCATTCCAGTGGGAAGAACCTCTTCCAGATAGCAGATATCGTGGTTGACTCTTGCGTGCCGCTGGTAGATGCTTCCGTACCCTTGAAGAATCACTTCGACAAAGTAGGCCCGCTGTCTACACTGAGCTTTGTCACAATGGTATGGATGACCATCACCACCGTTGCCGAAATCCTGGCCGACCGCGGTGTGAAACTGTACATCCATCCGTCTCACAACGTTCCGGGCGATACTACTGCCCACGAACGCCTCGATGCTGCCATTGCGGAGTATCAACGCAAGGTGAAGACATTATAAAAATATTCCCTGTAAAATCAATCACTAAAGGGTTTATCACATTTATTGAATTGCAGCAAAGTCTTTGCTGCAATTCGTTTATAATGCATACATCTTTCATATTTTCAATATAGATTAGCATAGCATTTGCAACATACTAAAAGATTAGTATCTTTGCCGTAGAAAATCAGAACAAATAATCCTATAAAATATGAAACGAATCAGCATTGCATTCCTCCTCTGCCTCTGCACCCTGGCAAGCTTTGCCCAAGGCGGACAGGCACTCGATTTGAAAGAAATCGTAACCGGAAAGTTCACACCGCAAACAATCTCCGGCGTTATCCCTATCCCGGGAGACGGCGAACACTACTCGCAGATGAACGCCGACCAGACACAGATTATCAAGTATTCTTTCAAAACGGGAAAGCAGGTGGAGGTTTTGTTTGATGCCGCCACTGCACGCGAGTGCCCGTTTAAGACATTCGACAGCTACAGTTTCGCCCCCGACGGCAGCAAATTGCTCATCGCCACGGAGAAGACCCCCATCTACCGCCATTCCTATACCGCTGTGCACTATTTGTATAGCCTGAAACGAAACCTCGACGGGAAAATAAACAACGTAGTGGAGAAGCTTTCGGACGGCGGCCCGCAACAAGTACCCGTATTCTCGCCCGACGGTAATCAGGTTGCCTTTGTACGCGACAACAATATCTTCCTCGTGAAGCTGCTCTTCGGAAACAGCGAAAGCCAGGTGACCGAAGACGGCAAGCGCAACGAAGTGCTGAACGGCATCCCCGACTGGGTATATGAGGAAGAATTTTCTTTCGACCGTGCACTCGAGTTCAGCGCCGACGGCCAGATGCTCGCCTTTATCCGCTGGGACGAAAGAGAAGTGCCCTCCTACTCTTTCCCACTCTTTGCCGGAGAAGCTCCCCACCTTGCTCCTCTTGAAAAATATCCGGGAGAGTATACCTACAAATATCCTAAGACGGGCGAACAGAATTCCAAAGTATCTGTGCATACCTTCGACATCAAGTCTAAAGTAACCCGTAAGATCAATGTGCCACTGGATGCAGACGGCTACATCCCCCGCATCCGCTTCACCAAAGACCCGAACAAACTTGCCGTAATGACGCTGAACCGCCATCAAAACCGGTTCGACCTCTACTTTGCCGACCCTCGCAGCACAGTCTGCAAACTGGCACTGCGCGATGAGAGCGATACATACATCAGCGGGCAAGTGTTCGACAATATCATCTTCTATCCCGAAAACTTCAGCTTCGTCAGCGAAAAGAGCGGTTACAGCCATCTATACTGGTACAGCATCGGCGGCAACCTGCTGAAGCAACTCACCGCAGGCAATTACGAAGTAAAAGAGTTCTTAGGCTACGACCCGGCAGAAGGCAGTTTCTACTACAGCAGCAACGAAGAAAGCCCGATGCGTAGCGCCATCTACAAGATAGACCGCAAAGGGAAAAAGACGAAACTGTCATCGCAGACAGGTACAAATACCGCCCAGTTCAGCACCGACATGAAATACTTCATGAATCGCTACTCCAACCTGGACACGCCGACCGTCATTACTCTGAACGATAATACCGGCAAAACACTTGCTACCCTGGTAGACAATGCGGAACTGAGACAACAGATAGCCGGCTACAACATGCCCCGCAAAGAATTCTTCTCCTTCCAGACCACCGACGGCACTACGCTGAACGGTTGGATGATGAAGCCGGTAGATTTCTCGGCCAGCAAGAAGTATCCCGTACTGATGTTCCAATACAGCGGTCCCGGTTCGCAGCAGGTACTCGATAAGTTCAGTGTAAGCTGGGAGACGTATATGGCATCGCAAGGCTACATCGTTGTCTGTGTAGACGGACGCGGCACAGGTGGACGCGGTGCGGAATTTGCCAAATGCACCTACCTCAACCTCGGCGTCAAGGAATCCAAAGACCAGGTAGAGACAGCTCTCTACATGGGACGCCAGCCCTATGTGGACAAAGACCGTATCGGTATTTGGGGATGGAGCTATGGCGGCTACATGACTCTTATGAGCATGAGTGAGGGAACCCCGGTATTCAAAGCCGGTGTAGCCGTAGCTGCCGTTACCGACTGGAATTACTATGATACCGTCTATGGCGAACGCTTCATGCGCACTCCGAAAGAGAATGCGGAAGGCTACAGAGCCGGTTCTACCTTCACCCGTGCCGACAAGCTACACGGCAACCTGTTGCTGGTGCACGGCATGGCCGATGACAACGTACACTTCCAGAATTGTGCCGAATATGCCGAACATTTGGTACAACTTGGCAAGCAATTCGAAATGCAAGTCTATACCAACCGCAACCACGGCATTATCGGAGGTAATACCCGCCTGCATTTGTATACACGATTAACTAATTTCTTTAACCGGGAGTTGAAAAACGGAAAATGAAAGACAGAGTCCGCAAGCCGGAATGGCTGAAAATAAGTATCGGCGCCAACGAGCGCTACACCGAGACAAAACGTATCGTCGAATCGCATTGCCTTCACACCATCTGTAGCAGCGGACGTTGCCCCAACATGGGCGAGTGTTGGGGAAAAGGCACCGCCACCTTCATGATTGGCGGTGACATCTGTACCCGTTGCTGCAAGTTTTGCAATACACAGACCGGCAAGCCTCTCCCCCTCGACCCCAACGAGCCGACGCACGTAGCAGAGTCCATCGCCCTGATGAAGCTCTCCCACGCCGTCATCACCTCCGTAGACCGTGATGATCTGCCCGACCTGGGTGCCGCACACTGGGCCCATACCATCCGCGAAATCAAGCGCCTCAACCCGGAAACTACCGTCGAGGTGCTGATTCCGGACTTCCAGGGAAGAAAAGAACTCGTAGCCCAAGTCATCGAAGCACAACCGGAAATCATTTCCCACAACATGGAAACCGTCCGCCGCATCAGCCCCCTGGTGCGCAGCGCCGCCCGTTATGAAACCAGCCTTGAAGTATTACGACAGATAGCCGAAAGCGGAACCACCGCCAAATCGGGCATCATGGTAGGTCTGGGTGAAACTCCGGCAGAAGTGGAGGAACTCATGGACGACCTGCGCCGGGCCGGCTGCCACATACTCACTATCGGCCAATACCTGCAACCTACACACAAGCACTATCCGGTGGCGGAATACGTCACCCCCGAACAATTCGCCCTCTATAAAAAGACCGGATTAGGGAAAGGATTCGAACAAGTGGAAAGTGCCCCATTGGTACGTTCTTCCTATCATGCGGAAAAACAAGTCCACCTTATACAAAAAAAGACTAAGATAGGAAACATTTGATTCTTTTATTTGTTATGATATAAACGACAAAATCATAATTTGGATAATGAATCAACAAGGAATTCTATCATCAAAATTTAATATGTCATTGGGTTTTATCCCCGTTGTAATCTCCATTCTATTATGTGAATTCATGACGCAGGACATATCCATCTACATTGGTGCAGGTGCAGGACTCTTATTTAGCATGTATTCAGTACGGCACAGGGGAGCCTATATTCCACAATTCATCCTTTATTGTACGACTGGAATGCTTGTGTTACTGTCGATAACATCTCTGTTCATGGACAATTATTGTCCTTCCTACATGTTTCCATTCACACTGGAAATCAGCGCCGTCATACCTCCACTTATCATTTTCCTCAACCGGAGGAACTTCCTGGACTATTACGTTTCCCAGACACAGAAATGCTGCAAACAACTCCACGCCCAAGGGGCAGAGGCAACCATTGTGTCCGCACGTGTCATACTTATCATCAGCGTCTTGCACTTTCTGGCCGTCTCTTGTGCCGTTCTTATCAGCCACCCATTGGGACGTACCACCTGCTATATTTTATTCAGAATATTCCCCCCTGCCGTATTCATATTAAGTATACTGTTCAACCAATTCGGCATCCGATACTTTAACACCGTGATGGAGCATACTCTTTTTATGCCGATAGTCAATACCAAAGGAGACGTGCTGGGAAAAGTGATGGCGGCAGAAGCCCTCAACCGGAAGAACGACTATATCAACCCGGTTGTACGGATTGCCGTTGCCTCGCACGGTATGCTATTCTTGTTGCCCCGCCCTCAGTGCGCAGCACTCGACAGGGGGAAAATGGACATTCTCATTGAAGGATTCCTGATATACGGGGAGACCCTGGAACAAGGCGTACACAGAATACTGCGGCAGACACTTCCTACCGCTCCTCTGGAAAACCTGCACTTCAACTTTACCTATCACTTTGAAAACGAAGCGGCAAACCGGTTGGTCTATCTGTTCATACTCGATCTGGAAGATGATTCCATCCTATGCAACAAGAACTTCAAAGGTGGGAAGCTCTGGACGTTCCAGCAAATAGAGCATAACCTGCAACAAAACTTCTTCAGCTGTTGCCTGGAATATGAATATGAGCACCTGGAGGCGATTATTTATACAAGAGAAAAATACAAGGAATCTTAGAAAGATCGGGCGTCTTGCCTTGCCACTCTTTTATGGTCTTGGTCTTGATGTATTCTCCTTCGCATGTGATGTTTGCCGCGATGCAGAGTCTGGTCTGCGGGCGACAGGTCTGAAGAATATCCTCTATCATCTTATTGTTGCGGTACGGCGTCTCGATGAATAGTTGGGTTTGAGATTCGTTGTAGACGCGCTGTTCCAGCATCTTCAACTTTTTGGCGCGCTCTGCCGGATCAATGGGAAGGTAGCCGTGAAAAGCAAAGCTTTGTCCGTTGAAGCCGGAGCCCATGACGGACATGATAATGGAAGAGGGTCCCACCAAGGGGACCACTCTTAGATTTTTCCGCTGGGCAATAGCCACTACGTCTGCTCCCGGGTCGGCCACTGCCGGACAACCTGCCTCGGAGATTACCCCCATCGACTGGCCTTCCATCAACGGCTTCAGATATCCGGAGATGTCTTCGGGCGACGTATGCTTGTTCAGCGTATAGAATGTCAGCGCATCGATATCAATTTCCCTATCCACCTTTTTCAGGAAGCGACGTGCAGAACGCACGTCTTCTACAATGAAATGACGGATGCCCAGTATCACCTCCTTATTATAAGAAGGCAGTACGGTTTCAATGGGTGTGTCGCCCAAAGTGACGGGTAAAAGATAAAGCGCTGTTTCCATTCATTCTTTATTTAACCATATATGATGTTTCCATTCTCGTCCATGTACTCATCCAAGCCTTTCTCGTAGGTGGCCATGGCGCGGAGACTCATGCCGACGCTGGAGAAACCTCCGTCGTGGAACAAGTTCTGCATGGTAACTTTGCGGGTGAGGTCGGAGAACATCACGATACAGTAGTCGGCACATTCATCGGCCGAAGCATTGCCGAGCGGGGACATGCGGTTGGCGAAGTCGAACAGCTTATCCATACCTTTCACACCGGAACCGGCCGTGGTCATTGTGGGCGACTGCGAAATGGTATTGACACGTACATGATGTTCGCGTCCGTAGATGTAACCGAAGCTGCGGGCAATAGATTCCAGCAAAGCTTTGGCATCTGCCATGTCGTTGTAACCGTAGAATGTACGCTGTGCAGCCACATAGCTCAATGCAAGGATAGAACCATATTCTGCAATGGCATCCATCTTCTTGGCAGCCTGTATCATCTTATGGAAAGAGACTGCCGAAATGTCCAGCGTCTTGCCCAGCATATCATAATCCAGATCATCGTAAGTACGTTTCTTACGTACGTTGGGGGACATGCCGATAGAGTGAAGTACGAAATCTATCTTTCCGCCCAATACTTCCATGGAACGTTTGAATACATTTTCCAAATCTTCTACACTTGTAGCATCTGCGGCGATAACCTCGCAATTCAGTTTTTCGGCAAGTGCGGACACTTCACCCATACGCACGGCAACCGGCGTGTTGGACAAGGTGATTGTCGCACCTTCTTCTACTGCTTTCTCTGCTACTTTCCAGGCAATGGACTGCTCGTTCAGAGCACCGAAAATAATGCCTCTTTTTCCTTTCAACAAATTGTAACTCATACCTATATTTAGTAAAATTCGGTTGCAAAGATAGGAAGAATCTGTATAAAATGCCCGAAAGAGAGCAAAGAAAAGGGCAAAACGACAAAAAATACACCAAAACCAACAAATAGTACACACCGTTTCGGGTAAAGCCGGGTACATTTGCAAACAGTAATACATAACTAAATTATAATATCACGAATGAACACATTTATCAAAAAGCTATTAGTGCTTACCGCCTTGTTCCTTCCGATGCTGCCTGCACAGAATGCTGTACAAGCACAATGTGGAAACCATATAGATAATAGTATCTATGAGAACCTGCCATTCGACATGCCCAAAGTGGCACAACCCGTTTTTCCCGATTACTCGGTAAACATCCTGCAATACGGGGCCAAGAACGATGGCATTACTCTCAACACCAAGGCCATCAACGACGCTATAAAAGCGGTAAATGCCAAGGGGGGCGGCAAAGTCATCATCCCCGAAGGGCTGTGGCTGACTGGCCCCATCGAATTGCTGAGTAACGTAAATCTTTATACGGAGAAGAATGCATTGGTGGTATTCACCGACGATTTCAACGCTTATCCCATCATCAAGACTTCCTTTGAAGGGCTGGAAACACGTCGTTGCCAGTCTCCCATCTCGGCACGCGAGGCCGAAAACATCGCCATCACCGGCCATGGGGTCTTCGACGGTTCGGGTGACAGCTGGCGTCCGGTGAAGAAAGGCAAACTGACTGCTTCGCAATGGGATAACCTCGTGAAATCGGGCGGCGTAGTAGATAAATCAATCTGGTATCCTACTGCCGGAGCCTTGAAAGGCGCTTTGGCATGCAAGGACTTCAACAACCCCGAAGGCATCGAGACGGATGAAGAATGGGCTGAAATCCGCCCGTGGCTGCGCCCGGTACTGCTGAATATCGTCAAGAGCAAGAAGGTGCTGCTGGAAGGCGTTACATTCAAGAACTCGCCCAGCTGGTGCCTGCACCCGCTGTCCTGCGAACATATCACCATCCACAATGTGAAAGTTTTCAACCCGTGGTATTCACAGAACGGCGATGCGCTGGACCTGGAGTCTTGCAAGAACGCCTTGATCATCAACAATATATTCGATGCCGGAGACGATGCCATCTGCATCAAGTCCGGTAAGGACGAGGATGGACGCAGACGCGGAGAGCCTTGCCAGAACGTCATCGTAAAGAACAATACGGTGCTGCACGGACACGGCGGTTTCGTAGTAGGCAGTGAAATGTCCGGCGGTGTAAAGAACATCTATGTTTCCGACTGTACTTTTCTGGGCACCGACGTCGGTCTGCGCTTCAAGAGTACCCGTGGCCGTGGCGGAGTTGTAGAGGGCATTTACATCAATAACATCCAGATGATTGATATTCCCTACGAAGCACTGCTGTTCGACTTGTTCTATGGCGGCAAAGGCGCCGGCGAAGAAACCGAAGCCGACCTGGAAGGCCGCATGCAAGCAAGCATTCCGCCGGTGACCGTCGAAACACCTGCTTTCCGCGACATACATATCTCGAATATCACCTGCAAAGGTTCCGGACGTGCCATGTTCTTCAATGGATTGCCTGAAATGCCGATTGACAACGTCAGCGTGAAGCATGTCGTTGTGAGCGATGCGAAAGAAGGAATCGTTATCAGCCAGGCAAAAGGGGTGGTTCTGGAGAATATCCGCATCGAAACCAAAGGCGATGTACTGCAGATTAAAAATGCCGAAGACGTAAAGGTCAACGGAAAGAGTTACGAGAACAAGACATCCAAGGCACAAGCCATCAAGTTGTAACTCCCGGAGATATTTGGTGAAAAGAGAGGGCAGCCTTTCGAAGAATTCCGCTACATTTGCGGATAAAAACCAGACAAGCAAAAAATATGAAGAAGAATATTCTGACTCTTTTCAGTCTCTTTTGTGCTCTTCCGTTGAGTGCATTTGCACAACAAGCCGAGACAACGCAGTTTACCGTAGAAGTAAGCAATCAATGGAACAAAGCCAAGACTGACGAACCGGTTGTGATCCGTCTCAACGAGATAAACCCTTCTTTCCGTGTACGCTCCGCCGTGGTAATGAACGGCAGCGAGGAAATACCCTCACAACTGGACGACCTGAACGGAGATTTGAAAGCCGATGAACTGGCGTTCGTCATCGACGTGCCGGCACAGGGCAAGAAGACGCTGACCGTTACGCTGTCTTCGGACAAGACAGACAAGACCTATCCCGCACGTGTGTTTGCCGAAATGCTGGTGCGCGATGCCAAGAAGCAGAAACATGCCCCGGTGCAATCCATTACCGTACCGGGTACTACCAACTTCTACAACATGGTGCAGCACCACGGACCTGCTTTCGAATCCGAACTCGTGGGCTACCGCATCTACTTCAACAATAAGCAGACCGTGGACCCATACGGCAAGTTCAACAAAGGGCTGGAAATTGAAGAAAGCCAGTTCTACCCTACGGATGAGCAGTTGGCACGTGGTTTTGGAGACGATGTGCTGATGGTAGGAAACAGTTGCGGCATCGGTGCGCTGAAGGGTTGGGACGGCAGCAAGGCTACTCACATAGAGCCGGTGGCATTCCGCACGGAGCGCATCCTGGCCTATGGACCGATACGCACCGTGACCGATGTGGAGGCAAAGGGCTGGGAATACCAGGGGAAAGAACTGACCATGACCAACCGATACATCCTTTATGCCGGACACCGCGACTTGCGGGTGGAGACGTTCTTCAGCGAGCTGTTGCAGGATGAGGTATTCTGTACGGGTGTGCAAAACATCATGGGGAATGAAACGCTTTCCCAATCCGACCACAAGGGACTGGTTGGCAGTTGGGGCAGGCACTGGCCCGTGACTGATACCGTGAAATATGCCAAGGAGACTGTAGGCATTGCGACTTATATTCCACAGAAATACGTCCGCAAGGAAGTGAAGGACAAAGATAACTTCCTCTATACGGTTTCCGCTCCGGGCAGCGATCGCTTCCACTACTACACCATGTTCACGTCGTGCAAGGAGACCTTCGGTTATCCCACTCCGGAAGCCTGGTTTGCATATATGCAGGAATGGAAGGAAGAGTTGCAGCATCCGGTGAAGATAAAGATTAAAAGATAAATGGGAATCATCCAAATAACAACATTTTATTAAAACACCATGAAAATCAAGAATGCCTTTTTAGGCCTCAGTCTGCTCCTTGCCCTCCCGTTGGCAGCGCAGCAACCGAATTACGTTTCCGAAGTATGGGTAGCCGACCAGGGAAACGGAAAATACAAGAACCCGATACTCTACGCCGACTACTCCGACCCGGATGCCTGCCGCGTAGGAGACGATTTCTACATGACCTCTTCCAGCTTCAACTGCCTGCCCGGCTTGCAGATACTGCATTCCAAGGATCTGGTGAACTGGACCATCATAGGCGCCGCCGTTCCCCATGCACTGACCCCGATAGAAACTCCCGAACGCCCCGAACACGGCAACCGCGTATGGGCCCCTGCCATCCGCCACCACAACGGAGAATTCTACATCTTCTGGGGTGACCCCGACCAAGGCGCCTTCATGGTAAAAGCCCGAGACCCGAAAGGCCCGTGGACCGAGCCCGTACTCGTGAAGCCCGGCAAAGGAATCATCGACACCTGCCCCCTTTGGGACGAAGACGGCAAAGTCTACATGGTACATGCCTACGCCGGTAGCCGTGCCGGACTGAAAAGTGTCATCGCCATCTGCGAACTCAGCGCCGATGCCTCGAAAGCCATCACCCCGTCGCGCATCGTCTTCGACGGTCACGAAGCCCATCAGACTTGCGAAGGCCCGAAGTTCTATAAAAGAGGAGATTACTACTACATCTTCCACCCCGCAGGCGGCGTACCCACGGGCTGGCAGGTAGTGCAACGCTCCAAGAACCCGTACGGTCCCTACGAATGGAAAACCGTTCTTGCCCAAGGCAACAGCCCCATCAACGGCCCTCACCAAGGTGCATGGGTGGATACCCCTACCGGAGAAGACTGGTTCCTGCACTTCCAGGACGTAGGCGCCTACGGACGCCTGGTGCATCTGCAACCCATGAAGTGGATAGACGGCTGGCCCGTCATCGGCATCGACAAAGACGGCGACGGCTGCGGCGAACCGGTATTGACCTACCAAAAGCCCGATGTAGGCAAGACTTACCCCATCTGCACCCCGCAGGAAAGCGACGAGTTCGACGGCTACGTCCTCTCCCCGCAATGGCAATGGCATGCCAACATCAACGAGAAGTGGGCTTACTATGCCGGCGACCAAAGCATCGTACGCCTCTACTCCTACCCCGTTGTCGGCGAATACAAGAATCTGTGGGATGTTGCCAACCTGCTGTTACAGAAGACTCCTTCGGACAACTTCACCGCCACCATGAAGCTGACCTTCAGACCTACGGAAAAGTACAAAGGCGAACGCACCGGACTGGTAGTGATGGGTCTTGACTACGCCGGACTGATTCTGGAAAACACGGACAACGGTCTGGTACTCTCGCAAGTTGCCTGCCCCAAAGCAGACAAAGGAACTCCCGAGGAAGTGAACGGAACGGTCGATTTGAAGGATAATACCGTCTATCTCCGTGTCAAGTTCAGCTGCGACGGAAAGAAGATTTCGAAAAGCGAAGGCGGACACGACCTCCTGGCGATGTGCAACTTCAGCTACAGCCTCGACGGAAAGAAATACCAGCCACTCGGCCGGCCGTTCCAGGCCAAAGAAGGCAAATGGATTGGCGCCAAAGTAGGTATGTTCTGCACACGTCCCGCCATTGTGACCAATGACGGCGGCTGGGCCGACGTAGACTGGTTCCGCATCACCCGGAAGTAAGGCTTCATTCTCTACGCCACCCGCTACAAAATTACCGTATGCTTGCTGCAGATTTACTGCAAAGCAGTTGCAGCGTTGCTGCAAATAAGTTGCATGGCTACTGCAAAGCAGTTGCAGGAGTACTGCACACTTGTTTGCAGTAGCCTTGCAGCATGTATGCAGTAGTTCTGCAGCAAGTATACAGCAACTCCGCAGTAAGCATGCAGCAAGTCAAAGGTCATAGAAACAGACATCAGCATTTGAACATAACCGCAAAAAGTCCTATATTTGCAGCGGACTAAAAGATAGAGAAGACAATGAAAAAGCTGATAATATTTGACCTGGACGGAACCTTACTGAACACCATCGCCGACTTGGCACAAAGTACGAACCATGCTTTGCAGACCCTGGGCTACCCTACACACCCGGAATCGGCCTACCACTTCATGGTGGGCAACGGCATCAACAAGCTGTTTGAACGTGCCCTCCCCGAAGGAGAAAAGACAGAAGAAAACGTACTGCGCGTCCGCCGCGAATTCATCCCCTACTACGACGTGCACAATGCAGACAAAAGCCGCCCCTACCCCGGCATACCGGAACTTCTGGACCAATTGCAGGAAAAGGGCATGCAACTTGCAGTAGCCTCCAACAAATACCAGTCCGCCACCACCAAGCTGATAGCCCATTATTTCCCAACCATCCGTTTTACGGCCGTATTCGGGCAACGCGAAGGCGTCAACGTGAAACCGGACCCGACCATTGTGCACGATATCCTGGACATAGCCAAAGTCTCGAAAGAAGAAGTGCTCTATGTAGGAGATTCCGGCGTAGACATGCAGACGGCTGCCAACGCAGGAGTCACCGCATGCGGAGTAACCTGGGGATTCCGCCCACGCGCCGAACTCGAAACGTTCCATCCGGACCATATCGTGGATGCTGCCAATGAGATAGCCGCCATAGCAATGGCCCACTAATCAACCCGATTCTTCCTTTTTCCATAGAAAATACTCCTTTTCTGTGAAAAAGTCCCCTCGAAAGTGCCGGAAAGCGCCTAATATTGCAACCGGAATGCCAAATATGAAAAACAATGATAAGAAAATGGACTTTAGCAATCCTTGCAATCTGCTGCCTGGCAGGTAAGGTACAAGCGCAACAACAAGAGAGCAATTTAAAGTTATGGTACAACAAGCCTGCCACCCAGTGGGTGGAAGCTTTGCCATTGGGTAACGGACGTTTAGGAGCAATGGTCTTCGGCGACCCGGAGCACGAACAGTTTCAGCTGAACGAAGAAACCGTTTGGGGCGGCTCCCCCCACAACAACACCAATCCCAAAGCGAAAGAGGCATTGCCCCGCATCCGCCAACTAATCTTTGAAGGCCGGAATGTAGAAGCGCAAGCACTCTGCGGCCCTGCCATCTGCTCGCAATCGGCCAATGGAATGCCCTATCAGACGGTAGGTTCGCTACACCTCGACTTCCACGGAATCGGCGAATACAGCAACTACTATCGCGACCTGGACATCAGGAAGGCAATAGCCACCACCCGCTTCACAGCCGGAGGCGTGACCTATACCCGCGAAGCCTACACCTCCTTCCCCGAGCAGTTGCTCGTCATCCGGCTGACAGCTTCGAAGAAGAAAAGCATCTCTTTTACAGCCCGATACACCACTCCTTATACAGAGAATATAGTACGCAGCATCTCGCCCCGCAAGGAACTGCAACTCAGCGGCAAAGCCAACGACCACGAAGGCATTGAAGGTAAAGTACACTTCACCGCCCTTACCCGCATCGAGAACAACGGAGGGCGCCTGGAAGTTTTATCCGACAGCACCCTGCAAGTCAAGGATGCCAACAGCGTCATCCTGTACGTTTCCATCGGCACCAACTTTGTGAACTACAAAGATGTATCGGGGAATGCAACTGCCACCGCACAACAATATCTGAAACAAGCCTCTCCAAACTACGCAAAGGGGAAAGCGGCACATATCGACGCATACCGAAAGTATTTCGACCGCGTATCTCTCGACCTGGGCAGCAACGCACAAGCCGACAAGCCGACCGATGTGCGTGTCAAAGAGTTCGGTTCAACCTTCGACCCGCAAATGGCCGCCCTCTATTTCCAGTTCGGGCGCTACCTGCTCATCTGCTGTTCGCAACCCGGCGGACAAGCTGCCAACCTGCAAGGCATCTGGAACTATCAGCTGCGTGCCCCCTGGGACGGCAAATACACCACCGACATCAACGTCGAAATGAACTATTGGCCGGCCGAGAGCACCGCCCTGCCCGAAATGCACGAACCTTTCCTGCAACTGGTCAAGGAGGTAGCCCTGCAAGGACGCGAAAGCGCTGCCATGTACGGTTGCCGCGGATGGACTTTGCATCACAATACCGACATCTGGCGCAGCACCGGTGCCGTAGACGGTCCGGGATATGGCATCTGGCCTACCTGCAACGCCTGGTTCTGCCAGCATCTGTGGGACCGCTACCTCTTCTCCGGCAACAAGAACTACCTGGCCGAAGTCTATCCGCTGATGCGTGGTGCCTGTGAGTTCTACCTGGATTTTCTGGTACGCGAACCCAAGAACAACTGGCTGGTAGTGGCTCCCTCCTACTCTCCCGAAAACAGACCCGTAGTAAACGGCAAGCGCGACTTTGTTGTGGTTGCAGGCACTACGATGGACAACCAGATGGTGTACGACCTGTTCCATAATACCATCCAGGCAGCCCGATTGATGAACGAAACCACCGACTTCACCGACAGCCTGCAAACGGTAGCCGCTCATCTGGCCCCTATGCAAGTGGGACGCTGGGGACAACTGCAAGAGTGGATGGAGGACTGGGATAACCCGGACGACCACCACCGCCACGTCTCCCACCTATGGGGGCTCTATCCCGGGCGACAAATCAGTGCCTACCACTCTCCCGTCTTGTTCGAAGCCGCCAAGAAATCACTGATCAGCCGCGGCGACCATTCCACCGGCTGGTCCATGGGCTGGAAAGTTTGTCTGTGGGCGCGTCTGCTCGACGGCAACCATGCCTACAAGCTGATTACCGAACAACTCTACCCCACCACCGATGAAAAGGGGCAAAATGGAGGTACCTACCCCAATCTGTTCGATGCCCACCCACCTTTCCAGATAGATGGAAATTTTGGTTGCGCCGCCGGTATTGCCGAAATGCTTGTCCAGAGTCACGACGGAGCCGTCCATCTTCTTCCCGCCCTGCCCGACGCCTGGCAGCAAGGAACCTTGAAAGGAATCCGTTGCAGAGGCGGATTTACCTTGAACGAAATGGTTTGGGAGAAAGGGAAACTGCAAAAAGCGATCCTCACCTCGAACATCGGAGGCACACTGCGTATACGCAGCGCATTCCCCCTCTACCTGGATGGGGAAAAATTGGAGCCTGCCGCAGAAAATATGTGTAAAAATCAACTTTTGCAACCGCAAGATATACGCAAACCGCTGATTGCTGCCAATGCACCCCTGACAGTTCCCCAATATGCCGCTACCTATGTGTACGACATTGAAACAACTGCCGGAAACCAGTATGTACTGACAGTACAAAACCCATAGAAAACAAAAATTACCAACCTAAAAACAAATTTTACACATTTACCTTTGCATATCCTCCTACATTTGCATCGTTTAGATTAACAGTGTGTCCGAACACACCTATGAGGAAAAATCACTATTTTAATTATAAACATGCAAAGAATGTCTAACCAAATGAAAAACATGCGCAATGCGCTACTATTTATATTAGTAGCCATGATATCGCTCAGCGTATCGGCGCAAAATGTAACCGTAAAAGGTACTGTGACAGACAAGACGGGAGAAACCGTAATCGGTGCTTCCGTAGTAGAAAAGGGGAATACCAGCAATGGTACCATTACCGACATCGACGGTAATTTCACACTCAGTGTTCCGGCCAACGCAACACTGATATTCTCGTATGTAGGTATGACTACGCAGGAAGCTGCCGTCAAAGGGCAGAAAGTTATCAACGTAGTATTGGCTGATGATGCACAAGCTCTGGAGGAGGTTGTGGTTATCGGGTATGGTGCGGTAAAGCGTAAAGATTTGACAGGTTCTGTGGCAACTGTAAACTCCGAAACACTGGCAGCTGTGCCGGTAGCTAACGCCACGGAAGCACTGACCGGTAAAATGGCAGGTGTACAGATTACGACAACCGAAGGTTCACCTGATGCTGAAATGAAAATCCGTGTACGTGGTGGAGGTTCCATCACTGGAGACAACACCCCGTTGTTCATCGTAGACGGTTTCCCCGTTGAGTCAATCTCCGATATCCCGGCTTCCGACATTGAAGATATGACTGTATTGAAAGATGCATCTTCTACAGCCATCTATGGTTCCCGTGGTGCGAACGGTGTAATTCTTGTTACAACAAAATCCGGTAAGGAAGGCAAGGTCAACGTAAACTACAATGCTTACTATAGCTGGAAGAAGATTGCAAAAACACTGGATGTTCTTTCTCCTAAAGATTATGCAAAGTGGCAATACGAGTTGGCCCTTCTGAAAGATGCCAATGATTTGAGTTCATACGAGAAATTCTTCGGCAAATACCAGGATATGGACATGTACGACAATATTCCATACAACGACTGGCAAGATTTGACATTCGGACGTACAGGCGAAACATTCAACCATAACCTAAGCATTACGGGCGGTAGCGAAAAAATCAGATATGCTTTCAGCTATAGCCACATGAATGACAAGGCCATTATGGAGAACTCTACATTCAAGCGCGACAACTTCAGCCTGAAACTGAATACGAAACCCGTAAAGAATGTGACCGTAGATTTTTCTGCACGCTATTCTGATACAGATATCATCGGTGGTGGTGCAACAGACGCAACCGGAGGTACTTACGATACAGACCGCCGTCTGAAATATTCTGTTATCTATACGCCAATACCTTTGTCCAACCTGGACTCTTCTGCCGGTAGCGATGACGATGATTTGGGTAACTTGTACCATCCGTTGACTTCTCTTTATGATAACGACCGTAAGCAAGAGCGTAAAACTCTGAACATGGCTGGTAGCTTCGGCTGGGAAATCTTTAAGAACTTCAAAATTAAAACAGAAGTGGGTTACGATGACTATCGTAATAATGACCAGCGCTTCTGGGGTCTGACTACTTATTACATCAAGAACGTGCCGTCGGCTACCAATCAAGGCAAACCGGCTATCCAGCTTGCCAATACAAGCCGCCATAAGTTCCGCAATACAAATACTATCAGCTACGATTTCAGCAAGCTGTTCAAAGGTGACAAGCATCACTTGAATGCAATGATCGGCCACGAATGGATTATCACGAAATCTTCCAAACTGACCAATATCGTACATGGTTTCCCTGAAGGATTTACTTCCGAACAAGCATGGAAGTTAACATCGATGGGTACTCCCTACTCCGTTGACAATTATCTGGACCCGGACGATAAACTGTTGTCATACTTCGGTCGTGTAAACTATGACTTCGAAAGCAAGTATCTGTTAAGTGCAACATTCCGTGCCGATGGTTCTTCCAAGTTTGCATCGGGCAACCAATGGGGCTACTTCCCCTCTGCCGCCGTGGCATGGCGTGTTTCTTCAGAACCGTTCATGGAAGGTACCAAGAACTGGCTGGATGACTTGAAACTACGTCTCAGCTATGGTACAGCAGGTAACAACAACATTCCTTCGGGACAGATGGTACAGACTTACCAGAACTCGACCACTTCCTGGATCAATGGCTTTACCAACTACTGGGCACCTTCTAAAACGATGGCCAACCCAGACTTGAAATGGGAGACAACCATCACACGTAACATCGGTTTGGATTTCACGGTTTTAGGTGGCAAATTGAACGGTACAGTCGAAGCGTATCTGAATACAACAAAAGACTTGTTGATTCAATTCCCCGTAGGAGGTACCGGTTACGACAACCAATACCGCAACATGGGTAAGACCGAGAATAAAGGTCTCGAAGCAACCATCAACTGGACTGCCATCGACAAAAAAGATTTTGGATTGAGCTTCAGTGCCAATATTGGCTTCAACAAGAATAAGATCAAAGACCTGGGTATCATGAACGACTTTGGTCAAGCTACAGAATGGGCTTCTACAGAAATCGGTTATGACTACTGGATTGCCAAGGGCGGTTCTGTAGGCAAAATGTATGGTTACCGTTCCGACGGCCGCTACGAAGTTAGTGATTTCACCGGTTATGACGAAGCAAGCAAAAGTTGGATTCTGAAAGAAGGGGTAGCCGATGCCAGTTCAGTAGTTGGCAAGCTCCGTCCGGGTTCTATGAAACTGAAAAACCTCAATGGTAGCGAAGACAATATTGTAGATGCCAACGACCGTGAGATTATCGGTGATGCCAACCCTGTACATACCGGTGGTTTCAGCATCAATGCACGTGCCTATGGTTTCGATTTAAGTGCCAATTTCAATTGGAGCGTAGGCAATGACGTTTACAATGCCAATAAGATTGAATTTACCCAAACCGGTAAGTACCAATACCGCAACATGATTTCGGATATGGCTGACGGCAAACGTTGGACTAACTTGAATGAAGACGGAACCCTCTGCAATGATCCTGCTAAATTAGCAGCCATGAATGCCAACACCACTATGTGGTCACCTATGACAGACCGCATGGTCTTCAGTGACTGGGCCGTAGAAGATGGTTCTTTCCTCCGTCTGAACACTTTGACGTTGGGTTATACCATCCCGAAAGCCATTACAAACAAAGCCAGAATACAAAACCTGCGTTTCTACGTAACAGCCTATAACGTATTCTGCCTTACCAGCTACTCCGGCTATGACCCTGAAGTATCGGCTATGCGTAAAACCAATCTGACTCCGGGTGTCGACTACTCAGCTTATCCAAAGAGCCGCCAGTTTGTAGTAGGTGTAAACTTGAATTTCTAAACCCAGTAAAAAGTAAAAGAAATGAAAAAATTAATCTATATATCCCTTTTAACCTTGTCGCTTACCGGCCTGACCACCTCTTGCGACCTGGAATCACCAAGTAAGTCCGCCCTGGATGCATCCGTCATCTTCTCTACTCCGTCTCTGGCCGAAGCTGCCGTAATGAGTATTCACCAATCATTCAGTGAAACCAACTCTTATCGCGGACGTTTCCTCCCCTTCTACGGAATAAACTCCGACGTAGAATGGATCAACGGTATGGACCTGTCTAAAATGCCGGATGGCGGCAAGTATGACCTGGCATCGTATAACACGAAAGCTAACAACAGCCAGATGAATACGGACAACAATGCATACGCTAAATTTTATGAAGGCATTGAACGTGCCAATCAAGCCATTGCCGGTTTAAATACTTATGGCAACATATCATCCAATGCGGAACTGAGACAGCTGCTGGGCGAGGCTTTGACTTTGAGAGCTGTCATCTATCTGGATTTGGTAAAAGCCTGGGGAGATGTTCCTGCACGTTTTGAGCCGATTACGTCCGAAACAATGTATTTGGGCAGATCTGACAGGGATGTCATCTACAAACAGTTACTGTCGGACCTGCAAACGGCAGAAGACTATGTGGCATGGCCCAACGCAACATCTGTAACCAGAAGTACCGAACGCGTAAATAAAGCATTCGTAAAAGGACTTCGTGCCCGTATAGCACTCTATGCCGGAGGTTATAGCCAGCGTGCAGACGGAATCCGTCTGAGCAATGATCCCGAACTGGACAGAACAGCCATGTATACCCTTGCACGTAAGGAATGTCTGGACATTATCAATCAAGGCTGCAACAAGCTCGGTGCGTTCAAAGATAACTTTACCAGACTCTGTAAGGACATTGTAACAGCCGGTGAAGAATCCATTTGGGAAATTCCATTCTCCGATGGCCGCGGACGTGTACTTTACACCTTCGGCGTACAGCACAATGCTGCCGACCAGTATACCAAACAGGCACAAGGTGGTATAAACGGCCCTCTTCCTCATTTATTCTATGATTACGATATAGACGACGTAAGACGTGACATAACTTGCGTACCCTACGAGTGGTCCAAGGAACTGGTTGACGGAAAATCCAAGCAAGAATTGCGCAGCCTGAAGAAATGGTGCTTCGGTAAGTTACGTTACGAGTGGATGGACCGCATGGTCACTTCTACGAATGACGATGGTATAAACTGGCAATATATGCGTTTGGCCGATATTTACCTGATGGCTGCCGAAGCTATCAACGAGTTGGAAGGTCCTTCTGCAGCAGCGGCTTATTTGAAACCGATCCTGGACCGCGCATTGCCCGCAGCTAAAGTTACTGCTTATATGAATAAAGCAACAGCCAGCAAAGATGCCTTCTTCAATGCTATCGTTGATCAACGTGCACTTGAATTTGCCGGTGAATCATTGAGAAAAGCCGACCTGATCCGTTGGAACTTACTGAAGACCAAACTGGATGAGGCTAAAACCAAGATGGCACAGCTGGCACGCCGTGAAGGTGCTTATGCCGACCTGCCGGAGAAATTGTATTACCAGACTGACAAAAAAGACGGTGAAACATTGATAATTTATGGTTTGAATCATGGCGATACTGACGAGATCGGTAAGTCAATGGGATATGAAAGCAATACGACTTGGATTTCTACCGAAAAACTGACGGATGATCAAATCAATACACTCTACATACAAAATCCGGATGAAAACCAGTACTGGCCCATCTGGCAGACATTCATCGATAAGAGTAACGGCACGTTGACCAACGATTAACTTAGTGATTAACACACATAACAAAAAAGATTATGAAATTAAAGAAATATGCATATCTGTTAGGGCTGGCTACAGCAGCCCTGACAACTGCTTGCAGTGATCAGAGCGATGAAATTACAAGCATCGATTACGATCGCCTTTTCGCTCCGATCAATGTGGAAGCAAGAGTTGTAAATCAAGTCAATGCCCGCTTGTCGTGGGCAGCTGTTAATGGAGCAACAAGCTATACCATCGAAATATTCGAAAATGACAGCTTGACTTTTAGCGGCAGTCCGGTTAAAACAATACCGGGAATTATAGCAGAAGATTTGCCCTATATAGTCACAGGCTTAGAAGGTGAAATGAAGTATTCAGCACGCGTTCAAGCTATTGGCGAGAATATTTCCGAGTCCAAGTGGAGTGGAGTTTACTTTAAGACTGATGCCGAACAAATCTTCAAGTCTGTCACAGAAGAAGACTTGAGTGCATTCAGTGTAACGCTCCATTGGACGGCCGGAGAGACAGCTACCGAAATAGTTCTGACCCCAGGCAACATCAAGCATACTGTTACTTCTGCCGAAATTGCTGCAGGTGTCGCAACCATCGAGGGTTTAACCTCCGAAACTGAATATACGGCAAAGCTGATGAATGGTACCAAAACACGTGGAACTGTCAAATTCACTACTTTGGTTGATTTAGGTGGTGCTATCCCTGTTACACCGGAAGATGACTTTGCAGCATTACTTGCTGCCGCAAATGATGGTGATGCTTTTGCATTCTATCCGGGCACTTACCGTATTGCCGGAAGTGACGCGACAACCCCGGGAAAAATAGCCATAAACAAGAGCGTAGAATTCAAAGCTGTACGTCCAAGTGACAAACCCGTTTTAAATGGTTGTATTACCCTAAACAACGGTGCATCACTTACTTTGAAGCAAATTATATTGGACGGTAAAGATACGGATGGCAGCCAAACCGTTGAGTTTAAAACAGCAACAGCTTATAAGAATTTGATTATTGATGATTGCGAAATCAGAAACTATACGAAGGGTCTATACTACATCAACGTAGCTGCGACCATTGATGAAATCACAATCAAGAACTCCTTGATCTATAACATTGAATGCAATGGAGGAGATATGCTTGACTGTCGTAAAGGTGCTATAAAATCCTTGAATATCACCAATTGTACTGTTTATAATAGTTGTGCAGCTCGTGATTTTGTACGCTACGATGATGCTTCAGGAGACTTTGCCGGCATTACTCCGGTTATCACAATCGACCATTGTACCCTCAATGGTGTCAGCAATAATGAGAAACGTCTCTTCTACGTACGTTTCATCGGTAACAAAATTACTTTCACCAACAATCTTGTTACAAACACCGGAGGCTATTTCTCTGACCAAGACAAGACTGGGATACCGACATTTAAGAACAACAACTATTTCAAGGCACCCAGCTTTATCTCTGATTACGAAAAAGCCAAATTCTTTGATTCCAATTCGACTTCACTTGACCCAGGCTTTAAAGATGCCGCTAACGGTGATTTTACGATTACCAATGAAACATTGATTGAAAAGAATATCGGAAACATCCGATAAACAAACAAAATATCCTCGGAGAAAATAAACATTCTCCGAGGATATATATATTTACTGAAGCTTATTACACTACTGCATTTTCTGATTATTCCTTCATCCTTTCCATCAAATACCTCACATTCTGATAATGGCAGTTCAGTGTACCTAACAATTGCTTTATGAATCCCATATTTCCTGCCAACTGCGTAATGAATTGCATGTGCCGACCTATTTCCCGATTTGTTTGCAGAAGAAGTTTCCGTTCAATATTGCTCTGTAGCATGTACGTTCCACAAGCGTTTTGTATTTCTGCAATACCACTCCCCCATTCATGAACGCTCAATTGCTGCAATGCTCCGATAAATTGCTTCAATTTGCGGCGTAATCCTTTCAGGGATATATACTCCGAGCATTTTTCAAAAGGAAGATTCGCAGCCATGGTATCGGCCATTTGCAGATAATACGCTTTCATTGCTTCTTCTGATTGGAAGCTACTGGATACCAAGTTAAGTTGTTTGTAGGAAGGCTCTTGAATTACCTCCGGCTGGTTGTTGTTTTCCATAAATCTTCAAGTTTTAAAGGTGAATAATCCGATTTACGGGAGACGGGAAAGGGTATAAGAAAAGCGATCCCCGCCTGACCCATTGTCGAACACTAAACTTACAGCCAGTATTGAGGGTGCATTAACACTCCTCATGGGGGTGCAGGAACCGCCATATAGGAGTGTCGTGAACGGGCATAAAAATGCCCGCCACGATGATTTGGCAGGTTTCCCTGCTGTAAGTTTAAATATGTTCGACATTGCAAATGTACAATAAAAAATAGATTATCTACCCTAAAAGTAGAGAAATGTTACAACTCATTTCTTTATTCACCATAAGATCACCGAATAGTACAAATCAACCTTTCCGAAACAGTATTAAAACAGCTTTCGCATTATCCCCTTATCTCCGACCACAAAATAAGTATTCCGGTCAATCAGCAAAGCACGTCCACGTTTCTTCTTACGGTTTTCCTCATTATCTACATTGACACCTATCACCTTCCCATCATAAAAAGAAGAAATATCTTTGAAGATGGTGTGACCTACGAGGATGTGTTCGGCATTGTAGCGCTTCATTATCATTTGCAAGGAATCTTGTGGCAGCGGGTTGTACTTCGGGTCTGTCCTTACCAATCCGCGATACCAGATAGGACCGGGATTGCCATAAAGAAATGCCGTAAGAGGTGACAAAGCTTTGCGCTCAGCACGGCTCATAAACAATGCACGACTCATTTCCTTATTAACAGTAGGAATACTCAGATTACGGTCATAAAATTCTTTTCCCAAACCGGCATGCACGTATAAATCGCGACCGATAGTCTGCATGGTATTACGCGTACCCAGCCATCTGCCCAGTTCCGTATTCTCACCAAATAATTGGGGATAACGCATATTCAGCCTCTTTGCCAACTCTTTGTACTTGCCTTTGGTGTAACGCAAGTCATTAGCCAAAACCATCGGTTCGTGATTGCCCAACAGGAAAGAGACACGTCCGCCTGCATCGGCAGCTTCTTTCTCCAGCTTGTAAATCAACCAAAAGATTTGCGGCACATCTTTACCCCGGTCGAATATATCTCCGATAATCACCAAATGATTCCTGCCGAAGCTCCATTGGAACTGCTTATCAATAATCCCGTTGCCTTGCAGCAGGCTGATAACGCAATCCAGCTTACCGTGAGGGTCGGACATTACAAACACTTTTTCCGGTTGGCTGTATTTCCATTCAGGACGCTTTACGGGATGCAACTTCACATCAAACGGATATCTGCCTTTGTGGTCCACTACATGCAGAGTGAAATCCTTGGGCAACGACACATACGTAGTGTCTATAATTTGCCTTTTTGTGTTCACACTCACCACGCGTGTTCTACCGTCCGGTTCGTAAATCACATAAGGACCGTCTGCCGACAGTTCTTCTTTCTTCTCTTTCTTCTTCTTGCCCTCCGAATCAAAAGTTCCGGCACTAAGGCCGGAACTGATGAATGTTAGAATAAGAGTGACAAGGAGAGATTTCGTAATGCTTGTCTTTATCATTATCTATTTAGTTATTATTTAATCACCATAAGTAGGATTCTGTACCATATTCGGGTTAGAGTTCATTTCTGCCTTAGGAATAGGCAATACTACGCGGTAGTAGTTCCAGTCGAAAGACATGCTCTCATCCACCATCTTCAAGTGTTCGGTTTCCGCTATTTCGGGGAATTTCTTGGTAGACTCCTTACGCACGATGGTCTTGTGGTTACGGATGGCATCGAAGAAGCGATGTCCTTCGCCGAAGAGTTCTTTGCGGCGTTCCAGCAATACATCGTCCAGTGTGATAGTCTTGCCTACGACTGTCTTTTCCGGGTTGGCACGGTTGACGATGGCATCCAGATATTTCACAGCTTTCGCATTATCACCCACTTTCACGGCAGCCTCGGCAGCAATCAGATAAAGTTCGGACAGACGAAGAACGGGGATGTTGGAGTCTTCGACCGCCTTACCATTCTGCGGCTGATATTTGGCTATATAGGCCCGCTTAGTCTTGGAGACTACGGTATAAGCCTGGTTACGGACGTCGTCCGGATCTTCCTGCATCAGTTCATAAAAAGAGCTGGTCAAACAATAGTCATCATATCCGGTTTGCAAGCAGAGATAGGCAAGACTTTCCTTACCTACTCCGTCTACCGTGAGGTTCACCAGTTCGAACAGTACTTCGCCCGGGTCGGAAGATGCAAAATCAGTACCCCAGATGGTGCCGTACTCGTCGTTCGTCCACAGGCGGTATTTGTTCTTCTCTGCTCCGGCAATGGCAGCTTCGGCTGTTGTCAGTGCATTCTGGTTATCTTCCATGTACAGATAAGCCCGGCTCAGCAGCAACATACCCGCCCACTTATTGATCTTTCCTTTGTTGAACTTCTCGCTCATCAGCTCACTACCCTCTTTCAGGTCTTTGATGATGGCAGTATAGCACTGCGCCACCGTGCTACGTGCCGGTTTGTTCTCCGTATTGGAAACTTCGGTAACGATAGGCACACCCAGGGAAGCACCGTTATCCTTGGCATAAGGATAGCCGAAGAAGCGGGTAAGATCGAACAAAGCAAATCCGCGGAGAGTCAGCGCCTGACCTTTCAGGTCATTGTAAATATCTCTATCGTCCTCAAGGATTTCTATTTCATCAATCTGCGACAGGATGATGTTACAGTTCTGAATAATCTTATAAGCGTATGACCAATGGCTGCTGGGACCGGAATCTTTGGTATAGTCCAGCATATAATAGCTCGTAGTACGCTTTCCGGTTTTAATGGACTGCGCATCATCACCAGTCACGTCTCCATAATAAACCATACGCCCGGAATAATAATTAGTACTGCGCATCACATCGTAGATACCGTTCAAACTATATTCCACATCATCCAGGTTCTGAATGGCAGAAGCAGTTGGAATCTTTGTGCTCGATTCTACGTCGAGCCAGTCGTTACCGCAGGAAGTGGTCAGGCTGACCAACATTCCCATTACTATATATTTTAATGCTTTCATAATGTTTCTCTTTTTAGTGGGTTAGAAGTTCAAGTTAAGACCAAATGTAACCGTTTTCAAAGGAGGAGTTCCCCAACTTGCCGTACCGGCATTTACCGATTCGGGATCGTAGAAGTCGTAGGCAGCCCAAGTCCACAAGTTGTTGGCAGAGGCGTAGAGACGCAAGCTGTTTATACCCAACGTCTTCGTCCATGCCTTAGGAGCAGTGACACCGAAGGTCAGTGTCTTCAGACGGATGAAGTCCGTGCTGTGCAGGCGGCGGGTAGTGGTAACACCTGTCATGGCTACGGCAGGCTTTTCAATAAATACCTCGTACTTGCTAATGTCTCCCGGTTTCTTCCAGTTGTCGCGATAGTAAGCAGGAATATTCAGGGTAAAGTCCTTTCCGCCATGCTCGGTCTTCTGTGCCCAGTTATCATAGCCAAAGGCACCGAACTGATAAGAGAACATAAAGCTCAGGTCGAACCACTTGTAACGCAATGTATTGGAGAGTCCGCCGGTCACATTCGGTTCGGCATGTTTCTTCAAAGGAATGGCGTGGGCATCTTTATTGTTTTCCGTAACCTCTTTCACATAGTTTCCATTAGCATCCTGAGTGTTGGTATAGAACTGCGGTGCACCGGTTTCGGGGTTGATTCCCGCAAACTCTATCATATAGAAGGTACGATAAGAACTGCCGATCTTATGAATCTGTGTACCGCTGATAATCTGTGTCTGTTCGCCGTCCAGTTTCACAATCTTGTTCTTGTTGTGGGACAGGGTGAAGGTAGTACTCCAGTCGAAGTCCTTCTTTACAATGTTCTTTGAGTTGATTTCCAGTTCCACACCCTGGTTCTTCACTTCACCGATATTCATCAGGTAGGAGCTGAAGCCGGTAGTCATGGATACAGGACAGTCCATCAAAAGGTTCTTCGTGGTACGGGTGTAGTATTCCAGTGTGAAGTTCACACGATCGAAGATGCCGAAGTCCAGACCGATGTTCAGGTTATAGTTTGTTTCCCATTGCAGGTCGCGGTTCTCTATCTGCGACTGGATAAGTGCCGGGTTCTCCATATATCCGCCACTCAGGCTGGTCAGCCCCATGTAGCCGTACAAGTCCGAAGGCAGAGTTCCGTTCACACCGTATGATGCACGAAGCTTCAGATCACTCAGCCAGTTGCTGGTAGGCTTCATGAAGTCTTCCTCGATTACGCGCCATGCGCCGGATACCGACCAGAAGCTACCCCAACGATTATCGCGGTGCAAACGTGAGCTACCATCCATACGATAGCTTCCGCCCAAATAGTACTTGTGCTTATAGTCGTAGTTCAGACGGCTGATGTAAGACACCATGCGGGTACGGCTGGAAGAACCGCCGAGGCTCTCCAAAGTCTGTCCGTTAGTAATGTCATTTTTAAGCGGGGTCAGGAAGTTGGTAGCATAGCCTGACAAGCCGTCGTTGTATTTAGAATCAATTTCATATCCCACAAGAGCGTCCAGGTGATGGTCTCTCTGAATATCCATCTTATAGCTCAATTGGTTAGACCATACCATCTTATTATATTCGCTGTATGCCTTGCTCATACCGCCGTTGTTCTTCTCACCGTCGGAAGTACGGGAATCTCTCCATTCCTTACCTTTACTGATGTTGTAGTCGTAACTCAAAGTAGACTTCAGCTTCAAGTCTTTGATAAATTCGTATTCGGCATACAGGGTATTGAATGCACGAGTCACGTATTCGCGCTGAAAGTTGTAAGCCTGAGCCAGTACGGGATTTCTTCTTGCCAGAGAAATCAAATCTTGATTGTAAGTACCGTCTTCATTATATACAGGATCGGAAGGAGTCAGCTTGCTCACGCTGGAATAGAAAGGAGCGGTATAACCGGTTCCTTCGCTGTATACATTCTGTGTAAGGCTGGTGAACATGGAGTTGACGCCCATCTTCAACTTATCCGTAGCCTGGAAGTCTACGTTCAAACGGCCGGTGACACGTTCCAAACTGGATGTCCGTACGATACCCTCTTGTTTGAGGTAAGCCAGTGAGGAGTAGTACTTGAACCGGTCAGTACCGCCGGACAGAGAAGCCTCATAATTGGAATGGCTTCCTTTGCGGAACAAGTAATCGCCCCAATCGGTATAGCCACACCAGGGCACGGGAGCATACTTATCAATATTCTTGTCGGCATAAGCTATGGCATCTTCCGCAGATTTTCCACTTCTTTCCTGACCGAGCTTCAACCCGTTATAAATGTACTCACGACGTTCTGCTCCGCTCAATGTGGGACGATAATCCATAGCGAAGTCACTGAAACCCCAGTCGGCTTTCAGGTTAACGACAGCCTTACCGGTCTTACCTTTCTTGGTAGTAATCAATACCACACCGTTGGCAGCACGCGAACCATAGAGTGAGGCAGCGGCGGCATCCTTAATAATGGTAATGTTCTCGATATCCGAAGTATTAATGGTAGACATGGCATCCAATCCGCCATCCGAATCGATAGAGTTAATGGAACCGGAAGTTACCGGCACACCGTCGATAACATACAACGGAGAGTTAGATGCATTGAACGAACCCATACCGCGGATGCGCAGAGAAGAAGAAGACCCCGGCTGACCGGATGCGGCAGTGAACTGTACCCCTGTTGCATTACCTTGCAGCAAGTCCTGGAAAGATACGGAAGGCACATCGGCTATCTTCTCGTTCTTGACACTGGAAGCAGAACCGGCATAAGCTGATTTCTTGAAAGTACCGTAACCGGTGACAATGACTTCTTCCGTCAAGTTAGCGTCGGGTACCAGTACCACTTTCACCATTTTGCCTGCTGTGGCTTTCACTTCCTGACGGGTATAGCCTACATACGACACCACGAGCGTAACGGCTGCTTGCTCCGTCTGAATGGAGAAGTGTCCGTCGAGGTCGGTTGTCTGACCGTTTGTAGTACCTTTCACCAAAACATTAGCACCGATAACAGATTCACCCGTCTCGTCTATTACCGTTCCCGAAACAGTATATTTCTGTTGTTCCACGGCAGCTACTCCGCGTACTTCGTTCACCGGACGAATGGCGATGGCACCGTCCTTTACCGTATAAGCCAGTCCGCTATTCTTCAGACATTCGTCCAGCACAGCAGCAATCTTCTCATTCTTCACGTTCAGATTATGAACCTTTACTTTCTTTACATCATTCGTGCTATAGATAAAGGTGAAATCCGTTTGCCGCTGAATTTCCCATAGCACATCGCTTAGCGTAGCGTCTTTTAAATTCACAGTAACCGTTGTCTGAGCAAACACCGTATTGGAGGCTTGCACAAAACCAATCATCATGAAACTGAAAAACAGGAATGTAATCCACATACGTTTACTACCTTCCCAAGACCTGGTGTAGTTCTGTTTCTTAGTCATACTTACTTTAATTATTAATGGTTAGTTATAGAATGTAATTGTCTTACCGTTGATTTTGAAGTGTATGTTCTCCGTAGCTTCCAGCAGCTCCAGAAAAGGAGTAATGCTTTCGTAACGGTTCACGTTGCAACCGAAGCGCTTATTCTTGAGGCTTTCATCAGCATATTTCACTTCGATATCGTACCACCGCGAAAGGGTTTTCATGATATCTTCCAGACGCTGGTCTTTGAAATTGATTTTTCCTCTCACCCACGAAGTGTAAAAGGCAGTATCTACCGTGCGTACTTGCAGGTCGCTGCTTCCGGGTGCCAATGAGGCTTGTTGCGAAGGTTTCAACACCAGACTGTTGCCCTGTCCGGCATCTACCCGTACCGAACCGCTTACGAGGGTAGCCTGGTATTCTTCATCGGGATAAGCAGAAATATTGAAGATGGTTCCCAGCACTTCTATCTGCATGCCTTTGGTCTGCACAATAAATGGCTGTCCGGTTTTGCTTACTTCAAAATAAGCTTCCCCCACCAGTTCCACTTCCCGCTTTCCGGCACCGAAAGTAACCGGGAAACGCAAACTACTCATTGAATTCAGATGTACTTTGGTTCCGTCATTCAAGACAAGGGCGTATTCTCCGCCTTGGGGTATCTCTACCTTATTATATACAGGCGCTTTTTGCTCAGCTATTTTTTGCGCCGAACGATAATTCAGGGTCGTTGAGTCTACCTGAATTTGCTTATCCACCAACTGTGCCTGTTCTCCGGTAACTTCCGCATCCAGATACACAGTTTCGCCATTATCTAATGTAAGGATGGCTTTGGCTCCACCCGGTAGGATTTGTTGTTCCGTCAATAGTCTGCTATCGCCTGCAAGTTGTGTTTCAGGAGCATTCAGGAGGGCGAACATCAGTATCAGACCGGGCAAAGCAATTGTAGCGGCATATTGCAACACCTTCAGATACCTCTTTCGGAGAGTCATTTTCCTGATACGCTTCTCCACACCTTCCCAACCTGTATTCAAATCATAATCCGTTTTACGGATTTCATGCTGCACGAAATTCTCCTCATTGCAAATCTTCTGAAAAAGCTGCTCGTGCTTCTTGTTCTCTTTTCGCCAGGTATCCAGATATAAACTTTCATCCGGAGTAATCTCGCCGGATAGAAACCTGGATATAAGATGAGCTACATGGAAATCTTTTCTTATCATATTTTGACTTGTTTTTATCTATCTTCAATAATAATACAGGTCAAAATTAAAACATGGTGAGTCTTTAAGAATATTTTTTTGAAAAAGAATAAATAAATGTCTTTTTTCAGAGAAGCAAGAGAATGCAATAATAGTAATCGGTGAGATATTTGCGCAGTTTTTTATAGGCGGTTTTCTTGAGTGTATGTACTGTTTCGGTAGAGATATTAAGATGCTCGGCTATTTCAGGATTCTTTTTTCCTTCCAATGCAAGTCGCATGATGGCCCTCATCTGCCCGGGAAGTTTTTCGATGGCGTCCGATAGTATCCGGAAAGTCTCTTCCTCTACAACAGCATCATGAAAGAAAGCATCCGCTTTCTTTGCCATAACCTTCTGTTCATACTCATAAGCCACTTTCGAGTGTTCGAGTTCATTCAAAGCCCGGTTGCGTACAGCGGTATAGAGAAAGGCCTTTACCTGGTGCAAATAGAAGAAATCGTCTTTGATTTGCCATAACTTGGCAAATACATCCTGCACAATATCTGCCGACATTTCCCTATCTGCCATGTATTGGAAGGCAAACGAACAAAGCGCCGCATAATATTTACTGAAAATATTATGGAACTCCTGCTCATCCAACCGAATACTCACGAGCGAATGGGATTCATCTTTTATCAGGCTTAGCGTCATACATTGCAATTATATGTACCAGATCTCATTGTTATTCATTTCTTCACTCCTTTATCTCTGTATTCCGTCGGCGTCATACCCATCTTCTGCTTGAAACACTTGCTGAAATAACGCGGGTCATTGATTCCTACCATATAAGAAATCTGCGTCATGGAATATTCTCCGGTTTCTATCAGTTGCACAGCACGATTTATACGCATTTCCTTGATAAATTCGATGGGTGCCAATCCAGTCAGCGTCTTCAGTTTTTTAAAGAAAACAGAACGGCTGACGGCCAGTTCGCCCACCAGATCATCGACTACCAAATCGCCGTTATCCATATTCTTCTCCATCAGTTCCACCAGTTTATCCATAAACTTACGGTCGTTTGTAGACATTTCCGGAGCCTTCGTTTCTTCCGCTTCCTCGGATGCAGCCGGAGCAACTGTTCCTGCAGACAACAGATCGGCCCGGTACAAATCCTGAAGTTTACGGCGTTGCATCAGCAGGTTCTTCACACGCGCCTTCAGATACGTGGCACTGAAAGGCTTCGTGATATAATCGTCCGCACCATACTCCAAACCTTCCAACTTGCTTTCGATGGACGATTTGGCGGTCAGCAGTACAATAGGTATGTGGCTCGTTGTCATATCTGCGCGCAACTCACGGGTCATCGAAATGCCATCTTTCTCCGGCATCATCACATCACTGATAATAACATCGGGAAGAAACTTCAATGCCTTGCTCCAGCCTTGCATACCGTCTACGGCTTCTACAATACGATATTCAGCCGCAAAGATGCTACGCAAGAACAAACGCAGTTCCGAGTTATCTTCTACCAGCAACATGGTACCCTTGGAGTTTTCCGCCTCTTCACCTTCCGGCAGAAGCTCGTCATCAGCAACCGGCAACTGAACCGCACTGCCTGCATCAGCAACACGCTCCGCCACTTCCACACCTGCAGCCGCATCATCCTGAAGGAACTCCACAGCATCGTCATAGTGCTCCCGCCCTTTCAGGAATTCGACCTTGAAACAACTCCCGGTCCCCAACTTACTGTCCACAGATATCACAGCTTTATGCATCTCCACCAGCTCCTTCACCAACGACAAGCCGATTCCGGTGCTCGGGTTGAATAAGTTCCGGTCTACCAGATTCTCAAAACGTTCAAAAATCGACTTCTTCTTATTCTCCGCAATGCCGATGCCCTGGTCCTGCACGCCTACGGACACGGACTTCTCGTCTTCACGAACAAAGACAGTTATCATCTTGTCATTCGGAGTATATTTAAAGGCATTGGAAAGCAGGTTGAAGATAATCTTCTCATATTTGTCAACGTCCACCCACAAGCAGAGTTCCTCCTTTTCCGTCTCGAACAAGAAGTCTATATGATGTTCCTCTGCCACGGCATCGAAGTTCTCCATAATCTTACGGGTGAATGCCACGACATCAATGCGCTGCACCTGCATCTTCATCTTCTTGTTCTGTATTTTGCGGAAATCCAGAATCTGGTTAATCAGGCGCAACATGCGGTTCGTATTACGCTCCACGACCTGCAGCTGCTCGCGGGCATCGTCAGGCAACGGGGTATTCTCCAGCACATATTCCACCGGACCCGAAATGAGCGTCAGCGGAGTACGCAGTTCGTGGGAAATATCTGTAAAGAAGCGCAGTTTCATATCCGTCATCTGCTGCTCCATAGACACTTTATGCTTCAAGCGGTAGATGGTGAACAGAATATAGACAGCCGTCACAATAATCAGCAGCACAAACAGGAAGTAGAGAAAATAAGCAAAAGGCGTCTCCCAAAATGAAGGGAGGACCTCTATGTCGAGTGCACGGGTATTCTCGGTCCATATCCCGTCTGCATTGGTAGAACGTACCTTGAATACGTAATTTCCTTTGGGCAAGTTGGTATACGTGGCCGTCCGCTGCTTGCCCACGTAGTTCCATGCTTTCTCAAAGCCTTCAAGGATATAGGCATATTGAATTTCGGACGGAGCCGAATAATCGAGCGCAGCATACTGAATGGTAAAGATATTCTCCCGGTGAGACAGCACCAACTTATGCGTATCGTCCAAGCTCTGCTTCAGGACAGACTTTCCATCCGGCACCACCTCTTCATTGGAAACCAGCAAGTTGGACAACACAACCGGCGGCACATAGCTACTCTTACGAATGGAATCCGGATTGAACATAAAGATGCCGTTGCTTGCCCCAAACAGGATATTGCCCAGAGACGTCCGAGCCGATGCCGCCTCACTGAAACGCACCTGGAAGGAAATACCTTTATCGTCATAGTTCTCAAACTTCTCTTCCGAAGGAATGAACTTGCTGATACCGTTCTCCGTACTTATCCAAAGATTGTCTTTGCCATCCTCGCGTATCGAAAGAAGCACATCCGAAGGCAGACCATCCTGTACGGAATAAGACTTGAACCGGGCATTTCCGGCCTCATCCAGCGAGAGCAGTTTATTCAGTCCGCCGCCAAAGGTAGCCAGATAGAGCTCCTTCTGCCGGGTGGATATTATCCAGTGTACATCGTTGTTGCTCAAGCTGTGTATATCCTTCGGAATGCGCACGAAGTGATGGAACACGGCCTCTTCCGGAGTCTTGAAGTCATCCTTCACCACCAGGGCACCGACGGTAGTTCCAATCCATACATGCCCCGCAGCGTCGCCGGTAATGAAGCGCGCCTTATAGCAATTATCGATAGGATATCCTTTCAGGTTATTGCGATGATTGACGAAGACTTCTTTACCTTCCTTATCAAGCATCATATAGTTTACACCACCTGCAAAGGTGGCCACCCAGATCCGTCCATGGGCATCTTCATACACGCAATAGACATTATCGTCACTCAGACTGTAGATGTCGTTCTTTTCATACTGATAACGGGTCAATTTATAGCGTGCATTGCCTTGCGGCTCAGCTTTCACCAGTCCGTCTCCCTTCGTGGCAATCCAAAGATTGTTCTTACTGTCCTCCAGAATGAAGTATACATTACCGCGCATCGGAGTGCCGGTATGAGATATCGTGCCGGCTTCCGTCAGATACCCCCGTTCCACGCGGTTCTTATCATACACCCGCAGTTTTCCATCTTTCAGCCCTACCCAAAGGTTATGCTCATGGTCTTCGCACAATCCCCGCACCTCGTTGCTCAACGATTCGTAATGATGGGGCATGGGGGTTATTATTTTAAATTGCGACGGACGGAAAGTCACTTTCTCCAAACCCTTGGAGTGGGTACACATCCACAAGTTGCCCTGTCGGTCAGAAAAAGCTGTATGTATTTTGTTGGAAAAGCGCCAGTCTCCACTCGCCAGACTGTTATAGAAAGGATGCAGGCTATTATGCTCCCGGTCAAAATAAGAAAAGCCGCCACCGTATGGATGCACCCACACAGTGCCGTAAATATCTTCGTGCACATGGAATGCAGGGCGCGAACGGTCTGTACTGGTAGGTTCCACCGCTATCTTTTCTGTTTTCAGCACGCGCGTCGCCGGATTGAAGTGTACCACACTACCCGATATGTGTTGCTCGAACCAGACCTCGGAATGCCTGTCTACATAGGCAGAATAAACAGGTGCATCGGGGAAACGGGATGCATCATAATGTTCCGTAGTCTTCGCCTGGTATTGATACACAAAAAAGCCATCCGTAGCAGTAACAATCAGCATTTCACGCTCATCGAGCTCCTTGATGGACACAATTTTTGAAGTGGCAGGCAATTGTAGCAGACGGAACTCACCGGTCTTCTTCTGATAGCACCACACGCGTCCGTTCTCCGAACCGAAGAAGATTTCGTCTCCATGCTCCTGGCAGGTATAGAATATCTGTCCGGCACCACTACCTTCCTTCCCGGCTGCTTCCATAAAGAAAGAGACAGGTGTTCCCTCATCGGGCGAAAGCACTCCCAGACCATTATTGGTCAGCATCCATTCATGGCCCGAAAGATCCTCGTAGACTTTGTATACATGGACTGCCGGAAACGGACCGGTCTTGGCAGAATACCATTTGGTGGTGAGCCGATATGTATCCGGTGCCGTCGCTACACGAATAGCCCCTTCGCTTTCGGTAAACAGCCATACGGAACCGCCGGGCAAGATATGAATGGAAGTGACCGCAGCCGAACTGCCTTCTTCGCCCTCAGCCGGTACTTGCTCGAACATCTCTGTGCGGGGATCGAAACGATAGACGTGGTTATCATAAGTCAGCAGCCACAAAAAGCCGAACTTGTCTTCGTACATCTGGTCCACACGATTATTGGTCAATGCAATCTGGTTATCGAGCCTTGCCTTATAAGTCTTGAAGGTATATCCGTCGAACCGATTGATACCATCCCACGTAGAGAACCACATATTTCCCTTGGTATCCTGCAGTATGCCCATGACGGTATTCTGAGACAGTCCGTCCTCGGATGAATAATGGGTAAAAAAGCAGTCCGGCTGTGCCTTTATTGCCAAAGCACATAGCAATCCTGCTATCAGATATAAGATTCTTTTCGCCATAATTAGTCCATTCTGTGCGGTAAAGATAAGTATTTCAGCGAAAATTCTTGTATATTTGCTTCTAATTTAATACTCACAGATAAACTACTGAACCATGAAACATATTATTCTTTCTTGTCTGGTTTTGCTTTTCACATGTTCCATTGTCATGGCACAGACTGACACCCTTTCCTATGGAGTTGTCAAGAATATGCCCACCTTTTACGAACAACTTAAACAACAACTGACTTATCCCATGGCATGGGGAAACTCTCCTGCCAAAGACTTCGGCGAATGGCGCATGCAGGCACGGGAAGTATTGATGGAATGTATGCAGAACCTGGCTCCCGCCCCACAAAGTTACAATATGGAAATAGTCGATACGGAACGCCGCGACGGATACGAAGCCCGCAAGATTTGGTTCAACGTTTCGGAATGGTGCCGCATTCCCGCCTATCTGCTGGTGCCCGAAGGCAAAGGGCCTTTTCCCGCCATCGTCATGCTGCACGACCACGGTGCACACTTCTCCATCGGCAAGGAGAAAATGGTACGTCCTTTCCACGTAAAACCGGAAGTGCTGGCTGATGCCGATGACTGGGCATCGCGCTGCTACGACGGCCAGTACACGGGTGATTATTTTGCCGCCCACGGCTACGTTGTTTTGTCCGTCGATGCTTTGTTCTGGGGCGAACGCGGTCGTAAAGAGGGTATCGACTACGACGGGCAGCAAGCGCTGGCCTCCAATTTCCTGCAGATGGGCAGTTCATGGGGAGCTTTCATCAATATGGACGATGCCCGCAGTGCTGAGTTCCTTGCCTCCCTTCCTTTTGTCGATAAAGAAAAAGTAGGCTGCCTGGGCTTCTCCATGGGTGCCTACCGCTCATGGATGCTTTCCGCCATTACCGATTGCATAAAAGCATCGGCATCCGTATGCTGGATGAACACCACCGAACACCTCATGACCTTGACCAACAATCAGAACAAAGGAGGTTCCGCCTACTCCATGCTCACCCCCAACCTGCGCCGCTACCTGGACTATCCGCATACTGCCAGCATCGCCTGCCCCAAACCAACCCTTTTCTTCAATGGTACGCAGGACAAGCTGTTTCCGGTAGAAGGAGTCGAAGATGCATACGCCACCATGCACACCGTCTGGGAGAGCCAGCACGCGGCAGACCGGCTTGTGACCAAGCTTTGGGAAGAAAAGCACTTCTTCAGCAAGAACATGCAGAAAGAGACATTGGAATTCTTCGACAAATGGTTGAAATAACTCGTTAAGCATCCAAAAGGCCATCATGAAAAAGGTTTGTTTCATTTTTATTTCATTCATATTGGGCATGGGTATATGCAGTGCACAGCCTCCCCATACCTTCACCCAATATACCTCAGAGAACGGATTGTCCCAAAAAACAGTGCAGAGCATTATCCAAGACCACAAAGGACTCATGTGGTTTGCCACATGGGACGGGCTTTATAAATTCGACGGATATACTTTCAAGAATTACAAAGCTCATCCGGGAGATAATATCAGCTTGAGCAACAACCGTATGGACAACATCAAAGAAGACCCATACGGATATATCTGGGTACAAAGCTACGATCACTGCATTTTCCGCTTCGACCCCAGAACCGAAAAATTCCAGCCTATCCCCTATGATAATTATTTATCGCAGGATTTCTACGTATTACCCACCGGCGATGTATGGATTACTACGGCACAAAAGGAACTGATCCACATCACCACCCATCCCGACACCCACGAAATGACCGCCGAGAGTTTCTTTAAAGTCCATCAAATCCCCTATCAGGAACAAGTTCACCAGGTTTTCCTGGATAATCAGCAGCACCAGTGGCTGTTGACCGCAAACGGACTGTACAAGTTGAGCCGCGACGAAAAGGGAGAAGAAGAACTCTCCTCCTTCTTTGTAGCCCCTCCCGGCAAAGAAAAGCAGCCTTTCTACGAAGCATTGGAAAGCGGAGCTACCCTTTACTTCACCTCCAATAAAGGATGTATTTGGGAATGTAACGACGAGCAATTCATCCTGAGAGAGCTTCCTACCCCCTCTTCCCTCAAATTTATCCGTCAGTTGAAAGAAGACAAATTATTTGTCGGTACGGCCAGCGACGGGTTCTTTGTGTACAATCCCCGGAAAGACCAATCCGTCCATTACAACACAACTGTATGCAAAGCGCTGAAAGACAACTGCATCAGGGAAGTGTATATCGACTCCCACCACGAAGCCTGGCTCAGGCATAACATTATGGGAGTAACCCACTTCAATCCGGAGAGCGGAAACATAGACCACTTTATACTACAAGATAAATATGGGAAAGACATTGTAGACTCACGCCCGGAAATGTATATCTACGAAGACGTCAACGGCTCTTTGTGGCTCCACCCCTCCGGTGGAGGACTTGCATGGTATGACCGGAAAGAAAACCGGATACATTCCTTCTATAACCCTGCGTTGCAGTCCGGATGGAGCTCCGACAACAAAGTGACCGGACTCTTCACCGACCGGCAAGGAAATCTATGGCTTTGCTCTTACGGAAATGGATTAGAGAAAATAACATTCAATACAAGCCATTTCCACCTGCTTACTGCCCACCCGGACGATTCCGAATTTCCGGGAAACAACACCCGTGCCATCTTTCAAGACCGTGACGGCTATATATGGGCAGGAAACAAGGACAAGATTATACGCATCTACAACAAAGAGATGCAATATATCGGCAACCTCACTTTCCAGGGTAAGATTGTTCCCAACAGTACGGACGAACTGGGCATAGCCTACGCCTTCACCCAAGACCATGCCGGAGCCATCTGGATAGGGACTAAAGGCAACGGCCTGATAGCTGCCCTCCCTGCAGGACAGCCGCAGACCTTCCGGTTGCAACAATACACAACGAATACCGACAATATATACAGCCTGAGCGGAAACAGCGTTTACAGCCTGCACGAAGACCCGCAACACCGGTTGTGGATTGCTACCTTTGAAGGAGGCGTCAACTATCTGGACCTGCAGGCAACAGAGCAAACACCTCTGTTCATCAACTACAGAAACCGCCTCAAAAACTATCCGATCGGCCAATGCTACCGCACACGTTTTGTCACTTCCGATGCCGAAGGCAATATCTGGATAGGAAGCACTACCGGGCTTCTGATGTGCAACGGGCACTTCAAAGAGCCGGAAAGAATCAACTTCAGGCATTTCAGCCGCATCCCCTCGGATGTGCACAGCCTCAGCAATAACGATGTACACAACATATTCTTCACCCGGAACAAGGAAATGTACGTATCGACTTTCGGAGGCGGTTTCAACAAGTTAATCTCTTTGGACGGCCGGCAAGCCAAGTTCCAATCTTACACAATGGCAGACGGGCTTTCTTCGGATATACTCCTCTCCATCGAAGAAGACAAAAAGGGAAATCTATGGTTTGCCACAGAAGAAGAGCTATGCAAATTCACCCCGTCGACCGGGAATATAGAGAACTATCCCTCCAAAGTTTTCCCCAGGCACATCAACTTCAATGAAGGTGCCGCCTTGAGCACACAAGACGGACAACTCATGTTCAACACCGTAAAAGGAATACTCTACTTCGCGCCGGACTCCATCAGCACCAACAAATATGTACCGCCCATCATCTTCACCAGTTTCCAGCAGGCAGAACAGACCGTTACTCCCGAAGAGGGCGGCATCCTGTCCACCAACATAGACGATACGCAACTCATCAAACTACCGCACAACCGGAACAGCTTCAGCATACAGTTTGCAGCCCTGGACATGAGATACCCGAACAGCATCTCGTATGCCTACCAACTGGAAGGTTTCGAAAAGAACTGGAACTACATCGGCAACCAACGGACAGCCACTTACACCAATCTGCCCAAAGGGAGCTACACGCTAAAAATTAAGTCGACCAACAGCGACGGCGTATGGGTGGAAAACACCCGCACCATGGCATTCGTCGTACTCCCTTCTTTCTGGGAGACTCCTTGGGCATATCTACTCTACGTATTATTCATAGCCCTCATCATATTTGCTGCGTCCTACATTCTGTTCACTATCTTCCGCCTGAAACACAAGGTAACCGTAGAACAACAGATATCGGACATCAAACTGCGCTTCTTTACCAATATATCACACGAGTTGCGCACTCCGCTCACCCTGATTGCCGGCCCCATAGAGCAAGTATTGCAGAACGGACACCTGAACCATGAGGAGAAAGAACAGCTGACGTTAGTAGAAAGAAACACCAACCGCATGCTCCGCCTCGTGAATCAGATACTGGACTTCCGCAAAATACAGAACAATAAAATGAAGATGCGGGTACAGCAAATAGATCTGATACCCTTCACCCGGCATATCATGGAAAACTTCAACTGCCTTGCCGACGAGCATCAGATAGACTTCGGGCTGGAAACAGAGCTTTCTTCGCTCAACATCTGGGCAGACGCGGACAAGTTGGAAAAGATACTGTTCAACCTGCTGTCCAACGCCTTCAAATATACTCCGCAAGGGAAGCAGATAAAGGTAGTGATTACAGATAACGGGCAAGAGATAGCCGTCTCCGTAGAAGACCAGGGCATCGGCATCTCAGAGCACAAGCAGAAGTCACTGTTCATCCGCTTTGAAAACCTTGTAGACAAAAACCTGTTCAACCAGTCCAGCACCGGTATCGGGCTTTCCTTAGTCAAAGAGCTGGTTGAGATGCATCACGGCAACATCAGCATCCATAGCAAATCGGGTGAAGGAAGCCGGTTCACCATCCAGCTACCAAAGGGAAAAGAACACTTCGATGCAACCACCGAGTTTATTCTCTCGGACCATGCAGTGACCGACATCGGTCAGGTGTTCCAGACTTCACAGCTCGCTTCCCTCACCGAAAGCGGAAAAGAGGAGATAGATAAAGAGAAAGAAAGCATCCTGATTGTAGAAGACAACCGGGAACTGCGCTTCTTCCTGAGAACTATCTTCGCCCAATACTTCAACGTTATAGAGGCAGAGAACGGGAAGGCCGGTTTGGAAAAGAGCAAGAGCTACCAGCCCGACATCATAGTCAGCGACGTAATGATGCCCGAGATGGACGGCATCGAGATGGTGCGTGCACTGCGCGAGGAAATGACCACCAGCCACATCCCCATTGTATTGCTGACTGCCAAGTCGAATATTGAGAGCAAGATAGAAGGTATGGAACTGGGAGCGGACGACTACATCACCAAGCCTTTCAGCGCCGCCTATCTGAAAGCCCGTATCTTCAATCTGCTTGAACAGAGGAAGAAGTTGCAGGCACTGTATTGTGCCAGCCTGTTGACAACTTCTTCCGAACAGCAGGCAGCAGAACAACCGGAAAGTCCATCCGTTCCCGTCTTCTCCCCCAACGACCGTAAGTTCATGGATAAGGTGCTGGAAACGATTGAAAAGAATTTGGATAACGGTGATCTTATGGTGGAAGATATCGCCACGGAAGTAAATATGAGCCGTTCCGTCTTCTTCAAGAAACTAAAGACCTTGACCGGCTTGTCACCCATTGAGTTTTTAAAGGAGATACGCATAAAACGTGCCGCACAACTGATTGAAGCCGAGGAGCATAGTATGGCACAGATAGCATATATGGTGGGGTTCAACGACTCGCATTATTTCAGCAAGTGCTTCAAACAGCAATATGGAATGACGCCGACCGAATATAAAGAAAACAGCAAGTCCAACAAGACTTAAGTGCATCGTCTTATACACTTAACTGCGTCAGCCTGCACAGATAAGTGTGTAAGCCGACGCAGCTATCTGTAGTTTACAACCATTTATTCAAGAACTGAAGTACCGATTCCTGCACCTTTATTCCGCAATCATGCGGCATATCCCAGATTTCAGTCTTTAGTCTGTCATCGGCATTCTGACTCTTCCAAACCTCATGCATGATTGAAAAAGCATCGTTCACTCCTTCGGGAGGAAAGAGTTTATCATGTTCACCATTCAAGAAAAACATCGGTTTGGGGCAAGCTATGGATGCAATATGCGGATAATCCATATACCGGCGAAGCCCGGGCAAGGTATTGGCAAAGCCTCCATGCTCCTTGCCGTATTTCCAGGACAACTGGCAATCGGTAGTCACCATCCAGCATACCGCCGCACCTGCCTTTATCTTATCGGACAGCGAAGCCAGCATCCAGGCACGGTAAGCCCCCATAGAAAAGCCCATGCAACCGATGCGGCCGGCATCCACTTCGGGCAGAGTGGCCAGATAGTCCGTTGTATACATATCCTCGTAATTTATGAAAGCACTCCAACAGCGTCCCAACATCTGGAAGTGCCCCGCCACCAACATGTGTTTATCACCATCGATGCCTTCCTTCCGTCCGCGTTCTCCCCAAAAGATGGCGTCGATGGAGATTACCACATAGCCGTGGGCAGCCAGATAATCGCCTACGTACTGACCACCATAGCATTGCTTGGCCCACGCATCGACATCTTCGAGCACAGCAGGCTCCACACCGAAGGGACGAATCATCTTCTCCTTGCCGATGGAATAGTGCCCTCCATGATCGTGAAGCAACACCACCGCCGGAAAAGGTCCTTCGCCGTCGGGCACCAGCATATAAGCATTCACCCGTGAATATCCCGTCAGGTTGAACTGAATCTTCCGCGCACGATATCCCTCCCGTTGCTCTTCCGCCAGCACTTCGGTTTGATAATCGGAGGTATAAGGAGGGGGCGCCAGCATGGCGTCGAGTACTGTGGCACGCGCCTGGGTGCGCCATTCATCAAACTCCCGAACGGGACTGTTACCCCAAGCCATCGGATAGGTAAGTTCCTTTTTCAGCTGATCCAGAAAGACCGGCATTTCCCGTTCCAGTTCATAGCCTTTTACAGACTGAGAAAGGGCGGCCACCGAAGTGACCAACCCTAACACGCAAAGAATGATATTTCTCATCATATTGAAAACTGATTTCTATTCTTAATAATTCGGATTTTGTTTCAGGTTCGGATTATTGTTCAGCTGAATGCCGGGGATGGGATAAATGCCTCGCCACTCTTCCGTCGCGGTAGTCTTATAGAACCAGGTGTCCGTGAAGTAAGAACCGAAACGAATCATATCGCGGCGGCGCTGGTTCTCCCAGATAAACTCACGAGCGCGTTCTTCTTCAATCTTCTTTAAAGAAAGTTCGTCCCAGTCGGCAAGATTGCTGCGCCGACGAACCTGGTTAACCAGTTCTATCGCCTCGTTCATTTGCACTCCCTGGCGGAACAACGCTTCGGCTTTCATCAAAAGCACATTGGAATAACGTTCCAGGATATAATCGTTATCTGCCTTGCTTCCCGACCATGCCACACCTATCGGAGAATACTTCAGCACCCGGTAGCCTTCGTTCTCCTGGGCGGCAACCATATCCTTGATGGTAGTCAGTACCAGTTGATTGCCGGCATCGTCACACAAAGGAGTCACTCCGTCCTGGTAGTACTGGGGGCCATATTCCAGAAGTTCCAGACGTTCGTCACCCTCCTCGTAGCGGTTCAGGGCTTCGTCCGTGAAGCAATAGCCATTGGCAGGGGCAAAAGAAAGATTGTACTTCTTCTGGTCCAGTGCATGCTGGGTATAAAGTATAAACTCATTCCCATCCACACCTTTCGACGGGTCTACGGAGAAGGAAGAGATGACTTCGGTTGAATTGGCCTCATTGGTGGCAAGGAAGCAGTCACCAACCTTATCTTCCAAAGAATAAGCATTTGTTTCGATGACATGGTTGCACATCGTCACTACATCGCCCCAATGCTCTTCACCCGCATACACTTCGGCATTCAGATAGACAGATGCCAAGGCGGTGTAAACAGCCTCCCGCGTCAGACGGGGATAATAAGATGCACGGTTCACCTCTTTGACAGACGGCAGGTCGGCAGCAGCCTCCGTAAATTCCTTGACTACAAAGTCGTATACCTCCTTTCTCGATGCCGTCTTCGGCAAATCATTCGCATCGACTTTAGCTCCGGTGAAGAGGGGAACATTTCCGAAGTAATCCATCGCATAATAGTAGCCATAAGCACGCAGGGCACGGGTTTCGGCAATCAGCGATTTCAACTCATCCTTCATCGGAGAAGACTCCATACTTGCCAGCACCGCATTGGCGGCACCGATTCCCGGAAACAGGTAAGTTCCCCAGCAGGTTTCGAGGCGGGCGTTATCCGGCGTAATCTTATGTGCCATAATCTGCATATTGGCCTCGTCGTACCAGCCACCACTGGCACGCCCCGGACAGAAGAACTCGTCCGTACCGAACTCGCCGATACGCCAGCCGTCGCCACCTGCCCTCGACATATACGCCAGATACTGATATACACCCACTACAGAAGAGAGCGCTTCTTCCTCCGTCTGATAATAAGTCTCCGGAGAGAGCCTTCCATACAACTCCTCGTCCAAATTGAGACAACCGGACAGCATGCTCATGCCTACGCCGCATGCTACTATACTCTTAAATATATTTGTTGCTTTCATCTTTGTTATATTGATTAAGGTTTAAAATGAAACGTTGATACCCATTGTGAAAGTACGTGATTTCGGATAGCTCAGATAGTCGATGCCCAGCGGAGCTACGCCGGTTCTCGATACTTCGGAGTTAACCTCCGGGTCCAGGCCGGAATATCCGGTAATGGTAAACAGATTCTGTGCAGACACATACACACGGGCGTGAGTAATGCGCAACGGCTTATAACTGAAATCGTAACCCAAAGAGATATTGTCCATGCGCAGGAACGAACCGTCCTCAATAAAGCGGGAGGAGAACACTTTGGCTTCTTCACGGTTTACACCCGCCGTCACTGCTTCTTTCAGTACATTTCTACCGGGCAGGTTGTTCAGGTAAGCCAGGTTGTTGGCAGTAGCGTTGTATACATCGTTGCCTACACTGCCGCGCAGATTCATACTCAGACTCCAGTTCTTGTAATGCAGGGAAGTGGCGATGCCGTACGTAAAGTCGGGCTGTGCGCAACCTATGATTTCCGATTCGCCGTCATTGGCAAACTGTTCCTTACCGTCTACAATACCGGTAAACTTCTTTCCGTAGAAAGTGCCCAACGGCTGTCCCGGCATAACCAACTGTGCATAAGAACCCGAAAGCCCCTGCCCCTGACAAGGAGCCACTTTCATATTCTCTCCATTCCACTTATCGTTCGACAAACTGATCAGTTCATTCCTGTTGCGGCTGAAGTTCAGGTTTACATCCCAGGCGAAGTCTTTGGTACGCAGCACATCGAAACCCAAGTCTATTTCAACACCCTGGTTCTTCACCGAACCTACATTGGCAACCTGCGAGGTGATCAGAGACGGGGAAGGTACAGCCACGGATAGCAGCAGATCGGTTGTCTTCTTATAATAATAGTCAACACTACCACGGATTCTGCCGTTGAAGAAGCCGAAGTCCAGCCCGATGTCAGTCTGTGCCGTCTGTTCCCACTTGATGTCGGGATTGGAGTATTGCTGCGGCAATACGATGGTTACCTTTTCGCCGCCTACCAGATAGCCGTTGGTACTGGCACCCAGTGTATTCAGAGAGTTATAGTTACCTATTTCCTGATTACCGGTGATACCGTAGCTGACGCGCAACTTCAAGTCCGTAAGTACATCACTGTGATAGAACTCTTCCTGAGAGATTCTCCAGGAGGCAGCGGCCGAAGGGAAGATACCCCACTTATGGTCGGCACCGAAACGGCTGGAACCGTCGCGACGTACAGTAGCGGTAAACAGGTATTTGTCTGCATAGTTATAGTTGACGCGGCCGTACATGGATATCAATGTATTGCTTTCGGCAAAACTGCTTACGCTTTCCACCGTCTTGGCAGCGGCAAGGCTATACCACTTGAAGGTGTCGGACAGGAAGCCGTAGGCACGGGTATGGTTGCCGTCGTCGTAGAAGTATTGGTAAGAATAACCCAACATGGCATCTACCGTATGCTTGCCGAACTTCTGGTTGTACTTCAGAATGGTTTCCAGCAGTTTGGAGTAATCCGACAGTTTCTGTACACTTACATATCCGTTATTGCCGTTCCCCAGCAAGTTGCTCTTGGAGATATACGAGTTGCGTTCGGTCTGATTATAAGTATAGCCGGCGTTCACCTGCAAAGTAAATGGCTTGTAGAAGTTCCAGTCCGCCGTCAGGTTACCCAGGAACTTCCTGTTCTTGCGTTCGTCCAGGATTTCGGAAGCAAAAGATACGGGATTGACGCGATAAGGGGGAACATCGTAGAAGTCGCCTGCATCATTATAGATGGGGTAAGTGGGGTTAAAGACATACGCCTCGTACAGCATGCTGCTACCCATTTCACTACCAACGGTATTGGAAACCGGTGCCTGGTCGGCATGTGTTTCGCCGTAACTCAGGTTCAAGGTCAGTTTCAGCCTCCCATCCAGAGCAGAGTGGGTGACGTTCATACGGGCATTGGCACTGGTCATGCCCGAACCCATCATGATGCCGTCCTGATTGCTATATCCTAAAGAAGCGCGATAGTTGGTATCCTCACTGCCGCTCATAAAAGAGAGGTAATGGTTCTGTGAGATGGCTGTGCGGAAGATGCGGTCCTGCCAATCGGCATTGTCACCTTTATCGTCCAATGTCAGTCCCAGGTCATTGACTGCTTTGCGGTATTCGTCCCCCGTCAGCACGTCGAGCTTATTGGCTGCGTTGGAGATGCCCAGGTTAAAGCTGTAGTCCAACTGCTTCATACCTTTCTTTCCTTTCTTTGTGGTAATCATGATAACGCCGTTCGCACCACGTGAACCGTAGATGGCCGTTGCCGAAGCATCCTTCAGGATATTGATGGACTCGATATCACCGGGGTTCAGAGAAGAGAGCGGATTGACGGATTCCTGGTCGAAGAAGTCCGTATTACTGCCAATGGAAGCAATATGGCTGGAACTTACACCTGCCGAGGCATTGATGGGCACACCGTCTATCACATACAGCGGATCGTTGGAAGCGGTGATTGACGTACCTCCACGCACACGGATCGTATTGGAACCGCCGGGCTTACCGCTGTTCTGACTGATATTGACACCGGAAAAAGCTCCCTGCATCAGTTGCTGAGGGCTGAGGTCGGTACCGACTTTAAACTTGTCACTGCTGATGGAAGACACGGAGCCGGTCAGGTCGGACTTCTTCATCGTACCGTAACCCACCACTACCACTTCTTCCAAAGCCTGGGCATCGTCCACCAACACCACATTGACGGTGCTTCGCGAACCGACTGCGACTTCCTGCGTCACATAACCTACATAAGAAAATACAAGGGTGGCTTTTTCGGCGGGAACGGACAGCGTGTATTTTCCGTCCACATCCGTAATGGTTCCTAAAGTAGTGGCTCCCTTTACAGTTACATTCACACCTATCAGGGGTTCCTGCTTACTGTCGGTCACCGTTCCGGTAACGGTCTTGTTCTGTGCATACGTACATTGTACTATCAGCAGCACGAGAGCAAAACATAACTTTCTGACATTGAAATCTAAAATGCTTTTCATATCATTACATTTGGGTTAATAAATAAAGATTCAAAGTTTCTCGATGCGAAGCCGGATTGCCCCGACCCGCAGTGCAAAGGAGGGGATTATCTGATTCTTTGTGGTGAAAAATATGCTCAAAGAGGTGTAAAAATAGCCTTACCCGCCCCATGAGGTATTCTGCAGAGGATTTGCAACAATTATTCCACTTATTCCGATACATATTCCCCACCGCGGACCGCACTATTCCCCGTCGGATGCCACATTACTCCTTCTCAGCCGCATCATTATTCCCTATCAGCAACAAGGCTACGGGAAGTGCTGCACAAGATGGCATCTTATACAACACAAGATGGCATCTTGTGCTGCTTAAGATGGCATCTTGTGCATGTAAAGGTTATGTGTTCAAGAAGAGAAGGATAAGTCTTCTACTTGCTAAGGTGCTTTAGCAGCCACGTCATGTGCCCGTATTCAGTATCTTCCGAAGTCCAATGCTCGTTGATAGGAGTAATCAGGGCTTCTTTGGGACACTGTAATAAGTTGTACACCGTATAGCTTGTGGTGGGGGGGCAGACGTCGTCATTATATCCCCAAGTCATATAAGTGGCGGCTTTTATTTGGGAGGCGAAGTTCACTACATCGTAGTAGGCCATTGTTTTCAACTTGTCCGGCGTGTCCATGCCCGGCACGCGGAAGAAGTGGGGATAACCTCCCGCACGTCCTGCCATATAGCCCGCCATATCGCTGAGAGCAGGATGATTGGCAACGCAAAGGGTGACGCGTGGATCGAGTCCTGCCGTTATCAGGGCTAAGGCACCGCCCTGGCTGCCGCCTTGCACGGCTACGTTCTTGCCGTCCCACTCGGGAAGCGAGGTAAGCAGGTCGATGCTGCGGACGCATGCCAGGTAGACGCGTTTCATGTAGTAGTTGTCGCGGTTGTCAAGGCCATTGTTCAGGTAACCGTTCTCCCGGCCGTTGAAGGCGGTAGAGATTTCTTTGAACTCTTCGGCAGTCATTTCGGGGTTCAGGCCGTGGATTTCGATTTCGAAACGGATGAAACCTTGTTCGGCGTAGTATTTATGGCGCAAGGGCTCTTTGATGGTCTTGATGCCGGCACCCGGAGGACAGAGTACTACGGGGCAGGAGCCTTTTCCGGCATTCTTCGGGTAGAAGAGGTAGCCATAAATGGCTTGGCCACGGTCGTTTATGGGAAGTTTCACCAGGTAGCAGTCTACTTTATCGGTGCAGTACTCTTCGGCAAGCTTCTTGGTGTACTTCAGGGGGAGTTTGGAGAGTTCGACTTTGTTGGTGTCCCAGAATTCCTTGAAGTCGGCGGGCTTCTTGGTGTAGGGCTGAAGCTTTTCGGGAGAGAAACCGACTTTGACGTGGTGCTTGTAGGTTTTATCGCCGACGGTGGCGGTCAGGCGGCAGTCGCGGAAGCCGGGCTGCTTCATGGTGCCGATGGGTATAACGGCCTTTCCGTTCTTTAAAACGACGGAACCTTTGGAATCGGCGGGCATCATGTCGCCGCCCAGTTCGTAGTTTACCGTCACTCCGTCTTGGGGGATGCCGTATTTATAGAATTGAACTTCGACGGTTGCTTTCTCACCCGTCTTGTAGAGCCAGTCGGCATGATTGGGGACGGTGACCCAGAGTACATCGCTACGGTACGGGTAGTTCTCGGCAAAGGCGGTGAGCGAAAATAAAAGGGCGAGCAGGATGCTCATCGTTCCCGCAAAGGAGAACGAAGATAGTTTTGTGGAATACTTTTTGAACATGTTATTATTAAATTAGGTGGGGTATTTCCGATCCCCTTCAAGGGGACCGGGGGATTAACGTTTTATATCCAGCAGGGCATTGCCATCCTTCACCGGATTCCAGCCATCGGTTCCGGCAAGTACGGTTTCTATCTCGTAGCCCTTCAAGGTCTTCAACTGGTGGGAGAAGGAGGCACGCGCTCCAGGATTGGCTCCCGGACCCTTGCTTTCATATTCGGCATAGAATACGGTCTTTTCATTCTCTTTATTACCCCAGTTGTTCCAACCGGCAGGAACAATGTGCTTGCCTAAATCGCAACGGATAAAGACAGCTTGGGCATAAGGACGCCAGGGACGGGAAAGATAGACGTTATCCACACCGGCATCTGCCGTCAGCCGACAATCATAAAAGACGTAGCCATGCTTCCGGCCTTCATCGGTAGAAGGAGCAGCAACATAGCCGTTGCCCTTGCTATGAACGTGGCAACGATTGAATACGGCGGTAGACCAGCCGAAGATAAAATCGACCGTACCTTCTATATAGCAGTCTTCGTAATACTGGCGGCAACTCTTGCCATAGGTATAAAGCGTATCCTGGAAACCAAGGAAACGGCAGTTCTTGAAGTACACGCGGTCGGCACTGATGAAGCATGCCACTGCCTGGCCCACAGGACCGGAAGTATTCTCGAACGTGATATTCTCTGCATAAAAATCGGGGGCGTAGATATAACAGGAAGAGGAACCGGAAGTACCTTTCGTTTCTCCGAAGCGGTTCAGTTTATCGGCGTAATCGTCATAAGACAGTATGGCACCCTCCTCGCCTATCAGGGAGATATTGATTTTGCTTGCAGGAATGACAATCTTTTCCTTATATACACCTTCGCGTACCAAGATCGTGGTACGCATGCTTTTGCGGAAATCGGGCACGGCATCAATAGCCTCCTGCACGGTAAAGAAATCTCCGCTACCATCTTTAGCCACCACAAAATCGTAGTGACGCACGTACCGCGCCAGTTCCGGAACGGCCCGGGCAATAGCATCTACCGTCAACCCGGCTATCACCCGACCGCCGTATACATTGAGGTGCGTATTGTCTTCACGGCCTTTGGGCATGGCAGGAACGGTATTGGGAGCCACCCACATAAACAACTTCTTCGACTCGTCAGGTCCCAGGCCTTCCACCAAATCGTGGGTAATCTTGTTCATATCTACAAACGGAACGTTCAGTTCACGGGCAACATTGCGCGGAGAATCGAGATAAGCTCCGTGTGTATCTATCAGTTTATCGCCTTCCTTGGGTCCCGGCTCGGCAGAAGCCTCACGCTTGGCATCGGGATTGGCGTCATTGCGGAAATCATCTTGATTGACGGCGGCTTTCACTGCCTGTACATCGGCTGCCACACCGAAGTTACGACGCACAATCGAGTTGAATAATACCGGAATGCCTCCTTTGGCACGCGTCTCGTTGACAAACTTGCGCAGATTGGCATCGAACGTCGTTCCGGGGTCGGTGTGGCGGTCTTCTTTCGGCTTCTCGTCGTTGTGGCCGAACTGGATAAAGACGTAATCGCCCTTTTTGATTAAAGAGAGCACCTTGTCCCAGCGTCCTTCGTTGATGAAGCTTTTGGAACTGCGACCGTTTACCGCATGGTTATCCACCCGTATCTCTTCCGAGAAATAGCCGGGGAGCATCTGCCCCCACCCTCTTTCGGGATTTCCTCCGGTGAGGTTCTTATCGGCCATGGTGGAGTCTCCGATCATAAAAACAGTAATAACCGGTTTATCGGATTTGAAAGCCGAAAACAGAAAAAACAAGCCTAAGAGCAAAATCAGTTTATGTTTCATGGTGTTATCAATAAAATGTATTTTAGTTTCAGGCTGCAATATTAGGCAAAACCAAGTAGTTTTCGGTGTAAAAAAAGTCGCAATCGGTAGAAAAATTAGTTTTTAGTCCACTCGCTGCACATTCCAAAGACATACTTCATATCATCGTACTTTGCGGCTTCCTTCTTCGTCAACTGCTTCGCCCATTTTACGCGGCCTTCCGTTGATGCGCCCTCTCCTGTACTACCATATTCAGCATAGCGTGCGGTTTTCTCATTTTCCGGATTACGCCAATTCTCCCAACCTGCCGGGCAGATGTGCTTACCCAGTTCGCAATTTATGAAAACCGTAGCAGCATACGGGCGCCACGGACGTCCCAAATACACCTTTTCTACGCTGGCATCGGCCGTCAATTTGCAGTTCTTGAATACATAACCCACTTCGATATTCGCCGGAGTAGAAGCAGCCGTCACATACGAATTGCTTTTACTGTGGATGGCACAACCCTCGAACAAAGCTGTAGAAGGACCGAAGATAAAATCCGTAGTACCTTCTATATAGCAATTCTGGAAATGGAGGCGGGTGCCTGCCGCACCGGTATAGATAGTATCTTGATTTCCCAGGAAACGGCAGTTAATGAACATCAGCCGGTCTCCCTCCGTATGCAACGCAACGGCTTGTCCCAAATGGGCGGCGTTATTCTCTATCGTCAGATTCTTAAAGGTAATGCCACTACCTTCCACTTTCACCGTATAAGTACGGAATGTTCCCATCTTATTGATATTGGCGTGGTCATCATAAGTAATGACGGTGTTCTCCACACTCTCACCCACAAAATCTACATTCTCAATCCAGGAAGGCACTATCACCTTTTCTTTATACGTACCGTTCTTTATGAAAACCGTTACTTTATAGTCCATAAAGGCACGAATTCCCTCCATCGCTTCCGTCAAGGTACGATAATCGCCGGAACCATCACGCGCAACAACTATGTTGCGTTTCCATTGCGTTTGTGGGTGGGGAAGACGCTCCCACTCTAAAGAAGCCAGAATAAACGGTCCTACTGCTTTGGGGTCGTTGCTGCGGATGGTTTCATGAATATAGTAATCATAATCACCGGAGCGATAGTTTTTTCCGCCCAATCCTGCAACGGCACAAGCCTGCGTAATGGAAACAACGCCGTCCTTATCTACTTCAATGAAGTTATCAAGAATACCCTTATACCCTTTGATTGCCACTTCCAAATACGATTTGTCGATATACCCTTTGCGTACAGCCTTGAACAGAGTATATACAAACATTGTAGAACATGAAGATTCCAAGTAATTTCCTTCGGCACCGCTCTTATCCAAAACCTGATACCACAATCCGGTCTTCGGGTCCTGCTCACGTTTCACCATTGCAGCCAGATGATTGAGAGTCACCAGCATGGAGTCGCGTCCCGGCTCATGCTGCGGAATGAAATCGAGTGCATCGACAAATGCCATAGCATACCATCCCATAGCACGTCCCCAACTGTGCTGCGACTGTCCCGTCTCAGGGTCCGCCCAACGTTCCTTGCGGCTTACGTCACAAGCATGGCGATACAAATCCGTCTTTGGATCGTAGGTATGACGGGCTGCCATCAGAAATTGGTTAATGACATCCGCATAATCTTCCACCTGATTGTTACGGTAAGCATATTCGGCATAGAAAGGCGCTCCCATATAGACGCCGTCCAGCCATACCTGATGTGGATAGATCTTCTTATGCCAGAAGCCACCGTCCTCATTACGTGGATGATCGTCGAGCTGGCTGCGCATCAAAGCCAATGCTTTTTTATACTTCTCGTCTTTGGTTTGCTCGTAAATACGGAAGATAAACTTGCCGGAGTTGATGCGGTCCAGACTGAACTCTTCGCGTTTGTACATCTTGATGGTTCCGTCGGCATTTACCATCGTATCGGCATAAGCCAAAGCATAATCATAGATTTTCTTGTTTCCGTAGCGGTCGTACACATCCAGCATAGACTGAAGTTCCAGTCCGTGGCAATAATCCCACTTCAGCCTTGGTTGGAAATCCAGTTGCCAGGACTCCGGGCAACGAATCATTTCCGATTCAACCATACGTACAGACCAGGGTTGTTCACTACTTACACGCTGCGCCGACATCCCCAGCGGGAAAGCCAACAACAATCCAGATACAATAAATTTACAAATTGAATTCTTTTTCATGAAGTCACTCATTTTTTGGTATTAGACCTACTTTATTTCATGAAACAAAAGTAGCGCTTTCTTTTTAAACCGGTGTGTATTTTTCAACGCAGAGGGTGTATTATTTGGTTTTCGTGTACGGAAACGAGCAATTTTGTGCACGCTAACGACAATTTATGTACAAAATCGTCCTTTTTACTAAGAATTATGCTTTTCCAGTTTGATTAATTGAGAAAAGGTCTTATTTTTGACCCGGTTTTTATTCGTACTATTGCAAAAACATTATCAATTACCAAATTAAATCACAAGAGAATGGAACAAGTTTTCGGTTATATCATCGGCTTAGGAGCAGCAGTGATGATGCCTATAATCTTTACAATTTTGGGCGTTTGCATCGGCATTAAATTCAGCAAGGCATTAAAGAGCGGTTTGCTGGTGGGCGTCGGTTTCGTAGGTTTATCAGTAGTAACTGCTTTGTTGACCAGCAGCCTCGGCCCTGCCCTGAGCCAAGTGGTTGAAATCTACGGTCTTCAGTTGAAGGTCTTCGATATGGGATGGCCTGCTGCAGCAGCTGTAGCCTATAACACATCGGTGGGTGCATTCATCATTCCGGTATGTTTGGGAGTAAACCTGCTGATGTTATTGACGAAAACGACACGTACAGTCAATATCGACCTCTGGAACTACTGGCATTTTGCATTTATCGGTGCAGTGGTTTACTTCGCCAGCGACAGCATTCTGTGGGGTTTCTTCGCTGCCATCATCTGCTACATCATTACCTTGATTATGGCCGACTATACAGCGGACAAGTTCCAGGGATTCTACGATAAGATGGAAGGTATCTCCATTCCGCAGCCTTTCTGCGCCGGTTTTGTACCTTTCGCTGTGATTATCAATAAGGCATTGGATAAAATCCCCGGCTTCGACAAGTTGAACATCGATGCAGAAGGCATGAAGAAGAAATTCGGTTTGCTGGGCGAGCCGCTGTTCCTGGGTATCCTGGTAGGTTGCGGCATCGGTGCGCTGTCTTGCAAGAACGGACAGGAACTGGTGGACAAGATACCTTATATATTAGGATTGGGTATCAAGATGGGTGCAGTGATGGAATTGATTCCGCGTATCACAGCCTTATTCATCGAAGGTTTGAAACCGATTTCCGATGCTACCCGCGAACTGATAGCCAAGAAATTCAAGGGTGCCGTAGGTCTGAATATCGGTATGAGTCCGGCATTGGTCATCGGCCATCCGGCAACGCTGGTTGTTTCACTGCTGCTGATTCCCGTTACCATTCTGCTGGCTGTTATTCTGCCCGGAAACCAATTCCTTCCGCTGGCTTCTCTTGCCGGAATGTTCTACCTCTTCCCACTGGTACTGCCCATCACAAAGGGTAATGTAGTGAAGACTTTCATCATCGGATTGGTAGTGCTGACTATGGGTCTGTATTTTGTAACCGACCTGGCTCCTTACTTTACGCAAGCTGCCCACGACGTGTACGAAAAGACGCAAGATGCAGCCGTAAATATCCCTGCCGGATTTGAAGGCGGTGCTCTCGACTTTGCATCCAGCCCGTTTGCATGGATTATCTTCCACCTGACATATTCATTCAAATATATCGGCTCCGGCATTCTGGTGCTGTGCACACTGTTCCTGATGATCTTGAACCGTCGTGCCATCATCAAATACCAGAAGTCAGTAAAAGAAGCCGCTAAATGATAAAATTATAAACTCAAATATTCATAAATTATGAAGAAATTAGCAATTGCCATGATGTTGGGTATCGCCGCAGTATCGGCTTCCGCCCAAGTGAATTACAAGATGCAGGTTGCTTGCAACCCGCAAGATGTTAAGACGTACGACACCAACCGTCTGCGTAGCAGCTTTCTGATGGAGAAAGTAATGGCTCCGGATGAAATCAACCTGACCTACTCTATGTACGACCGCCTCATCTTCGGTGGTGCAGTGCCCGCAACCAAAGAATTGGTACTCGAAACCATCGACCCGCTGAAGGCTTCCTACTTCCTGGAAAGAAGAGAGCTCGGTGTTATTAATATAGGTGGCGAAGGTATCGTTACCGTAGACGGCAAAGAATACACACTGAAGTTTAAAGAAGCTCTGTACGTAGGAAGAGGTAACCAGAAAGTTACTTTCAAAAGCAAAGATGCTTCTCAACCTGCCAAATTCTACATCAACTCGGCAACCGCCCACAAGGCATACAAAACTCAGTTGATAACCATCGACGGCCGCAAGGGTTCTCTGAAAGCCAACTCCTTCCCCGCCGGTAAGATGGAAGAAAGCAACGACCGCGTCATCAACCAGCTGATTGTAAACAACGTACTGGAAGAAGGACCTTGCCAATTGCAGATGGGCTTGACAGAATTGAAACCGGGTAGCGTATGGAACACTATGCCGGCCCACACTCACAGCCGTCGTGTTGAAGCTTACTTCTACTTCAATGTTCCCGAAGGCAACTCCATCAGCCACTTCATGGGCGAACCTCAGGAAGAGCGCATCGTATGGATGCAGAACGAACAGGCTATCATGTCACCCGAATGGTCCATCCACGCAGCAGCCGGAACCAGCAACTACATGTTTATCTGGGGTATGGCAGGCGAAAACCTTGACTATGGCGATATGGACAAAATCAAATACACAGAGATGCGATAACCCCCATCAACACAAAACAGGCATGGATTGTTCAAATCCATGCCTGTTTTTGTCATTTTCTACATGATTTCTACCAATTATTACACCTTTATCAGCACACAAAGCCTTACATTTGCAACAAAATACTAAATCTATTATCATGAGTACATTTCAAAATGCAATGGGTAAAATGACCAATTACCGTTGGACCATTTGCGCCATGTTATTTTTCGCTACAACAGTAAATTACCTCGACCGCCAGGTCCTTTCCCTTACGTGGAAAGACTTTATCGCTCCCGAATTCCACTGGACTGATAATGATTACGGTACAATCACTTCCATCTTCTCTATTATTTATGCATTCAGCATGTTGTTTGCCGGACGCTTCATCGACTGGATGGGAACAAAGAAAGGGTATTTGTGGGCTATCGGCATCTGGTCGCTGGGCGCCTGCCTCCATGCATTCTGCGGATATGCCACAGAGTTATGGGTAGGATTGGACAGTTCCGACGCTTTGATTGCCGTAGAAACCGGTTCGGCCATGGCACTTACCATCGCCACGGTCAGTGTTTATTTCTTCATCGCCGCCCGTTTTGTACTGGCACTGGGTGAAGCCGGTAACTTCCCGGCAGCCATCAAGGTTACTGCCGAGTACTTTCCGAAGAAAGACCGTGCCTATGCAACCAGTATCTTCAATGCCGGTGCTACGGTAGGTGCACTTGCTGCTCCGATCACCATTCCTTTGCTTGCCAGATACTTCAAGGAGATCGGCGTTGGCAACGGTTGGGAAATGGCATTCATCGTTATCGGTGCACTCGGCTTCATCTGGATGGGATTATGGATTTTCCTGTATACCGAACCCAGCAAGAGCAAACATGTGAACAAGGCCGAACTGGAATATATAGAACAAGATAAGAACGAAGAAGGCACAACCATCATCGAAGAAGGCAAGGAAGAAAAGAAAATGAGCTTCTTGCAAAGCTTCTGCTACAAACAGACATGGGCTTTTGTATGCGGCAAGTTTATGACGGACGGTGTATGGTGGTTCTTCCTCTTCTGGACTCCGGCTTATATCAGTGACGTATACGGATTCTCTTCCGACAGTCCGACAGCCATGCTGCTTATCTTCGTGCTTTACGCCATCACCATGCTGTCTATATACGGTGGTAAATTGCCGACTATCATTATCAATAAAACCGGTATGAACCCGTACGCAGCACGTATGCGCGCCATGTTGATATTCGCTTTCTTCCCGTTGCTGGCACTGTTTGCACAGCCTTTGGGCAATTACTCTTATTGGTTCCCGGTTATCATCATCGGTATTGCCGGTGCCGCACACCAAGCCTGGTCGGCCAACATCTTCTCTACGGTAGGCGATATGTTCCCGAAGACGGCAATTGCAACAATTACGGGTATCGGCGGTATGGCAGGCGGTGTAGGTTCTTTCCTTATTAATAAGGGTTCCGGTATGCTGTTTACTTATGCAGCAGGTACTACCATGGCCGACGGGACAGAGGTGGAAATGACCAAAGACCTGTTGCAACAAGGAGCACAATACGTGCGTCCGGCTATGGAATTCATGGGATTCACCGGTAAACCTGCCGGTTACTTCATCATCTTCTGTATCTGTGCAGTAGCTTATCTGCTCGGCTGGATTATAATGAAGGCATTGGTTCCGAAATACAAGCCTATTGTTTTGGATTGATAAAAAGAAAAGAGATAGCTTCCGGCTATCTCCTTTCATTCAGCATTCTCCCCGCCGGGCATTAGCGCCCCGGCGGGGAGTTTGTTTTATATTATTGCTTAGTCCTCAAAAGGATAGTGCACTCCCCACTCCCGACGCAGACCGTCCATGATGCGCATAATGCGCAATGTTTCGGCATGCGGCATATAAGGAGATTCCAGCCATCCGTTTCTCAGTGCCTCGATAGAAGCATACACCTGATATTCATATCCGGTAATCTGCGGCGGACAATTGTAGACGGCAATGGTTTTATAATCTTCCGTCACCACCGTAACCCGCTGCGGATTATTGATGTTTTCTACAATCAGATGCCCTTTGTCACCGGAGATAATGCCTTGCCGGTCGGTCACGCTCAACATGGTACTATGAAGCACAGCCATTTTTCCGTCATCAAATACCAGGGTGATGCTGTTCTGTGCATCCACGCCGGTATCGGTCTTTACACAAGTTGAAGCAATTCGTTCTACACCCGTACCGAAGACCATAGAGGCAAAGTTAAGGGTATAGACTCCCAAATCGAGGAGCGCACCACCGGCCAATGCCGGCTGAATGAGCCGCTCGCGATCACTGATAGAATAACCCAAGTTGGCAGACAGCGTCATAGGACGCCCGATGACACCGTCGGCAATAAGTTTGTTGATGGTTTGGGATAGCGGCATATAGCGTGTCCAGATGGCTTCGGTGATGAAGACTTTCTTTTCTTTGGCAAGGTTCAGCAATTCTTCTGCCTGGCGGGCGTTGGCAGTGAATGCCTTTTCGCACAGCACCGGCTTCCCTTTGAGCAGACACATACGAGCATGTTCAAGGTGATGCGAATGAGGAGTAGCGATGTAAACCAACTGTACCTGCTCATCATCGAGCATTTCTTCATACGAACCGTAAGCGCGGGTAAAGCCCCAACGGTCGGCAAAATCACGGGCAGACTGCAGACTGCGGGAAGCAATGGCATAGGCTTCTACGCCCGTCATACCCTTGAGGGTAAGCGCCATTTGTCCGGCAATCCCTCCGGCACCGATAATACCAATTCTGATTTTTTCCATTTTGTTTATTCTTTTCTGTTTATTATGAGGAATGTCTGTCGATAGTATAACAAAAAAGCTCTTTCTCACGAAAAAGCTTTTCTTTGTTCTATTGCGGTCAAAAACAAAAAGCCGCAAAGCACTCAATTTAAGATGAAAAAAAGGGAAGTCTCACGACTTCCACAATTCTTCTAACCTTAAATCTAAATCTCTATGAAAAAAACGTGCCACAAAGATAGCGCTTTATCGCATACGACGTTATTAATAAATTCTATAAAGACGTAGAAAAGACTTAAGATTTGCTAAATACAGAGAGAAGAGATTCTACGCCACTACCGTTCCTCTGAATGACAGTTACTCCGTAGCTCTCAACAGTTCGGCATAGATAGGATTCAGTTTCAGCAGTTGCGGCACACCTATCAGGAACATCTGCTTGCGGGCACGTGTAAGGGCCACATTCAGCTTCCGGTCTATCTGCACACCGTTTTCCTCCGTCAGATTGGCAAGAAACCTCAACTGATAGGCACGGTTCACACAGAAGGAGTAGATAATAACATCCCGTTCGCTACCCTGAAAGCGCTCTACCGTATCTACCAGAATATCATTCAGGACAGCAATGCCCAAAGCTGCTATTTCTTTTTTAATCAAAGCTATCTGGCTGCGATAAGGAGTGATGATACCCAAAGTCAATAACGGATCGAATCCCGAAACAGCCGAATACTGCCGATAAACAACCTCTGCCAGCCGGGCGGCAAGCAATGCTTCCGAATGATTCATCTTTGCAGACTGCACCGGAGGTTCGGGAACAGAAGGCAGGAAGGCGACACGACGCGTCAGCAGATGGGCAAACTCGCAATCGGTCAATTCCGAAGAAAGAGAAAGCTCCCCTTGCTGGTGAGGCAATCCTACAGGTTCCAAAAGCCCGCCATAAAAAGCACGGTTGGGAAACAACGCCACCTCTACATTCATACGACCTTGACGGCACAACATATCAGAACAATGACTCGCAATTAATGAAGCCTGACCGGTTGATGAAGCAGAGATATTGCGGTAAAGGCGCTCGAAAAGCGAGTCTTTCAAATTGTATAAACCGATGGCATGCAATGCTTCATCGCATACCGCCGACTGCTCGGAAGATTGCAAAACAACCGCAGGCAACTGTTTGTGGTCGCCTATCAGAATGAACTTGCCGATGGCGTCTCCGCCGGCAGGATTGCGGGTGCATAGCAATCCAAGCAATTGAGGTTCAAGTATCTGGGTAGCTTCGTCCACAATGGCAACATCGAATGTCTTCAGGCGGAAAAGCTCTGTTTTGGAAGAAAGCGTAGCCACTGTTCCTACAAACACGCGGCAGCGGGCAATACGCTCCTGCACCTCACGCCGGGTGGAACAGGGCTCCAACACATTCTCTATCAGATGGGAACGATAAGCCTCATCGCAAGCCAATTCACTGCCGATACGGATGAAATCTACTTCCGGCACAATGGCAGAAAGTGCTTTGCTGATTTCATCTACAGCACGATTGGTATAAGAAAGCAGTAAGATCTGCTTGCCTTCCTGATAAAAGGCTTCCACCATGCCACGCAGGGCACGGGAAGTCTTGCCGGTACCCGGAGGACCGATAAGCAGGAAATAGTCACGGGCGGCACGGGCTTTCAGAGTGATTCGGGAGAAATCATCCGTGGCAGCGGCAATAGAAGCATCAAAGGAAGCATCGAATTCGGGAGTACGCTGCCCCAACAACAAGTCGCGCCGGCTCTTCGTGGCCGACAAGAAAGCGGCAAGCCCCAGATACATCCCCCGGAAGGAAGTATCCATATAGTCGTGCTCGATGGCATAACGGCTATCAGCAGGCAAGACACCGGCATTCTGCTGGGTGGCACGCAGTCGGAGGCAGACTTCATCATCGGAAATACGTTCTATATTCCCCTTGAACACCATCTTGTTGGTGACATTATCGGCATCTGAATTCCGTTCGTATAGTACAACAGCATCGCCCTGGCGGAAATTAGGAGGAACAGACTCCTGCCCGGAGAGAGAAGAGGCTTTACGCGAAGTTGCCAACGACAGATAGGGCTTGTGCGCATCTGCCGCATGATTCTCTTGTATCACCAGATCGAACAGTATCTCCCCCGCCTCACATTTCTCCGCCAGCGTGGAGAGCCACAATGCAGCAGCACCGGCACGTCCCTCATATTCAATATCGCCCGACTTGGAGGTATAGAGCTCTTTGGTTATAAAGTTGTAGAGCGTATAGAAGTAGCTTTGCTCCAAAGGAGACAACGAACCGATCCGTTGCGCCACCGCATCTATGGACGGATAGAGATAACGCTTCCACAACGTATTATCCAGGCAACGTTCGTTCAGCGTATCAGGATTAATATCTTTCAAGCGTTCAGCGGTATACTGCGGACTGTTCCGCAACTGGATGCCATATTCGGTAGCTACAATCCGGTTGCGCACATCCATCACCCGCCGCACCATGGCCCACGAAGGACGGGCGGGATAAAGCAACGGATAGCGGGTATAGAGCAAATAGGCTTTTACACGCCGATGGTCCATACCCATGGAATACTCCAGCACGGCCTGATAAAGCAACATCTGCACCTTATTATTCTCTTTAGGCTCCACCTTGCCACGGATAGAGTACTCGTCCGCCTTGCCGGATTTCATCTCTATAAACGAGGACATATCCCGCTGCATATAATCCAGACGCCCCTGCAAGCCCAATGCCTCACAGATATAAGTAGGTTCCAGCACGGCATCCGTCCTGTCCAGTTCGTAGCCCGATGCGCGGAAAGTTTCCGTCACCGTCCGGCGGATGTTCTCGAAGTGCCGCTTACAATCGGAAAAGAATTCCATTTCTTTTTCCCGGTCGCGCAAATCAGAGCAGGCAGCCAGTTCGATGGGGTAAGAGCGGAACGCTTTCTTCATGCACGCCACGTAGTCGGGCGCTTCTTTGGCATGAATCCATTCGTCCAGAAAGAGGTTGGCGATATTACCCAGCAACAGCGGGCGGGTATTGTCGGGAGATTGCAGGCGTGCCAGCATATAGTTGGCCGGATGATGCCCGTAATCCTTGAAGCACTCCGCCAGCGAACTGATATCTATCAGATAATCAGGTTCCAGTATTATAAAAGAAGGGGTAAGGATTCCGGCTTCATCAACGGCAACATCCAGCAGATTGACCTGCGCATGCCGCCACAAAAGCTGACAGGTTTCTGTAAACTCTTCATTTATCTGCGGCACATTATACCGGACCCGCAGCGGTTCATCCGCCACCGTATCTACAGGCAATACATACAGATAAGTTTCATCGGCATACTGAAAGCAGACACGCATGCGCCGTACACGCTCCCTGGCAGGAGGCGCCACAATGTAAGTAGCATCCGCACGGGGCAGCAGGCGGTAAAGTTCGTCAGGTATATCTTCCCCCATCAGCCGTTTGACGAAGAAAGCCAGCGTCTTGGCATCGCGCAACAACTGTTCGCGTTGCGGTTCCGACTGGCGGTTCAGAATGGCATTGGAAGTCAACCGGAAGGTATGCAAGCGGTTCTGCTCTACAATAGAAAGGCCCACTTTGGATGCCACGAAGTTAATCCGTGCGGAAAGGTCGGTCATCTGCAAACTGCTGTCCGAGATTTGTGTACGGCACAATCGCTCCAACAACTCACGCAGCTGCCGGTATGCAATCTCCAGAGGGATGTCTGCTCCGCGACAAGCCCCCAGCAATATGTCAAAGTATTCTTTTACTTCACGATTCATCATTCTTCCGTCTCCGCTTCTTCCGCATCATCATCAGTCTTTTTATCCTTTATCATAAGGATACTCAACTCATAGAGCATGTAAAGCGGGACAGCCACTACCGTCAGCGTGAACGGGTCGCCGGTAGGCGTAATAACAGCAGCTGCAATCACAATGATAACAATGGCATGACGACGGTATTTTCGCAAGAAAGTCTTGTGCACCAATCCCAGCAGGGAAAGCAGCCACGTCACCAGTGGCAACTCGAATGCCAGTCCCATGCAGAGTACCAGCATCATAAAGTTATCTATATAGGAATTCAAGGAAATCTGGTTCTCGACCGCTGCGCTTAATTCATAAGTAGAGAGGAAGCGCAACGTCAGCGGATAGACCATAAAGTAACCCAACAATACGCCGATGAAAAACATCACCGTACCGATCCCCAGCGCTTTCTTCACTCCCTTGCGCTCATTGGGATAGAGCGCGGGGCTGATGAACCGCCAAACTTCATAGAAGATGTAAGGTGCAGCCGTCACCACAGACATCCAGAAAGCAGTGGACATGTGTACAAAGAACGGTGCGGCCAGATTGATATTGATAAGCTTTACATGAAACTCCTGGGTGAAGAATTCATCGTGCAAGTCGAACGTCTGTCCGATATAACGCAACACATCATAAAAGATAAAGTCATTATGGCAAGGAGCCAATATCACCCGATCGAACAGATAGGGCATGGCAATAAAATAACCTACAGCCAACACAAACCACACGCCGATAATGCGAAACAGCACCCGGCGCAATTCATCCAGATGATCCCAGAAAGTTAATTCTTTTTCAGCCACTTTATTTCACTTCGCTTTCTGCCGGTTTATCCAGGTCTTCTTTGGCTTTGTTGATTTCTTCTTTGGCTTCGTTTACTCCATCTTTGAAGCTCTTCACTCCTTTACCCAAACCTTTCATCAGTTCAGGAATTTTCTTACCACCAAACAACAGTAAAATAACCAACGCGATGATAATCCATTCGGAACCGCTGGGCAGGAAACCTAATAAAAGTAAGTTTGTCATAGTCATATCGGATTAATTTGATGCAAATATAGAAATTTTTAATGATTGGTGATGAGTGATTAGTCATTTATTCACCAATCACTCATTTTCAATCTTGATAATACACCCTCTTCACTCGCGTGGAAACACTGGTCAGCACTTCGTAAGGAATGGTTCCGAGTACATCGGACAAAACCGTTATAGGCAGATGATCGCCGAAGATTTCAACGGTATCCCCTTCCTTGCAGTCGATGTCGGTAACGTCGATCATGCAGACATCCATGCAGATATTGCCCACATAAGGAGCTTTCTGCCCGTTTACCAGACAATAGGCATGCCCGTTGCCCAGGTGGCGGTTCAAACCGTCGGCATAACCGATAGGTATGGCGGCAATGCGCGAAGGACGCACCAGATGCCCCTTACGGCTATATCCCACCGTATCTTCTTCGGGCACATCGCGTATCTGAAGAATGGTAGTCCGCAACGTACTGACGTTGTTCATAATGGAATTGTCAATCGGGCTGACCCCATACAGGCCGATACCCAGACGAACCATATCGAACTGAGCCCCGGGGAAGCGTTCGATTCCGGCAGAGTTGCAGATATGGCGGAGTATCTTATGCGGGAAAGCTTCCTGCAACTCCCCGGATGCTTTTTCAAACGTCTCTATCTGCCGACGGGTAAAGGCATCGAACTGCGCCGCGTCACTTCCCACAAAATGAGAAAACACGGAACGGGCTATGACGGCATTCTGTCCTTTCAGCCGTTCTATCAGCTGCGGCATGTCTTCTGCCGCAAATCCCAGACGGTGCATGCCCGTATCCAGTTTTATGTGTATCGGGAAGTTTGTGATGCCTTCTTTTTCGGCTTCCTTGATAAGGGCATCGAGCAGATGGAAACTGTAGACTTCAGGTTCCAGTTTGTAGTCGAACATCGTCTTGAACGCCGTCATTTCGGGGTTCATGATGACGATGCTTGCGGTAATTCCCGCCTTGCGAAGCTCCGAACCTTCGTCGGCAACGGCAACAGCGAGGTAATCGACATGATGCTCCTGAAGGGTTTTGGCAATCTCGTAAGAGCCGGCACCGTAAGCAGAGGCTTTCACCATACACATCATCTTGGTTTCGGGTTTCAGCTTGCTGCGATAGTAGTTCAGATTGGCTATCATCGCTCCAAGATTGACTTCCAGTATGGTTTCATGCACTTTCTTTTCCAATACTTCCGTCAAGGCATCGAAACCAAACTTACGGGCACCCTTAATCAGGATTATTTCATTTTCAAGGCGAAGTTCTCCCCGCTCGATGGCATGTATCAAAGCATCGGTATTGGGGTAGAATGACTTTTCGATGTTGAAGCGGGCAGCGCAAGAAGAGATCTCGTTTCCTACTCCGATGATGCGTTCGATGCCGCGGCTGTTCACCAACTGCGCCACCTGGCGGTAAAGGGCGGGTGTATTCTGTCCCGTTTCCAGGATATCGGAGAGTATCAGCGTCCGCTTCAGACCATTAGAAAGAGAACGGCGATACAGGAAGTTGAGCGCTATATCCAGCGAACCGAGGTCGGAATTATAGCTGTCGTTTATCAGCAGGCAGTTATTCTTTCCTTCTTTCACTTCCAGACGCATGGCTACGGGTTCCAGTTTTGCCATGCGTTCCGTTATCACTTCGGCAGGAAGCATCAGATAGAGGCAGGCAGCCAGGCAGTTCAGCGAGTTTTCGATAGAAGCATCGTCGATGAAAGGCAACGTGAATGTATTGTCCATATCCAGATAGCGGTAAGAGATGACGGTGCATTCGTCTTTCTTCTCCACCTTACTTATAAATAGCGGACGTTCCATATCCTTCCGGCTCCACGCAATCTCACGTGCAGAAAGCATAGACTTCGACACGCAGTGGCTGATAAATTCATCGTCGCCGTTGTAAATCACCACATCGCAGTTCTTGAACAACATAAGCTTCTCCATACACTTCTCTTGCAACGAGAAGAAATTCTCCTGATGGGCACCACCAATGTTGGTCAGGATGCCGATGGTGGGCTGGATGATATTTTGCAAGGCACGCATCTCTCCTGGTTCCGAGATGCCGGCTTCGAAGATGGCGAGCTCGGACTGCTCGCTCATCTGCCACACCGACAGAGGTACGCCTATCTGTGAATTATAGCTGCGCGGCGAGCGTACAATGGCACGTTCGGGACTGAGCAACTGGTGCAGCCATTCCTTTACGATGGTTTTTCCATTACTACCCGTGATGCCGATGACGGGAATCTGAAACTGGCTCCGATGTTGTTCGGCAAGCTTCTGCAAGGCCTTCAACGGATTGGGAACTATGAGTAAGTTGATAGTTGATAGTTGGTAATTGATAATGGACTGTGCGGCGTCTTTGCTCACTACGAAGTTGCGTACACCGCGAGCATAGAGGTCGGCAATATAGTGTGCACCGTCGTTCCGCTTGGTAGTCAGAGCGAAGAACAATGTTTCTTCGGGGAAACTCAGGGAACGGCTGTCGGTGAGCAGCCAGTCGATGGTAGCCGGCGTGTCCCCTACACGTCGTGCGCCAATGGTTTCGGTTATGGTTTCAATCGAGTATGGCATATTTCTCTTTCTTTTTGGAAGTCTAAGGTCGGGTATTTTCCGTTAAGTTGGTCTATTTTTAACACAATTTGTTCTAAAAAACGCTTATACTCCTCAGAGTCCGGATGAAAAGGCTTATGAGATAGTGCTTTACGGATATTTTCACTTTCCTCCATAATCTGTAACGCCTCCTTGGAGATGCAAGTCTGCACAAATCGCTCCCACACATAGCGGACGGCTACCTCGGAAGGGTGAACCATATCTTCGGCATAAAAACGATAATCGCGCAGTTCGTCCATCAGCAGTTCATAGGCGGGGAAATAGAAAACATGTCCTGGGAAGGCTGCTTTCAGTTGCTCGATGGCCAGCAGTAAAGTGGCTTTGCTCAGGCTGTTAGCATGCATTCCATCGCGTACATGGCGGATGGGGCTGACGGTAAATATCACTTTCAACTGCGGATTCAGCGCCAGCAAGCCGGATAGCAGGGAGGTGTAATCAAGTATTACCTCGTTCACGGAAAGCATTCGGCGGGTAAAGCAGGATTCGGGCTGTTTATGACAGTTGGCAACGATTCGTCCCGTCGCTTTGCTTTCATAAACCCATGCTGTGCCGAAGGTTAGCAACAGGTAGTCCAGCCGGGAAATATCTTTGTGTGCCTCCTGCAATCGTCTGTTGATATGTTCCAGAGATTCTTCCATATCAGAAGAAGAAAAATCGCCATGATGCATCGGACTGTGCCAAAGCTCCCGGAAGAAGAAAAGACTGTCTGCATCGTATCTCTTCCCGACGACGATTTCGCGCAAAGCGGCGGAAATGGAAAGCGGATTATAAAGTACACCATAAGGATTGAGATTACAACGAAACTTGGCGTCGGTCAGTCTTGCCCCGATATTATTGGCAAAGCAAGAGCCGAGAAGCATCAGTTTATCCGCATGCGACAGACGAGGCAAGTCAGCAGGCAGTTCAACAGGGGTATAGAAGTTCATAAATGTTTGTATTATTATACCATAAAAACAATAAAGTAGCCATCCATCGCACTTAACTCAAATAAAAGTTGAACACGTTTTTACCCTCATACCCTCATAAAATCGCTGCATCCCTTTATTCATCGGCATTTGGAGTATGAGAGTAACCCTGGTAGTAACTATGAGAGTAAGCTGTTGCTCTCATAGTCTAAGCAGTTGCCCTCATAGTTATAGACAGTTTCCATAGGTAGGGAACGCTCGTTTCCTACCTATGGAAACTCCGGTTTCTTCTAATGGGAACGCCCGTTTCTTCTAATGGGAACGCCCGTTTCTTCTAATGGGAACGCTCGTTTCCTCTTATGGGAACGGTCGTTTCTGCTTATGGAAACGGTATTTGCATATTGTCTCTTATATTTTTCATCATTGTTCTTGTTCTTTTGCGTTCATACTTCCACGAGGTGAAACAAAAGTAGTCTATTCTGACGAAAAGAACAAAAGAAGGGAAAGCTTTCTTGCCAATCTTATAATGGGAATAAAAAAAATAGAGGCTGACGATAACCGCCAGCCCCTACTACAACTGTATCAATTCTATTAATTTAACCAATCAACGGCAGTATTTCCTACCCACTCTCTGAACTTCGGATACTTTTCATCAATAGCTTGACGCTCTTCTGTCCACTCATAGGTTGTCGGTACACAAATCATTTGCGGAGCTTCTCCACAATTAGCTTTCAAATAGTATTCTCCGGCAGCAGTGTTTTCTACTAAAATACGAACATCACTTATAGCGTTGCACTTCGGAAGTCTGAATATCACAACTTCCTTTTTCTCTGTATCAAGACCGGTATTTACCATTGTTGATGTAGGAACACCAAAAAGCTTATGAACCTCATGTTCATGATTACCAATGTACAAAGGCAATGTGCCACCAGCAGCTCGCAGAGTAATGACCGTTGCATCAGATAACAATGCAACATCGAATACGACATCGTTAAAGTCGAAGTCATCGCTCGCTCCAAGGTCTTCTGCAATAATTCTTTGAGCGTTTTTATAGGTAGCAGGACATATCTTAACGATCCAGTCATTATAATAGCCGTCAGCAGCTTCTTGCTGATTAGAGTTTCCTCCAGTGGCTTCAAAGTCGAATCCTACATAATAGCTTCCATTAATATATTGAACAGTATACTTATAATGATTCTTACTATCCAAACTATTAAGATAACCAAATGAAGATGTTCCACTATTTTGCATCAACATTATACTACCATCACTGGCATTAAAATTATAGATATGATCATCAGTACCATTCTCAAGCACTGCAATCAAATGATCCATATTAGAATGCGCACTGCTTACATGCTGAACAAAAAAGTCCGACCAGTTAACGCTGGTAGTAGACTCAGGATTCTGATGTGTATTAAACCACTCAGTTACCGCATCTTTTTCTGCAGCCGTAATATCGCCGGGAACAACCACATAGTTACTCCATTCATTACTATTAGGGTTAGTTCCACGCGTAGTCGGCTTTTCACCAAAGCCCCAATCCTGATCCGCTGCAATTTCTCCATATTGCTTCACAAAAGCTACGGTGTATTGAGCTTCTTTACGCAATGCAGCCTTTTCAGGATCGAACAGATCATCATTCGAGCTACAAGATGCAAATATCACTGCACCAATAGCCAAGATTCCCAAATTAAACTTCCATCTCATAATCTTTATTATAAAGGTTAATAATCACAATAAAATTCCGCATAAAATACACGAGTACAACAATGTTCCATATTTCATATTGCAAAGATAGACAACTCTATGCAAATAACAAGCAAAATAGAAGAAAAGTTGCAATATATATCATATAAAAGTTGTATTTATTACGCAATCATTAAACAGATATTCACTTTATACAAACAATTAATATCTAATTATCAATACATTAAGAATAATCATATTATTTACATCAAGTAATAAACGATTTCACCTAAAGCCTTAGACAAAAATAGTACATTTTTCATATTCACCCATAAACCATTCGAGCACAAAATCCCTGCAAACAGCTTACACAAATACCCGTCGCCCACACCTATGCCGAAGAACACAGATATTTATTTAAAATAGCAACTAAAATATTGTATTTTTTAAAATAAATCCAGTATCTTTGTTGCATATAATATTCATAAAAACTTGTTATATCATCATATAACGCAACATTTTACTAAAAAGTAAGAGAGAACATGAAAAGTAAGAGAATGAGTTTTTCCAACATTTTCCCGATGTTGGCATTGGGAGTAATTTTTATTCTTTCGGGATGTGAGGAAAACAAGGATCTTTACAATCCTGATCGAGTACAGGAGGAAGCCAGAAAGAATTTCCCCGTAAAAGACATTGATCCCAATCAGACTTGGGAAACAAGCACTGTTTGTAACGCCACAGTATCAGTTAATGAGACTGCAGGAGAAGTTTATACGATTAAGGTTTATACATCAAATCCTTACAATAAGGATGAAGAAGCATTTTTGCTTGCCAAAACGACTGTGGCAGATGGAGAGACTGTGAATTTTAAATTTGATATTCCAACAGCATTGCAATATGTACATGTGATGAGGGTGAACAGTAGAGGATATAGTTCAGCGAAACCGGTAGCAGTGGAAAACAAAACTATAAAAGCTACATTCGGAGGACAAAATATAACAACAAGAAGTAACACAACAACCCTTAGTTCTTCTGTCGTAAATTTCAAAGCACCAGACACAAATGATACAAAAATCTTTCCGACAGAAGAATCTATTAAATCATTAGGTCTCACAAAGAGCGACGGACAAATTGGCGCAGCCGGCAATTATGAAATCACCTCCACAGTAAATAAGATAAATAACTGGGGAAGTGGTGCAAATATATATATTACAGAGAACGTTACTTTGACTCTTGAGTACATTGCGCCTAATTCTCATTTATACATACTTCCTGGAGTAAATGTGACTATAACAGGAGGCTATGCCTTAACACAGTCAGGAAACCTTATTAGTATAGGCCCCAAGGCAACACTTACCAGTACAGGAAAAATACAAATTCAGGCAACTCTTTATAATTTAGGCACTCTTGACTTAGCAAATAATGAATTAGAGACTTCAACAAACGGCTATCTTTACAGTTTAGGTTCTATTAAAGCAGGTAATATAAATATAACAAATTCAACCTTCATTAATGAAGGAGAATTATCAGCTGCTTATTTCGAGGAACAAGGAGGAGGAATCTTCTATAATAGTGGAAATGTGAACATTTCAGGAGAAGCTCTTTTAGGCGCAGAATATCAAGAATGGGAAAACCAAAATTACTTTGAAACCGCCGGCAATATGACAATCCTGGCAAAGAGCAATAAGATCCTTAACAGCTGCAAACTAATCATTGGTGGCGAATTTAAAATTACAATCGCCCAAGATAATGAGCAGAACTATTTCGCAATGAATGGTGGTTCTTATGTAGAATGTCAAGACTTGTACTTAAATCAAGCCAGAATATATATGGGAGAAAAATCATACTTCAAAGTCAAAGGCACAGCTACATACGAGCATAACCCTGGAGGTTTCTATAATAATAATGGGGATTATGCATTAATACAGATTGACAGAGCCGTTGCTAAATATCCCGGAAATGCCAATGCAATAGGTTACCATGGGAAATTATACCTTGCATCCGATCATCATTTTTTAGACTCTGTGGATGGTACCGCCGGACATTGCATAAATAAGGATACAAGTGTAATGGACGCTGGTTTCAACAATGCCGACATCACAATCCCCTCTTCCGAATGTAACCCCGGCTACAACTCAAAGCCTGACGGCGGTGGTAGCGACAAAGTTCAAACTTACGCCTACGCTTTCGAAGACATGGAGAAAAACGCAGGAGACTATGACTTCAATGATGTTGTATTATATGTTACCGTACCTTATGATAAAAATGGAGAAAAAGTAATAGATGTAACTTTAAAAGCAGCCGGAGCAAGCAAACAATTATCTGTATCTTTCAATGACGGAACAAAAGAACGACTTATATTTGAAGACGTGCATGCAGCTTTGGGAGTACCAACAGGTACAATTGCAAACACAGGTGAAGCAACAGGAACTCCCAAAACAGAGACTGTTACCGTTAGCAGTAATTTCAATTTAACAGATAATGGCGACTTCTACATTTCCGATGGAAAGGAAAGAAAAGTACACATTCCAAAATTCACAAGCGATTTCCAACCGGGAAATGTTCCTTATGCCATCCGTATAGCAAGTGGAGCTTGGAAATGGCCGGAAGAAAGGATCAGCATTGAACAAGCATATTCAGGCTTTGCAGAATGGGCAAAAGATGCTACTGCTGAACCTGATTGGTACAATAATCCTACAAGTGAGAGTGTAATGAGTAATTAAGCATCCAGCAGCCTCAAACATATCACCTATCATTAGCTTCATTCAAAACATATTTTGACTTCAAGCTAACGTATAATCAAGAGAAGAGCGAAAAATCTACTTTCCCCTATATATTTAGAAAGTAGATTTTTCGCTCTTCTCCTTTAGACAAATGCCATCATCCTCTCCTTAACCTCCTTCTTCTGTGTTTTTTTCTACTAAAACCTCCCGCCATCCGTTTTCTTTTACTATTTTTGCATTTTGTAATCTTCAGATTAGAGATGAAAACAGAACCAACAACATATAACTTGCTGAGCACCATTTCATTCCCCGAAGACCTGCGCAAACTCAGCGTAGACCAGCTTCCGGAAGTTTGTAATGAATTGAGGCAAGACATTATCAAGGAAGTTTCGTGCAACCCCGGACATTTTGCCGCCAGCCTGGGAACCGTAGAGCTGACCGTTGCCCTGCATTACGTATTCAATACCCCTTACGACCGCATCGTGTGGGATGTAGGACACCAAGCCTATGGCCATAAGATACTGACCGGCCGACGCGAAGCCTTTTCCACCAACCGTAAACTCAAAGGCATCCGCCCCTTCCCATCTCCTGCTGAAAGCGATTACGACACTTTCACCTGCGGGCATGCCTCCAATTCTATTTCTGCCGCACTGGGCATGGCTGTAGCCGCTGCCGAAAAAGGAGAGCAAAACCGCCATGTCGTTGCCGTCATCGGAGACGGAAGCATGAGCGGCGGACTGGCTTTCGAAGGACTGAACAACGCTTCATCCACCCCGAACAACCTGCTCATTATCCTCAACGACAATGACATGGCCATAGACCGTAGCGTAGGCGGCATGAAACAATACCTCTTTAATCTGACCACCAGCAACCGTTATAACCAGCTACGCTTCAAGACTTCCAAGTTGCTGTTCAAGGTAGGCATCCTGAACGAAGACCGGCGCAAAGCCCTGATCCGCTTCGCCAACAGTCTGAAATCCATGGCAGCCCAGCAACAAAACATATTCGAGGGAATGAATATCCGTTACTTCGGTCCCGTCGACGGACACGATGTGAAGAATATAGCGCGTATTCTCCGCGATATCAAAGATATGCAAGGCCCCAAAATCCTGCATCTGCACACCATCAAAGGCAAAGGCTTCGAACCCGCGGAGAAGAATCCCGGCATCTGGCATGCACCGGGTAAGTTCAATCCCGAAACCGGCAAGCGTATCAAAGCAGATACCAGCAACCTGCCGCCCCTTTTCCAGGATGTGTTCGGAGAAACCTTAGTAGAACTGGCCGAGCAAAACCCGAGAATCGTCGGCGTCACTCCCGCCATGCCCACCGGTTGCTCCATGAATAAGTTGATGGACCTTATGCCCGACCGCGCTTTCGACGTCGGCATTGCCGAAGGACATGCTGCCACTTTCTCCGGCGGCATGGCAAAGGAAGGCATGCAACCCTTCTGCAACATCTATTCTTCCTTCATGCAACGGGCCTATGATAACGTCATCCACGACATTGCCATTCTCCGGTTACCCGTCGTGCTTTGCCTGGATCGTGCAGGTCTGGTAGGCGAAGACGGTCCGACACACCACGGCGTATTCGACCTGGCATACTTCCGTCCCATCCCCAACCTGACCATATCTTCCCCGATGAACGAACATGAACTGCGTCGCCTGATGTACACGGCACAGCTTCCGGACAAAGGTCCGTTCGTCATCCGCTACCCCCGCGGTCGCGGTGTTTTGCTGGACTGGAAATGCCCGCTGGAAGAAATTCCCGTAGGTAAAGGCCGAAAGTTGAAAGAGGGTAAAGACCTCGCGGTCATCACCCTCGGCCCGATAGGAAATATCGCGGCAAAAGCCATAGAACAGGCCGAAAAAGAAAAAGGTATTTCCATTGCCCACTACGACCTGCGCTTCCTCAAACCACTGGATGAAGAAATGCTACACGAGATAGGACGGTTGTTTTCCCGCATCATCACCATCGAAGATGGCACACGGCAGGGAGGCATGGGCAGCGCCATACTGGAATTCATGGCTGATAACGGCTATACCCCGCAGGTACAACGCATCGGCGTGCCCGATACTTTCATAGAGCATGGCACGGTTCAGGAACTATATCACCTTTGCGGAATGGATCAGGAAGGTATTTTAGCGATGATTAATAACATATAATCATGACAAAGAAAGAGGCCATCAAGGTATTTGAAGAAAAGAAAGTGCGCACACTCTGGGATGACGAAACAGAGGAATGGTACTTTTCAGTGATTGATGTAATAGAGATTTTGACTGATAGTCCTAATCCCAGAAGATATTGGAGCGATTTAAAATCAAAATTACAAAAAGAAGGAAGTCAACTGTACGCTAATATCGTACAGTTAAAAATGTTGTCAACTGACAATAAAATGCGTTTCACAGATGTAATGACTACCGAGCAAATGTTCCGCCTCATCCAATCCATTCCTTCTCCCAAAGCCGAACCTTTCAAACTTTGGATGGCCCAAATAGCCAAAGAGCGACTGGACGAGATGCAAGACCCGGAGCTGACCATCAAACGATCCATGATGGAGTATAAAGCACTGGGCTATTCAGATAACTGGATAAATCAACGCCTGAAGAGCATTGAAATACGAAAAGAACTGACCGACGAATGGAAACGCCACGGTCTGGAAGAAGGTGTGCAGTTCGCAACCCTGACAGACATCATTTATCAGACTTGGGCGGACAAAACAACCAAGGAATATAAACGTTTTAAAGGTTTGAAGAAGGAAAACCTTCGGGACAATATGACTAATAAAGAGTTAGTGTTGAACATGCTGGCTGAGTTATCAACAAAAGAAATCTCGGAAACCAACAACCCGGAGAGTTTTGACGAACATATTGACGTTGCCCGGCGCGGCGGAGGTATTGCCCGCGAAGCCAGAATAAGACTGGAACAAGAAACCAGACAAGCCGTCATTTCTCCCCTAAATGCCAAACAGGTACTGGGAATGGAACAGAAAAACGATAAGAGCAATAAAGAGCAATGAAAATTATTATTGCTGGTGCCGGCGCAGTAGGCACACATCTGGCCAAATTGCTGTCCCGTGAAAAACAGGACATCATTTTAATGGACGACAACGAAGAAAGGTTGAGTACACTCAGTTCCAACTTTGATTTGATGACGGTTACGGCATCCCCTACCTCCATAAAAGGACTGAAAGAGGTAGGAGTAAGAGAAGCCGAATTGTTCATCGCCGTCACCCCCGACGAAAGCCGGAACATGACCGCATGTATGCTGGCCAATAACCTTGGTGCACAAAAGACCGTAGCCCGCATCGACAATTACGAGTATCTGCTTCCCAAGAACAAAGAGTTCTTCCAAAAATTAGGTGTAGACTCACTGATCTATCCGGAAATGCTTGCAGCGAAGGAGATTGTATCTTCTATCCGCATGAGTTGGGTACGCCAGTGGTGGGAATTCTGCGGCGGAGCATTGATACTGATAGGCACCAAGATGCGCGAAAAAGCAGAAATACTGGATATCCCCCTCTACGAATTGGGAGGACCGGAGTTACCTTACCATGTGGTAGCCATCAAACGCGGCAGCGAAACACTGATTCCCCGAGGAGATGATACCATCAAGCTGCATGACATCGTTTATTTCACCACCACCCGAAAATACGTTCCCTACATCCGTAAGATAGCCGGCAAAGAGGACTATGCCGACGTGCGCAACGTAATGATTATGGGCGGAAGCCGCATTGCCGTACGTACCGCACAATACGTCCCCGACTATATGCAGGTGAAGATTGTAGACAACGACCTGAACCGCTGCAACCGCCTGACCGAACTGCTCGACGACCGCACCATGATAATCAACGGTGACGGACGCGACATGGACCTGCTTGTAGAAGAAGGTCTGAAGAATACCGAAGCCTTTGTCGCCCTGACCGGTAATTCGGAAACCAACATTCTGGCCTGTCTGGCCGCCAAGCGCATGGGAGTCAGCAAAACAGTGGCAGAAGTAGAGAATATCGACTATATAGGCATGGCCGAAAGCCTTGACATCGGTACCGTCATCAACAAAAAGATGATTGCTGCCAGCCACATCTATCAAATGATGCTGGATGCAGACGTCAGCAACGTGAAATGCCTGACATTTGCCAATGCCGATGTGGCCGAATTCACCGTAAAAGCCGGCTCAAAGATTACCAAACACCCGGTAAAGGACCTCGGATTGCCGAAAGGAACCACCATCGGCGGATTGATACGTCATGGAGAAGGTGTGGTGGTAATGGGTAATACACTGATACAACCCGGTGACCACGTGGTGGTATTCTGCCTGAATATGATGATAAAGAAAATCGAAAAATACTTTAGTTAGCAACAAGTAATCAGCGGAGATGATTAATTTCAAGACAATTACACGGATTATCGGCGTTCTGCTATTGCTGGAAACAATAATGTTTTTCATCTGTTCCGGTGTATCCTTCTATTATGGAGAGGGCGATTTATCGGCTTTCTGGAAAGCAGGAGGCATTACGGCAGGGGTAGGCTTGCTGCTGGCTATCCTCGGCAAAGGAGGCGACAAATTGCTGACACGCCGCGACGGATATGTATTGGTCAGCCTGGCTTGGGTCGCTTTTTCGCTCTTCGGCATGCTGCCTTTTTATATCGGCGGATACATTCCCAACATCACCGATGCTTTCTTTGAAACCATGTCCGGCTTCAGCAGTACGGGAGCCACTATTCTGAACGACATCGAGTCATTACCCCACGGCATACTCTTCTGGCGCAGCATGACGCAATGGATTGGCGGTTTGGGAATTATCATGTTCACCATTGCCGTACTTCCCATCTTCGGCGTCAGTGGCTTACAGGTATTTGCCGCCGAAGCCAGTGGGCCTACGCACGACAAAGTACATCCCCGTATCGGTATCACCGCCAAATGGATTTGGAGCATCTATGCAGGTATCACCGGCATCCTCGTAGCTTTACTGATGCTGGGAGGTATGAATTGGTTCGACAGCGTATGCCATGCCTTTGCAACAACCGGCACGGGAGGTTTCTCTACCAAACAGGCCAGTGTAGCCTACTATCATTCGCCCTATATAGAATATGTAATCTCTGCTTTCATGTTCATTTCGGGCATCAACTTCACCTTATTATTATTGTTCGTCAACCGTAAGTTCAAGAAGTTCATCAGCAATGCGGAATTGAAATGGTACTTCGGTTCGGTGGTATTCTTCACCACGCTTATTGCCGTTATACTTTATTATACCAGTTCCATGGGTGTAGAAGAGTCTTTCCGCAAGTCTTTGTTCCAGGTTATCTCCCTGCATACCTCTACCGGTTTTGCTACGGACGACTATATGACTTGGACACCTGTTCTATGGGGATTGCTCACCATCATCATGCTGATGGGAGCCTGCGCCGGCAGTACCACGGGCGGATTGAAATGTATCCGTATGGTCATCCTGACCAAAGTCTCGCGAAATGAGTTCAAACACATCCTGCATCCCAATGCCGTATTGCCGGTAAGAGTTAACAAACAAGTTATTTCTCCCTCCATTGTCTCTACGGTTTTAGCCTTCTGCTTCCTTTATATAATCATTATCACCATCAGTGTATTGCTGATGATGGCCATGGGAGTCGGCTCCGAAGAGTCCATTGGCTGTGTCATCTCCAGTATAGGAAACATGGGTCCCGGCTTAGGGGAAACCGGACCGGCATATTCATGGAGCGCCTTGCCCTATGCAGCCAAGTGGCTGCTGGCATTCCTGATGCTTTTAGGACGTCTGGAACTCTTCACGGTACTGCTGCTCTTCACCCCCGATTTCTGGAAACGGAATTGATTTAGGATAAAAAGTGTAAAATAAATCATTTTTTGTTATGCCGAGATAGCAAACTGAAGGATAGTTATTATATCTTTGCAGCCTCAAAGAGAGATTTGTGGTATGAAGCAGTGTATTAAATATGGAATAATCATCATATTAGCAGCCTTATTGCATGACGGTGCAATGGAAGCCGCGAGCGCTGTATACACTCCTACCGGCAGCAATACTACATGCAGCATTTCATCGCAAAACCACACGGCACAACAAGCCATCCATAACTTTTACGACCTGCTGGCATCGGTTTCTATCTGCCTGGAGCATGTGGACCATACGCAAGTGCCCACCGATAAAAGCCTCTTCCGGCGCATGTACATCTACAAGATGCAGCAGCATGCCTATGCCCCCGAGTGCGACCGCTTATTGTACCTGTCTCCCCACCCCGTGCCCGATATGAACTATTACGTATTCGGGTTGAGAAAGATTATTATTTAACGAAGGACTGCAAGCCCTGCCGCTTGCCTCCATCTCCTCCGCCGGACAACGATTCAGAGGTATTGTCCTCCGGTGTGACGTATCTATATTATATATCTAAAATCTTATCAGATTTATGAACTTTACTTTGTTAGTGGTCGTCCTATTGACGGCAATCGCTTTCGTGGGTATCGTCATCGCGCTTTCCAACGCGATAGCTCCCCGTTCGTACAATCCGCAGAAGATGGAGCCGTATGAGTGCGGTATTCCTACCCGCGGTAAATCGTGGATGCAATTCCGAGTAGGTTACTATCTGTTTGCCATCTTGTTCCTGATGTTCGAGGTGGAGACGGTGTTCCTGTTTCCCTGGGCAGTCATCACCCGCGAACTGGGCGTAGCGGGACTTTTCAGTATTTTATTCTTCCTGATTATATTAGTTCTGGGCCTTGCTTATGCCTGGAGGAAAGGAGCGTTGGAATGGAAATAACGAAGAAACCGAAAATAAAGTCTATCCCTTATGAGGAGTTTACTGACAACGAAACGTTGGAGAAACTGGTTCGGGAACTCAACGCAGGAGGCGCCAACGTGGCACTCGGCGTACTTGACGATTTCGTCAACTGGGGACGCAGTAATTCATTGTGGCCTCTTACGTTTGCAACCAGCTGTTGCGGTATCGAATTTATGGCCCTCGGTGCAGCCCGCTACGACATGGCGCGCTTTGGGTTCGAAGTAGCCCGCGCCAGTCCGCGCCAGGCAGATATGATTATGGTTTGCGGAACGATTACCAACAAGATGGCCCCCGTGCTGAAACGTCTTTACGACCAGATGCCCGACCCAAAGTATGTGGTTGCCGTGGGCGGTTGTGCCGTCAGCGGAGGCCCGTTCAAGAAGTCCTACCATGTGCTGAACGGGGTGGATAAGATATTGCCGGTAGACGTATATATCCCCGGTTGCCCTCCACGTCCCGAAGCATTCTACTACGGTATGATGCAACTGCAACGCAAAGTGAAAATTGAGAAATACTTCGGCGGAGTGAACCGACAGGAAGAAAAACCGAAAGAAGAGTAATGATAGATATGGAAATAAGATATATAGAGCCCGCAGCCTTGCACGACGAGATGCTGCGCCTGCGGCAAGAAGAACAGATGGACTTCCTGGAATGCCTGAGCGGTATGGACTGGGGAGAACCGGATGCAGAAAAAGATACGCCTGATACCCCCAGAGGACTGGGTGTTGTCTATCTGCTGGAATCGACCAGCACGGGGAAACGGACAGCAGTACGCACCGCCACCCTGAACCGGGAACGCCCCGAACTCCCCTCCGTCAGTGACATCTGGAAAGCTGCCGACTTCAACGAACGCGAAGTGTACGATTTCTACGGTATTGTCTTTATCGGCCACCCCGATATGCGTCGCCTCTATCTGCGCAACGACTGGGTAGGCTATCCGTTGCGCAAGGACGATGACCCCGAAGCGCAGAACCCGCTACGCATGGACAATGAAGAGACCGTCGATACCACCACCGAGTTGGAGCTGAACCCCGACGGCACCGTCAAGAATAAAGAACTGAAACTCTTCGGTGACGATGAGTACGTAGTCAACATCGGCCCCCAGCACCCTGCTACTCACGGTGTAATGCGTTTCCGCGTATCTCTGGAGGGTGAAAACATCGACAAGATTGATGCCAACTGCGGTTACATCCACCGGGGCATCGAGAAGATGTGCGAAAGCCTCACTTACCCGCAGACACTGGCACTGACCGACCGTCTGGACTACTTGGGAGCACACCAGAACCGTCACGCCTTGTGCATGTGTATCGAAAAAGCCATGGGCGTAGAAGTAAGCGAACGCGTGCAGTACATCCGTACCATCATGGACGAGCTGCAACGAATTGATTCGCATTTGCTGTTCTACTCCTGTCTTGCCATGGACCTGGGTGCTCTGACCGCCTTCTTCTACGGCTTCCGCGACCGCGAAAAGATACTCGACATCTTCGAGGAAACTTGCGGCGGACGCCTCATCATGAACTACAACACCATAGGCGGTGTGCAGGCCGATATAGCTCCCGGTTTTGTAAAGAAGGTGAAAGAGTTCATCCCCTACCTGCGGGGCATTCTGCACGAGTACCACGAAGTATTCACCGGAAACATCATCGCGCAGCAACGTCTGAAGGGTGTAGGCGTACTGTCCCTGGAAGATGCCATTGCCTTCGGCGCTACCGGAGGCACGGGACGCGCCAGCGGTTGGGCATGCGACGTTCGCAAACGCATGCCGTACGGCGTATACAATAAGGTGGACTTCAAAGAAATTGTCCGCACCGAAGGCGACTCCTGGGCACGTTACCTCGTCCGTATGGACGAAATACTGGAGAGCCTGAAGATTATCGAGCAACTGATAGACAACATTCCCGAAGGCGCTTACCAGGAAAAGATGAAACCGATTATCCGCGTACCGGAAGGTAGCTACTACGCCGCCGTTGAAGGCAGCCGCGGCGAATTCGGCGTCTTCCTCGAAAGCCACGGCGACAAGATGCCCTACCGTCTGCACTTCCGCTCCACCGGATTGCCGCTGGTATCGGTAGTAGATACCATATCGCGCGGTGCGAAGATTGCCGACCTGATTGCCATTGGCGGAACATTGGATTATGTAGTACCAGATATTGATAGATAATATGTTTGACTTTAGTATAGTAACCAACTGGATTCACCAGACGCTGACTTCCCTCATGCCGGAAGGTCTGGCAATATTCCTTGAATGCGTGGTGATAGGCGTATGCATCATCCTGATGTACGCCGTACTTGCCATTATCCTGATTTATATGGAGCGCAAGATATGCGCCTTTTTCCAATGCCGCCTCGGTCCGATGCGTGTAGGGAAATGGGGATTGCTCCAAGTGCCCTGCGACGTCATCAAGATGCTGACGAAGGAAATCATCGACCTGCGGTTCTCCGACCGATTCCTTTATAACCTGGCGCCATTCATGGTGATTATCGCTTCGTTCCTTACATTCGCCTGCCTGCCCGTCAGCAAAGGGTTGGAGGTGCTTGACTTCAATGTAGGTGTGTTCTTCCTGCTGGCTGCATCGAGCATCGGTGTGGTAGGTATTCTGCTGGCAGGATGGAGTTCCAACAATAAGTTCTCGTTGATCGGAGCCATGCGAAGCGGTGCACAAATCATCAGTTACGAACTGTCCTGCGGACTGAGCATACTGACGATGGTAGTGCTGATGGGAACCATGCAGTTCTCCGAGATTGTAGAGGGACAGGCCGACGGCTGGTTCATCTTCAAAGGGCACATCCCCGCACTGATTGCTTTCATCATCTACCTCATCGCCGGAAATGCGGAAACCAACCGCGGGCCTTTCGACCTGCCGGAAGCTGAAAGCGAGTTGACTGCCGGATATCATACGGAATACTCCGGTATGGGTTTCGGCTTCTTCTACCTGGCGGAGTATCTGAACCTGTTCATTGTAGCCAGTGTGGCTGCCACCATCTTCCTGGGAGGCTGGATGCCGCTGCACATCATGGGGCTGGATGGTTTCAATGCGGTGATGGATTACATTCCCGGTTTCGTCTGGTTCTTCGGCAAGGCATTCTTTGTAGTATTCCTGCTGATGTGGATCAAGTGGACATTCCCCCGCCTGCGTATCGACCAGATTCTGAACCTGGAATGGAAGTACCTGGTGCCTATCAGCATGGTGAACTTGATATTAATGGTATTAATCGTAGTCTTCGGGCTACACTTTTAAAGGATGAACAAGATGGAAAAAGAACATAACTCCTATTTCGGCGGCCTCATCCACGGCATCAGTTCCTTGCTGACGGGTATGAAAACCACCATGACCGTATTCTGCCGCAAGAAGACTACCGAACAATATCCCGAGAACCGCGCGACACTGAAATTGTCCGACCGCTTCCGTGGCACGCTGACCATGCCTCATAACGAGCAAAACGAGCATCACTGCATTGCCTGCGGTCTGTGCCAGATGGCTTGTCCCAACGACACCATCCGCGTAACCAGCGAAATGATAGAGACCGAAGACGGCAAGAAAAAGAAGATATTGGCAAAGTACGAATACGACCTCGGTTCGTGCATGTTCTGCCAGCTTTGTGTGAATGCCTGCCCGCACGATGCCATCACATTCGATCAGGACTTTGAGCATGCAGTCTTCGACCGGACACGACTGGTAATGACGCTGAACCGACCGGGTAGTCGAGTAATTGAGAAGAAGAAAACAGAGTAACTTAATTCCCCTCCTCCCGGGAGGAGGGGTGCCCAAAGGGCGGGGTGGTAGGTGAACACATAAACAGAATCATTCTTTCAAAGGAATCTTTTCCTTCCTACCACCTCCCCCTTCGGGTACTCCTCCTCCCAGGAGGAGGAGAATAAAGATAGATTTAAATAGTAACAAAATAAACATCATGGAAATAAATCTTGAAACAGTAGTATTCTACTTCCTTGCGGCTTTCATCACCGTATTTTCCATTCTGACGGTGACCACCAGCCGTATGGTGCGTTCGGCTACATACCTGCTGTTCGTACTCTTCGGTACGGCAGGCATCTACTTCCTGCTGGGGTATACCTTCCTCGGTTCCGTACAGATCATGGTTTATGCCGGCGGCATTGTCGTGCTCTACGTCTTCTCCATCCTGCTGACCAGTGGTGAAGGCGACGTTGTAGACAAGCTGAAACGCAGCCGATTCCTTGCCGGATTGGGAGCCACTGTAGGTGGAGCTATCATCGTATTGTTCATCACCCTGAAACATCGGTTCATCGCAACCACGGATGTAGAGCCTTTGGAGGTCAACATCAAGACCATCGGCTATCACATGCTGAGCGGTGAAAAGTATGGCTACCTGCTCCCGTTCGAAGCGGTCAGCATCCTGTTGCTGGCCTGCATCGTGGGCGGTTTGCTCATTGCCCGAAAGAGATAAAGAAGTAGTTACTACCAACTACTAACTACTAACTACTAAAAAACATGTCATGATGATCCACATGGAATATTATCTGATAGTCTCGGCTATCATGTTTTTCGCCGGTATCTACGGGTTCTTTACCCGCCGTAACACATTGGCGATATTGATTTCGATCGAGTTGATACTGAATGCAACGGATATCAACTTCGCCGTGTTCAACCGTTTTCTGTTCCCCGGAGGACTGGAAGGCTATTTCTTCTCGCTGTTCTCCATCGCCATCTCAGCAGCAGAAACAGCAGTGGCCATCGCCATTATGATTAACATCTACCGCAACATCCGCAGCATCCAAGTAGGGAAGCTGGACGAGATGAAATGGTAGCGCTACTGAGACGGGTATCGTATACGGTCAGAGACGGATGCCGTATACGACCGAAGACGGGTGCCGCATAAGTACTGTTGCGGGTGCCGTATAAGTACTGTTACGGATGCCGCAACAGTATAACATGAATAATAACTGATAAACATAGTATATATGGAATATACAATTCTGATTCTTCTCCTTCCTTTCCTCTCCTTCCTGACCTTGGGACTGGGAGGCAAATGGATGTCGCACCGCACGGCCGGACTTATCGGCACCGTGGTGCTGGGCGCGGTTGCAGTACTCTCCTATCTCACTGCAGGACTGTACTTCAGCGCTCCCCGACTGGCGGACGGAACGTATGCCACACTGATGCCCTACAACTTCACGTGGCTGCCCTTCACCCCGTCACTCAGCATCGACATGGGCATTCTGCTCGATCCCATTTCGGTGATGATGCTAATTGTGATAAGTACCGTTTCGTTCATGGTACACATCTACTCCTTCGGCTACATGAAGGGTGAACGGGGGTTCCAGCGCTATTATGCATTCCTGAGCCTCTTCACCATGTCCATGCTGGGACTGGTGGTAGCAACCAATATCTTCCAGATGTATCTGTTCTGGGAGCTGGTGGGTGTGTCTTCCTATCTGCTGATAGGCTTCTACTATACGAAACCGGCCGCCATAGCCGCCTCAAAGAAGGCATTCATCGTGACCCGCTTTGCCGACCTGGGTTTCCTGATTGGTATTCTGATCTATGGTTACTATGCCGGAACTTACACGTTCCACCCCAATGAAATGGCGCTGCTGAAAGGCGGTGCCGCTATGATTCCGTTGGCATTGGGACTGATGTTCATCGGTGGTGCCGGAAAGAGTGCCATGTTCCCGCTGCACATCTGGTTGCCCGATGCAATGGAAGGCCCTACACCGGTCAGTGCGCTGATTCATGCCGCTACGATGGTGGTGGCAGGTGTCTACCTGGTGGCACGCATGTTCCCGCTGTTTATAGAATATGCTCCGGATGTGCTGCACATCGTAGCTTATGTAGGGGCGTTCACGGCGTTCTATGCTGCCAGTGTGGCTTGTGTACAAAGCGATATCAAGCGCGTGCTGGCATTCTCCACCATTTCGCAGATCGGCTTTATGATGGTAGCGCTCGGTGTATGCACATCGACCGACCCGCATCATGGCGGACTGGGCTATATGGCGGGCATGTATCACCTGTTTACACATGCCATGTTCAAGGCGTTGCTCTTCCTGGGGGCAGGTAGCATTATCCATGCGGTACACAGCAATGAAATGTCTGCCATGGGCGGGCTGCGGAAATATATGCCCATCACGCATATCACATTCCTGATTGCCTGTCTTGCCATTGCAGGTATTCCTCCGTTCTCCGGTTTCTTCTCCAAAGACGAGATACTGACGGCGTGCTTCCAGTTCAGCCCGGCAATGGGATGGATTATGACAGTGATTGCAGCAATGACAGCCTTCTATATGTTCCGACTCTATTATGGTATCTTTTGGGGGGGCGTAGCGCCCCGGCAGAAGTCGACAAGCGATGGAAGCCATGAGCATACGCCCCACGAAAGTCCGCTTGCCATGACCTTCCCGCTAATGTTCCTCGCAGCCATTACCGTAGTAGGCGGCTGGCAGTTCGTACTTCCTTTCGGACACTTCATCAGTGCCAACGGCGAGGCATACGATATTCATCTCGATTGGGCAGTAGCAGGCACAAGTATTGTTGTAGCTGCTGCCTCCATCGCGATTGCCACTTATATATATGCAGGCAGCAAGCAGCCTGTGGCCAATGCGCTGGCCCGCCGCTTCCGCGGTTTGTGGACGGCGGCCTATCACCGCTTCTACATCGACGAGGTGTATCAGTTCATCACGCACAAGATTATCTTCGGCTGCATCTGCCGTCCCATTGCCTGGTGGGACCGCCACGTAGTAGACGGCTTCTTCAACTTCCTTGCCTGGAGCGCCAATACTACCAGCGACGAGATTCGCGGCTTGCAAAGCGGACAAGTCCAGCAATATACACTTGTATTCCTGCTGGGTACGCTTGCACTGATATTGCTGCTGTTATTATAACTCATAACTTATAACTCATAACTCATTATGAACTTCTTATCAATCTTCGTACTCATCCCCCTCCTGATGCTGCTGGGACTCTGGCTCAGCCGTAACATCGCGCAGATACGCGCGGTGATGGTCATCGGAGCATCGGCATTGGTGCTGGCAGCGGTGGGGCTGACTATTGCTTATCTCAATGCACGCTCTGCGGGCGCTACGGACGAAATGCTGTTTCGTGCCGATGTAGCCTGGTATCCGGCGCTCCATATTCACTACTCCGTAGGGGTGGACGGCATCTCGGTAGCCATGCTGCTGCTCTCTGCCATCATCGTCTTTACCGGAACATTCGCTTCCTGGCGGTTGCAGCCGCTGACGAAGGAATATTTCCTGTGGTTTGTATTCCTCTCCATGGGTGTATTCGGTTTCTTCATCTCCACGGACTTGTTCACCATGTTCATGTTCTACGAGGTGGCCCTTATCCCGATGTATCTGCTTATCGGTGTATGGGGTTCGGGACGCAAGGAGTACTCTGCCATGAAGCTGACTCTGATGCTGATGGGCGGTTCCGCATTCCTGCTTATCGGCATCCTGGGCATCTATTACGGTTCGGGCGGAACGACCATGAACCTGCTGGAGATAGCACAACTTCACAACATTCCCATTGAGCAACAACGTATCTGGTTTCCGCTTACCTTCCTCGGCTTCGGCGTGCTGGGTGCCTTGTTTCCGTTCCACACATGGAGCCCCGATGGTCATGCTTCGGCACCGACGGCAGTATCCATGCTGCATGCCGGCGTACTGATGAAGCTGGGAGGTTACGGATGTTTCCGCATCGCCATGTATCTGATGCCCGAAGCTGCGCAGGAACTGGGTTGGATATTTCTGATCCTTACCGGTATCTCCGTGGTGTACGGTGCCTTCTCGGCTTGCGTACAGACGGACTTGAAGTATATCAATGCCTACTCTTCCGTGTCACACTGCGGCCTGGTACTTTTCGCCATCCTGATGATGAACCAGACGGCGGCAACGGGTGCTGTATTGCAAATGCTCTCGCACGGATTGATGACGGCTCTCTTCTTCGCCCTTATCGGTATGATATACGGACGTACCCATACACGCGATGTACGCGAACTCAGCGGCCTGATGAAGATTATGCCTTTCCTGGCAGTCTGCTATGTAATAGCCGGTTTGGCAAACCTGGGCTTGCCGGGACTTAGCGGTTTCGTGGCCGAGATGACTATCTTCACCGGTTCGTTCCAGCATCCTGATACCTTCCACCGGGTGTGGACGGTGATTGCCTGTGCCTCGATTGTGATTACGGCGGTATATATCCTCCGCCTCGTAGGCCGCATCATCTACGGAACGTGCACCAACAAGCATCATCTTACTCTGACCGATGCCACTTGGGATGAGCGTACAGCCGTCATCATCCTCATTGCCTGCGTGGCCGCCCTCGGTATGGCGCCGTGGTGGATAAGCGGAATGATTGGAGACAGTGTTTTACCGATAGTAAATGTATTTAATTAAGAATTAACGATATGGATTATTCTCAATTCCTACTACTCAAAGAAGAGTTGTCGCTGATAGTAGTCATCCTCATCCTCTTCGTGGCAGACCTCTTCATGAGTCCCGACGCACACAAGAATGACGGCAAGCCGGTGCTGAACACCATGCTGCCGATCGTACTGCTTGCCATACATACACTGATAACGATAGTCCCCGGTCCGGTGGCCGACGCCTTCGGCGGGATGTATCACAATACGCCGATACAAAGCATCGTAAAGTCTATCCTCAGTGTAGGTACGCTGATTGTGTTCCTGATGGCACACGAATGGATGCGCCGTCCCGACACGGCGGTAAAACAGGGTGAGTTCTACGTACTGACGCTCTCTACGTTGCTGGGCATGTACTTCATGATTTCGGCAGGACACTTCCTGATGTTCTTCATCGGACTGGAAACGGCCAGTATTCCGATGGCTGCACTGGTAGCCTTCGACAAGTATCGCCACCACTCGGCCGAAGCTGGTGCCAAGTATATCCTGACGGCACTCTTTTCGAGCGGGTTGCTGCTGTACGGTATATCTCTGATTTACGGTTCGGTAGGTACACTCTATTTTGCCGATATTGCAACACGTCTGGAAGGCAATCCGTTGCAGATAATGGCATTTGTATTCTTCTTTGCCGGCATGGGCTTCAAGATTTCGCTGGTACCGTTCCACCTTTGGACGGCAGATGTGTACGAAGGAGCACCAAGTACGGTGACGGCCTACCTGAGCGTTATCTCCAAAGGTTCCGCCGCTTTCGTACTGATGACGGTACTTATCAAGGTATTCGCTCCGATGGTGGATCAATGGCAGGAAGTGCTTTACTGGGTTATCATTGCTTCTATCACATTGGCCAATCTTTTCGCCTTACGTCAGGAGAACCTGAAGCGATTGATGGCTTTCTCAAGTATCTCACAGGCAGGTTACATCATGCTGGGTGTTATCAGCGGAACGTCTCAGGGTATGACGTCACTGGTTTATTATGTATTGATTTACTTGTTCGCCAACCTCAGTGTATTTACCGTCATTACGATTGTAGCACTGCGGGCGCATAAATTCACGCTCGAAGAGTACAACGGACTGTACAGCACTAATCCTAAGCTGGCTTTCCTGATGACATTGGCACTATTCTCCCTGGCCGGCATTCCGCCGTTTGCAGGCTTCTTCTCGAAGTTCTTTATCTTTGCAGCGGCTTTCCACAGCGGGTTCCATCTGTTGGTGTTCATCGCATTGGTCAACACGGTACTCTCACTCTACTATTACCTGAAAATAGTAAAGGCCATGTATATCAACAAGAGCGACGAGCCGATTGCCGCCTTCCGTAGCGACAATTACACGCGTGCCAGCCTTGCTATATGTACTTTGGGAATTATCGTATTGAGTATCGCCAGTGTGGTTTATCAATCCATTGACAAGTTCTCGTTCGGATTATAAAACAATCCCTCGTTCTCCTTCTGGGGAGCGAGGGATAATTATCCCCCTACCGGCAACACAAACCAGAAGCAAGACCCCTTCCCTACCTCACTATCCACTCCGATGGTACCTCCCAACTGTTCTACAATGCTCTTGCTGATAGAAAGCCCCAATCCTGTGCCATGCACAAAGGTATTCAGCTTCACGAAACGGTCGAAAATCTCCTCCTGTCTTTCCGGCTCAATACCGATGCCCGTATCGGCAACATAAAAGCGCAAATGATTTTCATCGATCCGGTCATATCCCACACGGATACTACCAGTGGTGGTAAACTTGATGGCGTTATTCACAAAATTGGAAATGACCTGGTTCAAGCGGTTACGGTCGCTCACCATCCGGCACTCCGGCAGATGGCGGTCGAAGATAACCTCAACCCCCGGCTTCGCTTTCATCTGCATGGCGCGTACAATATCCTCGCATAGCAGATTCGCATCCAACTCTTTCTCCACAAAGTCAAAAGTACCCGCTTCAATCTTCGACAAGTCCAGAATATCGGAAATCAGTTGCAGCAGCAAGTCATTATTCTCCTCTACAATAGCCATGTATTGCTTCTTTTCCTCCACATCCTCCGTCTCGGCCATCATACTGGAAAAGCCGACTATCGCATTCAGCGGAGTACGTATCTCATGGCTCATATTGGCAAGGAAAGCACTCTTCAGGCGGTCTGCCATTTCTGCCTTCTCCTTGGCCTCAATCAACATAGTTTCCGTTTCTTTCAACTCCGTAATGTCATAGTTGACACCGATCAACTCTATCTGCCCGTTCTCCGGGTCATACAGATTGACGACGACATTCGTACGTATCCAGTTCCAGGCATGCTTCTCGCCCGGACGCTTGACACGCATTTCTCCCTTGAAGTGCTTAGCTTCACCGGCATGCGCCTTCCGGAAGAAGTCCAGCATGCGCTTCCTGTCATCGGGATGCATTTTCCCATAAACGCCCACAACGTCGGCCAATGGCGTGTTCTCATCCTCGCCCATATTCTTATACCATTGCTTGATGGCATAGCCTTTCCGATCCAGCAGATTCAGCTTGGCATAGCCCACTTTGGCGTAATCGGAGATGAGCAAGAAGAAGTTCTCGAAGTCGCAGATACGGCTCAATGCATCGATCCGCTCCGTATTATCTATATTAATCAGGGCATAACCGGTAAAGTTCCCCTTACTGTCATAAATCTTACTAACTTTGGTATAGAGGTTGATTATACCACTTCTGGCAGCAGGATAATAGCCGGAGGTACGTTCAAACGCATAGTCCAAGCGAAAATCAATACTATCTTCCGTCCGTATCCGCTCTACCAACTGGAGAGGGAGATTGGGATTCATAAACAGATTGACTCCGATCACATCCGATTTATCCCGAACACCGAAAATCTCCATATCCTCGTTGTTGATATCTACCATATAGCCGTCTTTGTCGTAAATCTCCACCCCGGCAGGTATATTGGTGAAGATATTGCGGAATAACTTCTCGCTACGGTCCAGCGCCTGATGTGCCTGTATAGTCTCCGTAGTGTCCAGGAACAAAGCAACCACCTCATTCTTTTCGGGCGAGTACATCACGACATGGCATACTCTACCGGTACGTTCAAAGGAGAGATCAAGTTCTTTATGCACCCCACTCTCCAAGATTTCAATCAATAGCTCCAGTCTGGACGTTGCATCACTATAGATGGTAGAAGCCACTCTCCCCACATATTCCGACACCTCTGTTCCTAAGAAATCAGAGAGTATCTGGTTAGCATCCGTTATACGATAATCACAAGGCTTATCCTCCTTATCGCGCACAATGGACATACGTACATATCCCAAAGGCATATAACGGAATAGATTGCCGAGGAAACTCCGTTCGCGAATCGCCTCATCTTTTGCCTTGCGCAGTTCAATGCAGATGCTGATTATATTGGACAGAGAGTTCAACCATTGATAGTCTTCATTGGACCACAATACATGGCGGTCCACCAAATCCACCCCCATATATCCCCACACCTGATCGTCTGTAACCAGCGGGACAACCATAAGAGACTTGATGTTCTGCCTGGACAACACTTCATATTCGCCAAATGCATCTTTGGGCAACTGGCTCAGCGATTCCAGCAGAATAGGTTTTTGTGCCAGAATCTGCGACGTCCACCATGGGATAGACTCAGTAGATAGTTTCTGTAAATCATTAATCTCCGGAGGAACACCTGCAGCTACCACCTCATAAGTGCAATCCTGATACTGATAGGACTCATCGTACTCGAATATATATACGCGGCCACCGTGAAAGAAATCGAGAATATCTCTCAATATCTCATAAATGCCCGATCCCATCTCTTCATCCTTCAAGAAACGGAATAAAGAACGGGAAATGGAGTTTTGACGATACAACAAATCATTGACACGCTGTGCTGCTGTCTTTTCCCGTTCATCTTCAGGTACTTCCACACGCTGCAACACGCCGAAAGTTTTTATTGGTGTTCCATCCGGCAAGCGTTCTTTATATCCTACACGCGAATGTACCCACACAACGCCCTCGGCAGAATTAATAGGAAAAGTCTGTTCGTAAACCTCCAGATTCTGTGCAAATGCAAATTCACGGGCGATGCGAACCCGGTAGTCCTCACGTATCATCTGATAGAAGTCCTCAAAAGTCAATGTATCTCCTTCTATTCCGAACAAATCACGCACATATTCGGAACAGAGATATTGTTTTGAGGAAAAATCAGCTTCCCACCATCCTATTCTCCCTAAAGTGGAGAGCCGGCGAAAGCGCTCACTATCATCGTAAGTAGAAGTTGCCATGTCTTTACAATTGAATTTAGATACAAATGTAGCCATAAAACTCCAATAAGCAATTCTTAGTATTTCTTTTTTATGATATCATTGCAAAGTCGCCGCAATACACTTGTTAAATCAAGTAACAAATTCGTAACGCTTATGAAAAAGAAACGTATGCCAGACGTATTGCCTCCGTAACATGATTGCCTCATCTTTGCAGCGAATTAAGAAACGTATATAAAAGATGAGCATGAAATTAGATTTAGGAAAGATTCTATTCCTTATTTTATTACTTACCCTCTCTACGATGGCTGCCTTTGCCGGAAACATCAAAGGAACCATTACAGACAAGCAAACCCGAGAGCCACTGACGGGAGCTACTGTACAAATCGTCGGTACAACCCAAGGCGCCGTGGCAGACATGGACGGAAATTATTCGCTGGACCTCAATAACGGCACCTATACGCTGGCCGTGAAATATATAGGATATAAAGATATAACAATGCCGGGCGTGAAAGTAACCCAAGCAGGCATCACGCTGAACTTCGAAATGGAAAGCGACGCACAGTCGCTGGGAGAGGTCTCCGTCACCGCCGTTGCCAAGAAGAACAATGAAATAGCCCTGATGCAGGAACAACGCCGCAGCCTCGTGGTGCAGAGCGGTGTATCCGCCCAGCAGATAGCCAAAACGCAGGATAAGGATGCATCCGAAGTCATCAAGCGTGTGCCGGGCGTCTCCATTATCGACGAGAAGTTCGTGATGGTGCGCGGATTATCTCAGCGATATAACAACGTATGGATGAACGGTAGCGCCGTGCCCAGTTCCGAAGCCGACTCACGCGCCTTCTCGTTCGACATCATCCCCTCCTCGCAACTCGACAACATGGTCATCATCAAGAGTCCCGCACCGGAATATCCGGCCGACTTCACCGGAGGATTTATCCTGATAAACACCAAGGATATGCCCGGCAGCAATAGCTTCAACATCTCCGTAGGAACCAGCATCAATGACCAGACGCACTTCAAGGACTTCCTTCACAGTCGGGGCAGTAGCATGGATTGGCTGGGCTTCGGTGACGGATTCCGTAACCTGAACGCCGGGATGAAGGGAAAGTTAAATCCCTATCCAAACCAAGAAAGTGCCAAAAACCCTCCCATGGACATCCTGAACAACGGACTGAACAACGACTGGACAGTGAAAAACAAGAAACCCATTGGAGACTTGAAGTTGAACCTCAGCTACAATCGGCGCTGGGAAATGGAAAGCGGACGCATCCTCGGCATGCTGGCTGCCGTGAACTACAGCAATACCTACAAAACTTATCTCGACATGGAGAACTCGCTCTACGGCCCATACGACACCACCAACGACAAGCAAGTCTTCATGCGTAAGGCCACAGATAATCAGTATAGCAATGATGTCCGTCTGGGTGCCCTGCTCAACTTCACCTTCCAACCCCGGAGCACCAACCACCGCTACGAGTGGAAAAACATCTTCAACCAGATAGCCAAAGACCGCTACTCGGAACGTGTCGGCTTCAACGCACAGCCGGATGAGATTAACACCATGGAATATTACTACTCCACCCGGACCACTTACAATACACAGTTCACCGGTAAGCATACCTTTGCCAACAACGACAGTTTCGATTGGAGCGTGGGCTATGCGTATGCCAACCGTAATCTGCCCGACCGCCGCCTCATCGAACGCGATGACCGGAACGGCGCAATGGCTCTCAGCGACGTCAGCCGCGAGTTCATCAAGTTGGACGAACACATCGCTTCGGCCAACGCCAACTATCGCCACGACTTCCAGTTGGGCGAGATAGCCCCCAGCCTCAAGGCCGGTTTCTACGGCGAATACCGCACACGTACCTACAATACACGTGTCCTCAGGTATTTCTGGAACCCTACCAACACACTGCCCAAAGACTTTGAGTACGATGAGGATGTGGTCCACAATATCCTAATTGACTCTAACTACGGTGTCGACAAGATATATATGAAAGAGGACATCAACTACATGAATAACTACGAAGGTAAGAATACGCAACTCTCCGGCTACGTCGGCATCAATGTTCCCATCAGTGCTTTCAGCATCTATGCCGGTGTCCGCTACGAGTACGACCGTCAGGAACTGATAATGAACACCAAGCAAGGCGAAGAGAGTAAACGCAGTACCTTCTACGATTACAAGGATCTGTTTCCCTCCGTAAATGCCACCTACAAGCTGAACGAGAAGCACCAACTCCGCCTGGCCTACGGCAAGTCGGTAAACCGTCCCGAGTTCCGCGAACTCTCCACTTCGGTCTATTATGACTTCGACCTGGGCAGTGGCGTGCTGGGCAATGCAGACTTGAAAGCAGCCTACATACAGAACGTTGATTTACGCTATGAATGGTATCCCAGCAACGGCGAACAAATATCAGTGGCCCTGTTCTACAAGCATTTCGAAAACCCCATCGAATGGACCTACACCATGACGGGCGGCACCAATCCCCTTTACTCTTATCTCAATGCCAAAGGCGCTAATAACTATGGCGTAGAAGTGGATATCCGCAAGAACCTCGACTTCATCGGCATGAGAAACTTCAGCCTCAGCTTCAACGGCGCCTGGATCAAGAGCAAGGTACAGTTCAATGAAGGTACCAACAACATCGACCGTCCCATGCAGGGACAGTCCCCCTACCTCATCAACCTCGGCCTTTTCTACAACAATACGGAGAGTGGCTGGAATGCCGCCGTGCTCTACAACCGCATCGGCAAGCGCATCATCGGCGTGGGCAACCGCTACGGAAGCTCCTCCGAGGGCGATGCACGAAACATCCCCAACTCGTACGAAATGCCGCGCAACTCCATCGACCTCTCACTAAGCAAGAAGTGGGGAAAGTTGGAAATCAAGGCTGCCATACGCGACCTGCTTGCCGAGCGCTACTACTTCAAGCAATTTGAAGATGTGAAGGTGAACGGGCAGGCACGCACCATCGAGGAAGTGACCCGCAGCTACAAACCGGGACGCAACTACAACTTGACAATAGGTTATAGCTTTTAATATATATCGAGACTAACAGTTTAAGAAAACAAGTTCCAAAAACTAAGAAGTATGAAAATTGAAATTAGAAAGTTTGGTTGGACACTCATGATGTGTGCAGCCATTGCAATGGGAGGTCTGATGACCGCATGTTCCAGCGACGACGATAACAACAACGGCGGCGGAGACGGAGGAGATGATCTCAAAGATCCTGAAGTAACCTACAAAGGAACAACAGCCTCCAGTACCGGCATCTTGTTCAATAAAGGAACCGAGTTGGGTAACGGTGACCAGAATTTTGAATTCACCGGTGACGTGACACTGACCAAAGGCACTTACCTGCTGAAAGGCTGGGTATATGTAAGCGCAGGTGCCAAATTGCGCATTCCGGCAGGGACCATCATCAAAGGTGACCGCGACACCAAAGCAGCCCTCATCATCGAACCGGGTGGATATGCCGAAATCATAGGAACCAAGAACGAACCGGTAGTGATGACTTCCGAACAAGAACCGGGCAAACGCAAGCCAGGTGACTGGGGTGGATTGATTATCTGCGGTAAAGCAAAGAATAACGAAGGAAACAAAGCCATCGAAGGTGGCCCGAGAACTACTCACGGCGGTAATGACGATGCAGACAATTCGGGTATATACCAATACATACGCGTAGAGTTTGCCGGCTATCCGTTCGAGAAAGACCAGGAGATCAATGGTATCACCTTCGGTTCCGTAGGTAGTGGCACTACAATCGACCACTTGCAGGTATCTTATTCTTGCGACGATTCTTACGAATGGTTTGGCGGATCTGCAAACTACAAATACCTGGTAGCTTACAAAGGTTGGGATGACGAATTTGATACAGACAACGGCTTCAGCGGCAACGTAGAATACTGTCTGTCTATCCGCGACCCACGTATCGCAGATACATCACAGAGCAACGGTTTCGAAAGTGACAATAATGCAAGCGGTGCGGAAACAGAACCGTTTACTACTGCTACCTTCAAGCACGTGACCTTCATTGGACCGGCAACGGCTAAGAATGCAGATTTCCAAAATACAGCAGATTACATCAACGGTGGCGGTCTTGCTCCGACCGACCTTGACAAGTCTAACCCAACACTGGGTAAATTCCAATCGGCCATGCAGATACGCCGCAGCAGCAAGCTGAATGTAGAGAATGTTTTGGCAGTAGGTTATCCTATCGGCCTGATTGTAGACGGTGAGAAGGGTAGTACTCCCAAGTATGCCAAAGATGGTCTGTTTACGCTGAAGAACATCGTCTTTGCAGGTATGGGTGTAGTTGGCTCTGACGGTAACAAAATCTATGAAGACCATCTGTCTACCGATGGCAAGACCATCGCAGATGCCAGCCGCGTATCCTTCTCTCACGAGTTCTTTGTAAACGACGGCACGTTCGGTACTACCTACAGCAACTCCATCAACAACCAAATAATGGAAGAAGCAGCCCTCGGCCTGACCGACCCGATGAAGACCGGTCAGAACTACTGCCCGAGCGCAATTATCTCCGACGGCAACGGCGGTTACATCGGTGCCTTCAAGGATGCCAGCGACAACTGGCTGGAAGGCTGGACGAACTTCGATCCGCAGAATACAGTATATTAATTACCTGAAGCTTCTATTAAAGCAAGAGCAGCCTGCACGACTTCGGTCATGATGCAGGCTGCTTTTCTATTTCCGTAAGCAAACAGCCCTCACTTTCCTTCCACACCTTCCTGCAACTTTCCCCTCTGTTCTTTTGTTCTTTCAACAGGAAAGAGTTACTTTTGTCACATCCTCTCTTCTACAGAAGGTAAATAAAAAGAAAAGCGATGATGGAAAATGTAAAAGAAATCCCCTACGGTGTCTCCAACTTTGTAGAGGTAGTGGAGCAGAACCAGTATTACGTAGACAAAACCATGTACCTCCCCCTGCTGGAGCAGCAACCCAACAATCTGTTCTTTATCCGTCCGCGCCGCTTCGGCAAGAGCATCTTCCTGAGCATGCTCCGCCCCTACTACGACATCGCTCAGAAAGAGGAGTTCGAGAGCCGCTTCGGCAACTTATGGATAGGAAGCTGCCCCACACCCTTGCAAGGGAAGTTCCAGATCGTATATATGGATTTCTCCCGCATCGGCGGCATGGACAACGACCTTTCCAAGAACTTCGATGATTACTGCTGCCTGGTGATGAACAACTTCGCCTTCATCTACGAACCCTACTACTATCCCGGCTTTGCCGCCGACATGAAGCAGCAGACCGGCTCCAACAACAAACTGAACTTCCTGAACATGCAGGCGCTGAATTACCATGCAAGGCTCTACCTCATCATCGACGAATACGACAACTTCACCAACATCTTCCTCAACGAACAGGGAGAAGAAGTCTACCATGCCCTGACCCATGCCAGCGGTTTCTACCGCGAAGTGTTCAAAAAGTTCAAAGGCATGTTCGAGCATATCTTCATGACCGGCGTCAGCCCCGTCACATTGGACGACTTGACCAGCGGATTCAACATCGGCTGGAACATCAGTACCGAGCCTCAATTCAACATGATGCTGGGATTCAGTGAGACGGATGTACGTGAGATGTTCCAATATTACAAAGATGCAGAGCAGTTACCGGCTGATGCAGACATCGAGGCGATGATTCGGGAAATGAAACCATGGTATGACAACTACTGCTTCGCAGAAGAGAGTCTGGATTGCGATCCTAAGATGTTCAACTGTGACATGGTGCTCTATTACCTGCGCAACTACATAAACTTGGGCAGGCCTCCCAAAGAAATGATCGACCCCAACACCCGCACGGACTACAACAAGATGAAGAAGCTCATCCAACTGGACAAACTGGATGGTGACCGCAAGGGCGTGTTGCGCAAAATCGCCGAAGAAGGGGAGATCGTTACAACCTTATTCAACACCTTCCCCGCCGCCGAGATTGCCAATCCCGAGATATTCCCCAGCCTGCTCTTCTACTATGGCATGCTGACCATCACCGCACGCCGCGGAAGTTATCTGGTATTGAGCATTCCCAACAACAACGTGCGCAAGCAGTATTATGAATACATGTTGGAAGAATACCAAACCAACCGCTACATCAGCCTCAATAATTTAGGTCTGATGTTCTACGACATGGCCTACGACGGCCATTGGCGCGAATCCCTGGAAGCCATCGCCCACGCCTATAAAGAGAACTCCTCCGTGCGTAGTGCCATCGAGGGCGAACGCAACATCCAAGGCTTCTTCACCGCCTACCTCAGCATAAACGCCTACTACCTGCTGGCACCGGAAGTGGAACTGAATCATGGTTTCTGCGACCTCTTCCTGATGCCCGACCTGCAACACTACGAAGTGGCACACAGCTACATCATAGAACTGAAATACCTTTCTACCAAAGATACGGAGGCAAAAGCCGAAGCACAATGGCAGGAAGCAGTGACGCAAATCAAAGGATATGCCGAAGGCCCGCGCGTAAAACAGCTGATACAGCACACCACCCTGCACTGCATCGTGATGCAATTTCGCGGACACGAATTGAAGAGGATGGAAGAAGTCGGTTAAGCCTTCTTTTGTTTCTTCAGTTCCTTCTTCAAGTCGTGCACCTGCATGCTGAATAAATCCAGATAGCGGTAGATGCGCGCCATGAACTCCTTGGATGCCCGGAAGCAGATGCGTGTGATGCGCACCTTGTCTGCGGTGCAATCTTCTATCCGCTCCACCGGTTCGCTGGTCATGGCAGGAAAGAAGTTACCCAAACCTTTGATATTCACGGTGCGGCCGCTTGCCAGGAAATCGGCTATCACGTCCGGTAGCTGTACCAGCACAGAGTAAGCATCGCCCGCCTGCAAGGAACTTACTTCGGCCAGACGTCTGGCTATCTCTTCGTTGCTCACCGGTTCGGGTTGAACCACTTTGGATGCGGCATAGTAGCGCACCACTTCCTTGTCTCCACTCTTGTCCACCTTCTTGCGGACCACATAATTCATTGCCATAGTTGTTCTTTCATTTTATTGTTCTGCACGGCAAACATAAGGACCTAGCCCCCAACAGTCCATACCTTTACCCCTCACACATTACGATCGAGAGGCTAAAAGACCCGGATGTTTTACCCCAAAAGATGGGGATCTTTTCAGGTAAAAGATGGGGATGTTTTACCCCAAAACATCCGGGTGTTTTCTGGGAAAAGGCGGGGATGTTCTGCCCTCACAGTATACGACTCAAAGGTACTAAGTCCTGGGGAGAAATGCAATAAGTATAGGACTTTAATGGGCAAGAAAAGGAATGGGGTGAACGCCGGAAACCGTTTCAAGACAGCGCCCGCTGGAAATCCCTGCCCGACGGTGACTGGAACACCTGCAAGTCGAACTCCGGAATAATGGCCAGCACATGGTCGAAAACATCGGCCTGCACACCTTCGTATGGCACCCACTCCTTGATGGCAGAGAAGAAGTAAAGTTCCATCGGGATGCCGTGATCGGTAGGTTGCAATTGGCGCACCATGCAGGTCAGCCCCTGGTTGATGTCGGGGCGGCTCTTCAAGTAGGCGGTAAGATATGCGCGGAATACGCCCAGGTTGGTCTGGCGGCGACCGTTGACGAGGATGGAGTTGTCGATGTCGTGTTCCTCATTATAGTCTTTTATCACTTGCTCCGTCTTTTCAACGTAGTCCTTCAGCAGGAGTATCTTGCGATATTTAGCCAGCATCTCCGGAGTGCAGAACTTAACGCTGGTCATGTCGATATTGATGCTGCGCTTCACACGACGCCCGCCACTCTCCTGCATACCGCGCCAGTTCTGGAAGGAATCGCTGACGAGCAGGTAAGGGGGAATGGTGGTGATGGTGTTGTCCCAGTTGCGCACCTTGACGGTGTTCAGGGTTACTTCTATCACTGTACCGTCGGCGCCATACTTGGGCATGGCAATCCAGTCTCCCACCTTCAGCATGTCGTTGGCGGAGAGCTGTACGCCGGAGACAAAGCCCATGATGCTGTCCTTGAAGACCAGCATCAGGATGGCTGCGGAAGCACCCAAGCCTGCCAACAGAGAGACAGGCGACTTATTGATAAGAATGCTGACTACGATGATAGCGCCCACAAACCAAAGAACGACTTGCACAGTTTGCAGCATTCCCTTCAACGGGCGGTTGCGGAATTGCTCTTTCTCGCTATACACCGTATAGATGGCTTTCAGAAAGGAGTTGATGAAACTCAGAAAAGTGATGATGAGATAAATGAGACACATGCGCTGTATGAAGCCCACAGTGGTCTGGCTTGTTTCCGCAAATGCAATGGGAATAAAGATATAAATAATAATGGGAGCCACCATGCGGCTGAGGTGTACCATCACTTTGCGGTCGAAGACGATATCGTCCCAGGTTGCCTTCGTCTGCTTCACCAAGTGGGCTACTGCTTTCAGCAGGATGTTGCGGCATACGGCATCGGCTATAAAAGTTACGATAAGGATTAGTGCAAAAGCAATGAACTGGTCGAGCCTATCTGCCCAAGAAGGAGATACTCCCAAAGAAATCAAAAACTCATCAATGTTCTTCAATATTTCCATAAGTCTAATTTATCATTTAACTACAACTTCTCTCTCCCCAGGAATTCCTCAATATCCTCTCTCAACCACTGATACAGATAAAGGTTCTTGTAACCGCTGTTTTTCTTCAGCATCAGGGAAACATTGACCTGACTGTTTTCATAACCCGTCAGCTCATTGCGGAACTGCTCGTTATGTTCGGCCAGACGCTTGATTTCCTCTTCCCGCTCACGACGCAGCACCGTACAGACGGGAGTAAGCACCTTCAAGACCACACAATCCATGATGTGATGGCCTTGTATATAAAGGTAAGTGGTATCGGGCGTCAGCCCCAACCGTTCCAACTCCTTGCCCAGGCGCTCCACCCGGTCTATATATTGCGGAAAGCGGGCCCGCAGTTCGGAGAGTTTGGCCGATACCGTCTGCTGCATCTCGTCCAGGCTGTGGTAGGGATGGCGGACATTGACCTCCCGCAAACGCACGCAGGCATTGAAGTCGTACATCGGGAAAGTATGCGTATCGCGCTGGCGGTAGAACCATACGTTCCACAGGAACAGCGGGTAGGCTATCTGCGAGTAGCGTTTCAAGAAGGCTGGGAAGTCCAGTATGGAACGGTCGTTCAGCGTAGCCTGCACACAAACCTCGTGAAGACTGTCGGCAAAGCAGTGGAAGTTCTCGATGGCATAGCCATAAGTCTGGAAGATATAGGGATTCCGATTTATCTTACGGGATACATTGGTGGCACCTTGCAGCAAGAGGTCGTAGTCGCTGTCTACACAAGCTATCAGGCTACGCCCTAACTCGGCTGTGTTCAGCGTATTCATCAGCACCATTTTCTTGCCTTTGGCCAGGGAGGTGGAGGAAGGAAGCATCACCTGGAAGTAACGCTCCTCGTTCTCGAACTCCGACAGCAGCGTCCGCCAGAAAGCAATGTCATCATAACTTTCCACATACGCCACAATGCGCCGGCGAGCCCTCTTCGGCGAAAGCTTGCGGGCAGCATCCAGATAGGCTGAAGTGAGATTATGTTTTAAAGAGGTTGCCATAGTTATCACCTCATCACTCTATTTTATATTGGTAGAAATCTCTTCCACTTCCGTCACTGCATCCAGCCAGCCTTCCATGATGACGGCGGGCGAGTGGGTGGTGAGGATGAGTTGAAGATTGGGATTCAATTCGCGTATCATGCCGATGAGCTTCTGTTGCCACTCGATGTGCAGGGAGGCTTCCGGCTCGTCCATGAAGAGGACGCAATGGTCGCCGTCGCGCACCAGCACGGTGAGCAGGATTACCAGCATCTGCTTCTCACCGGAAGAGAGTTTATAGGGCGGCAACCGTTCGCCGTCCTGGTAGAAGACGATTTCGTTGCTCTTGCGGTCTATCTTTTTGCGGGTATAGCTGAAGAGTTCGTCCATCATGTCCTGAAACTTACGCTTGGGAATGGACAGTGAGGATGCCAGGCTGCGCTGCTCTTCGTCTCCGTTGAGCAATTCTATCATCTTGTTGCCGATGTTCACCTGGTAGTCCAGATAGTGGCGTTGCAGGAGGTAGAGCTGCCAGTCCAGTTCGGACTTCACTTCGGGGTCGGCCATGCGGGCGGTGAAGTCGCCCATGATGAGAGGACGGTCGTAGCTGCGGATTACATCGTAAGGGATGAAGGTGGCCGCCGGATTGTCGAAGAAGACGTGCACGCCGTTCTTCTCGTCGCTCTTCACTTGGCCGGAGGTCTGTTCCAGGTAGTTGACCGAGCGGTTCAGGATAGTGGTCTTCCCCACTCCGTTGATGCCGGAAAGTATATTGACGTCGGGACGCAAATCCCAGGCAATATCGTACCGATGCCACAATCCGTGTATTTCGATACGTTTGATGTAATTGGCTTGTACTTCCATAGTTTCTCACTTTAAAAATCAAAAGCAAATATACGCGATAATATCAGATATCCCGCCCGCCGGATGGAAAAATCATGCTTCGCCCGGCAAATCGATGCAGAAACATGCACCGTCGTGATAAGAGGTATCAAGATAAATGGAGCCACCCAGACGGGTGATAATGAGACGGCAGGAGTAGAGCCCCAATCCGGTGCCCGGCATGAAATCATCCAACTTGGTGAAACGGTCGAAGATATATTCGGCCTTCTCCGCCGGGATACCGATGCCTGTATCGCTCACGGCAATACGGACTTTTCCCTCGACAACTGCCAGGCTTATGCGGATGATGCCGGTAGTGGTAAACTTCGCCGCATTGCTCAAGAGGTGCTCTACAACACGTTGCAGATATTGAACATTCGTCGTTACGGGGCATTTATCCAATGCGGATTCAAAAACGTAAGCGATGGCAGGGTTCTTTGATCTATCCCTGCATGCATCGAGAATCTCTACGCAAACCGGCAATACATCTACCCGCTCCATAGGGAACAATTCCAATGAACTGCTCAAATCCGACACTTGCAGGATATCCTCAAACAGTTCGGTCAGCTGGTTGGAGTTCTTTTCAATGATGGCCGGAAATTCTTCTTTGTCTTCCCGGCTCAGGTCTTCATTCAGCAGTAAGGTACTGAAACCGCAAATGGCATTCAGCGGGGTGCGTATCTCGTGGCACATGGACTGGAGGAATTCCGTCTTCATACGGTCGCTTGCCTTGGCACGCTCACTTTCCTCGGCCACTTTCTTGTTCGACAGGATCAATGCCTCTTTAGTTGCCTTCAGCCGTTTCGTCAACCGATATTGGTAGAGGCCATAGCAGGAAAATCAGCAGCAAGACAATAAGTACAACAAGAGCTATGCGGTGATAGCGTGTCTGGAGCTCGGCTTGTTCTATCTTTAGTTTGTCTACTTCGAACAATGAGCGCATTTCTGCCAGTTGCTTGTTGGTTTCTTCCACATGACTGTCTTCCATCAGGCTCGTATATTCCCAAAAGGCATCGAAGCCTTCTTTGTAGTGCTGTTTCCACTGGGTGATCAGATTGATTTTCTTTGCCAACAGTTCAGTCCTCCTGTTCCTGTCGGTCGTGTCTGTCTGCGCCAGCAACTTATCGACTGTCTGCATGGCAAGGTCGTACTGCCGGGTATAAAAGTAGTAGCGGAACGAAGAAGGCAGAAGCATGTCTTTGGTGCTTTCCGGGGCCTCGTCTTGATAGTATGCCTTCATTCGGGCGTAGACTTCGTCCATTCTTTCTCTGCCGATAACGTCTCCGAAGTAAAGCAGCTCACTGTAGACGCCCATACGCAGTGCTTCGCGACTGCGGTTACGGAGGTAAACGCGACGCTTATAAAAAGGTAATTCGAACTGATTGTCGTACAGTTGCTCCAACTGCTCGAGAGCCTCCACAGCTTTTACTGTTTCATCGGTCTTTCCTTCGGCACGGAGCAGGTACTCAATGCGGGTCAGGTAATACCAGTCGAACTTATAGCTGACTTCAAAAGGCAAGTCACGAACCAGTTGATGAATATTTTGCAGATGAGTGATACGGTCTTCCGCACTGGTCACAGACGGTGCAAAGTAACTGACGCACTCCATTGCCGAACAAAGAATCATCTCCCACTGCACTTCCTGCGACTTGTCCGAAAGATTTGCTTCATGTTGCTTATACCGTGCAATCTCCTCGTTTGCTTCGTCAGCTTCGTCGGCCTCGTCCATCTTGCAAACAGAGGGAAAAGCCTTGAGCCATGCCATATAGAAGTCCTTATAGGGTCCCTTCAGATGCTCTTCTCCCATCCGCCAATAGTAGCGCAAGGAATCGGCATCGTCTTTGTAATCACGGCAAAGGATGTCAAGTGTTTCAAAAATGTAGGTCTGATCTTTTTGCCGGACGGCAAGTTCCAAGGCTTTCTTGATATAGGCAAGCTTGCCGGTCTCATCGTCGGACAAGTCATAGAGGTCGACATACAGTTCCATCTGCCGCCGCTTATCAACGGCACCATTTTGCAGTGTCTCCAGCAGATCCTTTTTAGTTTGATCGACATTGATTTCCCGGGCATCACCGCTTTGCAGGCAGAGAAGTATCAACCACGCAGTTGCTATGCTTCTTATCAAATAGTATTTCATATCCGGACGGTTTGTAAAGCTTGCCACTTTGTTGCAAATATAGAATAAATTGAAGGTAAGAGCAAGTTTATTTGCAAATTAGTTACCTTTGCCGCCGTTTCAAACAAAAAAGACTGTAATGAACAAAAACGTACAAGGGCATCTCTTCGCCCTTACTGCAAACATTTTATGGGGCTTGATGGCCCCTATCGGCAAGTCGGCTTTGGCCGAGTTCTCTGCGTTATCAGTTACCACTTTCCGCATGGTGGGAGCGGCAGCATGCTTCTGGTTGCTTTCCCTGTTCTGCAAGCGCGAACAGGTGGACCACCGGGATATGCTGAAGATATTCTTCGCTTCGCTCTTCGCACTGGTGTTCAATCAAGGGGTTTATATCTTCGGACTGTCCCTCACCTCTCCCATCGATGCTTCCATTGTGACTACGACGCTGCCCATCGTCACCATGATTGTGGCGGCGCTCTATCTGAAAGAGCCCGTTACGAACAAGAAGGTGCTGGGTATCTTTGTAGGAGCTATGGGTGCGCTGATACTAATCATAAGCAGCCAGAGTGCGGGTAGCGGTGGTGGTAGCCTCATCGGCGATTTGCTTTGCCTGGTAGCACAAATCAGTTTCTCCATCTACCTGACGGTGTTCAAAGGGTTGTCGCAGAAGTACTCGCCCGTGACGCTGAACAAGTGGATGTTTGTGTATGCATCGATGTGCTACATACCGTTCTCTTATCATGATGTAGCGGGCATAGAGTGGAACGGGATTTCTACGGCAGCACTGCTGCAAGCAGGATATGTAGTAGTGGGTGGCAGCTTCCTGGCGTATATCTGCATCATGACGGCACAAAGGCTGCTACGCCCCACGGTAGTGAGCATGTACAACTATATGCAACCGATTGTTGCCTCAACAGTGGCTATCATCTTAGGCTTGGGAGTATTCAACATGGAGAAGGGAATAGCTATAGCGCTGGTGTTCCTGGGGGTATATATTGTGACGCAGAGTAAGTCGAGAAAGGATTTTGAGAAGGAGGGGAAAGAAGTCTAAATGATAATTTAGGGGCGTGTGATAACAAGTGTATCTCAAACTCCTCCGCCTGAAAGGGGAGGTGCCCGCTTGCGGGCGGAGGGGTCTTACATAAATAGAAAGTAACTTTGTGCAAGTCCCTTCGGATGTGAAACCCCTCCGCCCTACGGGCACCTCCCCTTTCAGGCGGAGGAATTTGAGATACTCCCTAAATTCCCATTTATTTCTTCAGTTCTGCAAAATAAGTATCCAGCAATTTCTTGGCTGCTACGAACGAGGTGAGATTGCCTTGCAGTACCTGGTTTTCTTTATCGGCCAGCATGGCTTCGATGGCAGGATTGTGGTAGAAGCTGTCGCGAAGCTGCTCGTTGATGGTTTCGTACATCCAGTATTTGCTTTGCTCGTTACGGCGGTATTCGAAGTAGCCGTTCTCTTTTACAAAGTCGATGTACTTGTACACCATGTCCCAAACTTCCTTCACGCCGAGGTTGTAGAAACCGGAATAGGTAAGTACCTGCGGGGTCCAGCCGCTTTCGGGAGCGGGGAAGAGGTGCAGGGCGTTGCGGAACTGAGAGGCGGCCAGCTTGGCACGTTCCAGGTTGTCGCCGTCGGCTTTGTTGATGACGATGCCGTCGGCCATTTCCATGATGCCGCGCTTGATGCCTTGCAGTTCGTCGCCCGTGCCGGCAAGCTGAATCAACAGGAAGAAGTCTACCATGGAGTGCACGGCAGTCTCGCTCTGGCCTACGCCTACGGTCTCGACGAATATCTTATCGAATCCGGCAGCTTCGCAAAGCACAATCGTTTCGCGCGTCTTGCGTGCCACGCCACCCAATGAACCGGCCGAGGGGCTGGGACGAATGAATGATTTGGGATGGACGGAAAGTTTCTCCATACGGGTCTTGTCGCCCAGTATGCTACCCTTGCTGCGTTCGCTACTGGGGTCGATGGCGAGGACGGCAAGTTTGCCGTCGTATTTCTCGAGCACGTGCAGGCCGAATACGTCGATAGAGGTACTCTTGCCTGCGCCCGGCACACCACTGATGCCGATACGGATGGAGTTGCCCGAATAGGGCAGACACTTTTCTATCACCTCCTGCGCTATGGCCTGGTGATCCTGCTTTACGCTTTCTACCAGCGTGACGGCGCGACTCAGCACCGTGACATCGCCCTTCACAATACCTTCCACATAGTCGGCTACGGAGAGTTCGCGCTTCTTGCTACGCTTCAGATAGGGGTTGACAGACGACGGTTGCTCAATGCCTGCATTGACAACCAAGCCTTTGTAGGCTTCGTTATTTTCGGGATGTTCCATGGTTTATTCTGCTTTGATGTTTATCTCTACTTTGGGTTGCATCGGGTCGTTGGTAATGATCAACAGACGCAGATGGCGGCGCTTCTTGCCGATGCTCTTCTTATCCACCGTGACGCGCAGACGGGTGCTTTCGCCGGGTTGCAGGATGCTCTTCTTGAGGTTGGCTCCCACGGCTGGATGGAACACCTGGAGCTTGCTGATCTGCAAAGGAGAGCGTCCGGTGTTGGTGATAGTAATGTCTTGGCGTGCCTTCGATTTCTTGGCCAGTATCGGACTCATATCGATATTGGTGGCGGACAGCTGGATGGCAGGAGCGTTGGCTTTTTCCGTCGCGGTCATTCCCGAGAAGTCGGGCAAGAGGATGGCGGAAACGGGTATTTCGTTTTCATCGCCTACTTTGTCGCCGGCAAAGCGTGCCAGGTAGACGGAGGCTTGGGTCAATCCCAGGTCGGTCAGCTTCTCGGAGTTCAGGGTGAGGGTGATGACACCGCGCTCGCCTTTCTGCAGAACGTTGGGCTTGACTTCCATTTGCAGGTAGGGGGGCAGATGCATGAGGACGGGCTCGTAGGGACGATCGGAGAGGTTGACAACGCCGATATGGATGACGGGCTGTTCGCCGTGCTGCATGTCGGGGAAGTCGAGGCTGTTCCGGTCGAGGCGTATCTGTCCGATGAGGTAAGGATGAGTCTTGCTGAAGTCTTTAATTTCCTGCACCACCTCACCGTTGAACTTCAGATAAACGAGATGGGGCTGGGCGTTGGTGTAGATGGCGACAGATTTCTGGAAATGTCCCAGTGCCTTGGCATCGAAAGTGACGCTGACGGTACCTTTGGCACCCGGGGCGATGGGAGTCTTGGTCCATTGGGCTACGGAGCAGGCGCAGTCGGGCTCTACTTCGGTCAGCACCAGGGGTTGGTCGCCGGTGTTGGTGATGGTGTATTGCACGGTAGAGGGGTGTTTCCATTCAATCTGCCCGAAGCTGTACATCTCGGTGTTGGAGGTGAAGCGTGGCTGTGCTACGAGAGCCGAAACCACTGCGACAAGGGCGTATAGGGTGATAAAGATACGTTTCATTTATTCTGTTTCTAAATTAGGATGCACAAAAATAGGGGTTTTCGGTGAGAGTACCAACTAATCTATAAATGATAATTTAGGGCATAGCCTGTCAGAGATGAGGGAAATGATTCGCAGTACTATCTAAACTCTCCCGCCTGAAAGGGGGAGTACCCCGAAGGGGGGAGGGGGTCTAGCATAAGCAGAGAGTAACTTTGCAATATATAAGTCCCTGCGGATGTAAGACCCCTCCGCCCTACGGGCACCTCCCCTTTCAGGCGGAGGAATTTGAGATACTCCGCTAAATTCCCATTTAGCTCATAACCTGTCCGGAAATGAAGTAAATGATAATTCGCCGAAGGGGGCTGCGCCACAGGCGGAGCCGACCGAGACGTCGGCAGGGGGCACCGGAGTTCCCGCGGAGGTGTCCGACAGCAATTTCACCTCCACCGGAGCTCCCGCGGAGGTTTCCGACATCAATTTTACCTCCACCGGAGCTCCCGCGGAGGTTTCCGACATCAATTTTACCCCCACCGGAGCTCCCGTGGAGGTTTCCGACATCAATTTCACCTCCACGAGAGCTCAATTACTAACAGCAGTTAACGGGAAGGCGCCACGGGAGCTCTATTACCAACGGATGTTAACATGAAGACATCACGAGAGCTCAATCGCCAACAGATGTTAACGATTTTGGGAAGAATTACTCCGCCGTGAGCCTTTCGGATGCCGAATGCGAAGCATACTCCGGCGCATAGGCACACTGAATAGTGGCCAGGCCCGTTTCGTAGGTTCCGCCGCGGGCAATGCGATAGCTGTGTTCCAGGATATATACGCCCTTGCCCAGATGGTCGAAGAAGAAGTTGGTTGCCGCATCTTCCACCTCTACATAATAGCCGAAGCCATTACTCCAACGGTAGCCGGAAAGCGCGCCGACGGGTTCGAAGCATGCGCCGCGCTGGTCTTTCAGTTGAACGAAGTCCATGGCACGATCCAAGCTGATGGTCAGGCGCGAAACAACCTTATCGCCTACCGACAACTGTGCAGCATCGGTTATCGGCTGCAAGGACTTCTGTCCGTTGGCAGCAACGCGCTCTACATACAGTTTCTTTTCTACATTCAGCTCACCGCCCTGCTGCTTCACATCGGAGATGGGTGACAAATACTGGGCGTAGACAGCCCCCCAGGCAATGCCTGCATCGCGCTTCTCTACCGTGATGGACTTTGCTTTCAATTCAGGACTGCCTTGTGTAAAGGTTTCCTTGATGTAACCCAATCCGGGAACAGTGGTCTTGGCAGGCTGTAATGTTTCCAGTACTTTATGTCCCAAAGTGATACGCACATCGCCACGGCTTTCCAGCAAATCAGTGCCCTGGCAAAGCAGCGCATAAACGGCATCGGCCGTAGCAACCGGAGAATTCCAGCTGGTGGTCTGCTTCTGTTTCAGCAGCCACAGCTTCATCTCTTCGACCAGCGCATCGTTGCCACCTGCCATGCGCAGCGCTTCCATGACTTCGACGTGGGCGGGAATGGGCAGCATGTTCCAGCTATAAGGACTGTCGTAGAAGGCAAAGTGCGCGCCTATCTCGTCCGTCTGCACCAGATGCTCTTTGATGGATGCGATAAACTCGTCAGCTTCGGCCGTGCGACCCGCTGCGCGCAGGATGATGGCGGCCTGTGCCTTGTACACCATCGTTCCGCCCGCAAGGCCTCCGCCTACCTTCGAGAGGAAGTAGCGACGGGCCGCCTGATTCTGGGCAGGCACCTTCTCGCCACCAAGAGCTACGAGGTAGAGGTACTGCATGGCACCATCCGAAAGCGTAGTGATCCGGGCACCGTTCTTTTCTGCCTTGCGGAGGTTTCGGTATTCTTCCAAAGCCTCTTTATGCAAATAGGAGAAAGCATCCCGGCGCATCTCCGCAACTTCCGAGGGAAGCGCCTTATGGGTCAGTAGCGGCAGGCGTACCAGCAGTTCGGTGATGTAGGCAGTGACGAATCGGCTGCCCGTCATCCCCTGATACCAGCTCCAGGCACCATCGGCACCCTGCAATTCTTTCAGCTTGGTGAAGGCGGAAAGATTGCGGTTATTCAGCAGATTGATATCGAACAAAGTGGCAATGCGTGCCCGCTGTTCGGCCTCGGTAGTAGCTTCCAGCAACCAGGGCGATTCATCGAGCAGGATATTCTTCACATCCTGATTCTTCTCCAGTTGGCTGAGGAAGGTTTCCTTCGTTCCGCCGGTAGCTTTCCAACTGTCGAAGACCGCTTTGATGCGCGGCTGACTGTTGGCAATGAAGCCTGCCAGACTGTTGGCATAATAAGCCGTGGCCCAGGAAATAGCGTTATCTCCACCCGGCAGGCTGAGCACCGGCAAGGCTTGTACGGCATACCATGCAGGGTTTCCGGTGAACTCCACCGTCAGTCGGCGGTCGGTGGCCGTGCGGCTGTTACGATTGAAGAGGCTGTCCAAAGAGAAGGTGCGGGTCTGCTCACCACGAACGGGCATGGCAAGGGTTTCGGTGATATATACTTTGTTGCTCAATACGGGCAGCAAGTGTTGCTCACCGTCGCTGAACGTACCGCCATCGGCCACGATGCGCACGCCGAGCAGGTCGTAGCGGTCGGTCACGTCGAAACGGAAGTTGACAGCAGCTGTTCTGCCGGCTTCTACGGCGAATGGTTCGCGACGGGTGAGGATCACTTTCTCCGTCATCGGGTCGAAAAGGGTAAGCGTGGCTGTTCCCTTCACAGACTTGGCGGTCTGGTTGGCGATGGTGGCGGCAATCTGCGTCCGGTCGCCTACGCGGACAAAGCGCGGCGTGTTGGGGGTGAGCATGAACTCCTTGGCAGTAACGACGGAGGCATCAAGCTGCCCCGTCATCATGTCCTTGGTATGCGAGTAGCCGCGGAAGTTCCAGCGGGTCAGGCTTTGGGGCATGGTGAAGGAGAAAGCAATCTCGCCCTGCTCGTTGGTACGAAGCTGGGGATAGAAGAAGGCTGTCTCGGCAAAGTTGGTGCGGAGGTCGGGGGCGGGAGGCAACGTTCCACCATCGGTTGATATAACTTCTTCCTCAAAGAGCGCCATGTCTTCATCGCCGCGATCTTCAACAGTAACGAGCGAAGCTTTACCTGCCATAGCCTGCTCCATTGCTGAACCACCGGCAGGAATCGGGCTCACTCCACGTATCTTCAATCCTCCGGTCACAGAGTTGGTACGCGTACTTGCATAACCTATCACCACAGCATCTTCTGCAAACAAACCGCTTATTGCCGAATAGAAATGGTCGAAGCGCCAAGCGGGTACCTTCCACGACTTCGTCGGGAAATGAGGGGCATACATTGTGCCGGAAACATTGCTTTCGTTCCAAGAGAAGTAAGGAAGGTAACGGCTAAAGAACACACGGAGCGACTGATACCGGTTGTAAATCTGATCGAGCGACGCATCGTACATCGTTGCCAGCATCTCGGCCATCGCCGGGCTGCCTTGCGGCGTCTTGATGACAAGCTTCCACTCTTCTTCCTGACCGGGGCGCAAGCGGTCGCGGAACACTTCCCACTTCATGCTGAGCGTACGGTCGGGCAAGCGCTTCTGCAACTCTACCCGGCGGGTAAAGAGTATGTTGTCCTTGACAAAAGAAAGCAACACGGATATGCCCTCACCATACTCTTCCTTATAAAGATATTCCATACGGGCTATCGAGTCATTCAGCACCATCGTGCTGCTTGCTATACGTCCTCTTTTCCCAAATACATCTACCAGCACATACGCATCCTTATAAGAAGTACCGAAATAGAAGACAGCCGGATGAGCGGCATCGAACTCAGTATTCTTCTCATAGAGGAAGTTTTCCATAAATACAGCCGGACGCGTATCTGTCTGAGAGAACAGGACAATATCCGTAGAATCTCCTTTCACCTCCTTGCCGGCAGCATCGCGCGCAGACAGAATCAGACGATATTCACCGGAGGGCAACTGCTTCCAAGCCGCAAAGTCCTTCCTTTCACCCGAAGTAAATGTACTTTCGTAGACCGGCATCTTGCCTCTCTCCCCGGTCCGAGCATTGGTTACCGGATAGAGGCGGCAGGTGCCTTGCATGGCAAGAACCTGGCTGTTTGCATTCTCTATGGTCAATCTTGCCGTCAGGGAATCTTCCTTGCAGAGTTCACGATTGATGTCGGTAGTAAAGGTATAGGCATTCCACGAAGCAGCCAGGCTATACTGTGCCGACTGCGTTTCACCCGCATCATCCGTCACTACTGCTTCTACCTTATAGATATAGGAGCCTCCCCGTGCCAAGTTCTCCCTTTCAGCCGGCTTCAGAACCACCGGAATGGAGAAGTTTCCCTCTGCATCCAGTTGCAGTGTGTCCGAAGCAAGAGGTGCCTGCTGCTGATTCCAAATATTCCATCTATCACCGCGAGTAATGGTATACACCAACGGCACTTCCTGCACCGCCACGCAACTATACGCCTTCACATTGCCCGTAACGTTCACTGTATCACCCAAGATGTAAGCCTCTTTCACGGGGTTGAAGGTGATATCGAACGTAGGACGCTTGTACTCTTCCACTCTGATTGAAACGGAACTTGAATTTTTCACATCGATGGTAAAGTTGCCATTCAGGCAAGCAGTGGGAAGCACAAAATCGGCCGTAAAGGAACCGAACTCGTTGGTACGGACCTCTTTCTGAGCCACCTCTTTGCGGTTTACGTCCAGCAACCGCACCTGATATGCCTTGCCTTCGAGCACGTGTGCCGTATCGGCAGCCTGTTCATAGGCGACACCTTTTACATAAACGGTTTGTCCGGGGCGGTACAAAGCACGGTCTGTCAATAAAGTAAGGTGCTCCTGCGGGCGTCCGTCATTGCGCTCGTAAGCTCCGCCCATGTAGATGCGTTGCGGCAGCATGGCACAATCCGTACCTTTGCGGGCCACGTAGCTGCGGATGCTCTTGTTCCATGACAGGATGGCTTTGCCTTGGGCATCGGTGGTAACTTCGGCCAGTACCGAACGATCTTTTTCGTCAAAAGCCGAATAGAAGCTGACTTTGGTTTCCGGGATGGGTTGTCCGCTACGGGCATCCAGGGTCACAACTTCCATTTTATTGTCCGGCAAGCCCAAAGTGAGAACCTTGAAACGGCTCGATACCAGGAAATTGTCTGCCGTATGGGTAGTACCTGCATCGGGCACCACCTGCAAGATATAAACTCCCACTTCATCCGGTACTTGCAGTTTGAACTCTGTGTTCGAATACTGATAAGGCAAATTCTCCGGAGTGACATCAGCCTTGGGTATCGGCTTCAAATCAAAATGTGTAGCAGATACTTTGCGAGCATGCTTCTGATAGAATGCCTTGTTGATTCCGGTGTCCATCCAGGGCACTTCGGACAAATCCGTGCGATACAGGTTCAAGGTGAATCCGCCCAGATTGCGGTACTGTACATTCAGGCTCAGCGAATCGCCGGGATAGATGCCTTTCGATGCATTGACATAAAGCTGCGGCTGCAAGATACTTTCGCGGATATTCTTCAGCTCGTCAATGCGCTTGTAGGATGGGTAACGCTTCAATCCTTCGTCACAAACCAGGAGGGCTTCGGATATGCGGTTCACCCCTGCAGTACGCAGGTAGGTTGCTTTGCCGATATATGCTTCGGCACAGACTTCCCGCGAACCATATTCCTGTATCAGGTCGTTCAATGCCTTGAGATATTCTTCACCGACCTGCACTTTCCGCTCACGGAAGGTTTCATAAGGTTCGGGCTCCATGCCTCCTGTCGTTTTCCATTTCCAGTAGTCCAGCGAACAGAGCAGCACGGCATCTTCGGCACCGGTACGACGGTAAGTGTTTATCATGCCCTCGTAGATGCTGTTGACCCGGGTACGCACCAAGGAATCCACATCGAAACCGTTCAAGTCCTGATACGTAGCAATCGCCCGGCTTGCCAGCAGGTGGTACATATCGTGCTGATAGAAGCGGCTGCCGTCTTCCAATATCACAAAAGGCACATACGCCCGGGCAGACACTTCCAGCAAGCGGATAGAGTCTTGCAAGGAAGCACGGTTGTGCTCATCTATTTTCGCAATGAACTGGCTGGCAGTCCATTCACGGATATCCGCAGGGGCTTCGTCTACATCCAGCAAAGTGCGGTTCTGCAACGTACGACGGTTGTTTAGCATAAAGTCGGCATACCCGCGTGCCAACAAAGAGTGCAGGATAGCTTTGTTCACCGAGTCCTTCTCTCTTTGCGCCCAAAGTTCCATATTCTTTAGGTTGGTGTAAAGGCTGTCCGGGGTCAGGCTCTCCTGAGACTCTTCCCGACATATATATGCCTTCAGCATCTGCGGGGCATTCTGTTCCCGCTCAGCTTTCCGATAGATTTCATCGGTCAGTTTTATCACAGTCTGGGGCAAGCTCTTCTTCTGCGCCTGCTCTACTTGTTTCCATAATTTGTCGTACGACTGCGCACGCAATGCCGGTAATCCGAATACTGCCAGCAGCAACAGCATGCTACAAAATCTTTGAATCTGTTTCATCATTATTCGTTTGTTAGTCTATGTATTAATAACAAAGGAAACGAATAAAGTTCAAACAAATGTACTTTTATCCTTAATTTTTCTTGATAGGTACAAAAATGGGGGATGTACTTTCAATCGGTACATCCCCCACTCTTATAATAAATTAGTGTGCTCACATTTGGAGACTATAATACTTCATTGCCTCCATCCAGTTCTTACCGGCTTTGGTAAGAATACTCTTAAATGAATTAACAATTTTCTTCTTCATAATCTTAAAAATTAAACTAATACCTAAACTAAAGCTTTGTCCCCGAAAGGACGCCGCCGTTTTTTACTTCTCCAGGGTATAACCCATCTTCAACATTTCATTCCGACCAACTTCGGCAAGAATGTGTCTCAATGATTTCATAATCTTCTTTTTCATAACCTCAAAAATTAAACTAATACCTGAAAACTAATCTTTAATACTCTCAACGAAAGGGGATGTATGCTTAAAGCATTACATAACCCCAAATGTTCTTATCGGCTTCACCGATGTGCTTAAATAAATTCTTTAACTTTTTCATTTTGTTATCCTCCTAAAATCAATCTTGTTATCCTTAAAAAAAACTTGTTATCCTATTGTTTTCATGTTTAACAACACAAAAATAGAGCCTTTGTTCAAGATAACAAGCAAAAATAGACAGAAAAGTATGTTTTATAACATATTTCTTGATGTACGTCAATTATTCCGAAGTTACAACAAAAGAAAGGTACGGAAAAGGAAGGAAGCAGAGCCTTTTTGGCAGAGACGGGACAAACTGTCAGAGACAAAAAAGCAGGGTACCTTTTGAGAAAGCACCCTGCTTATACCTTATTATATAGGTTATTTCTGTTCTTATTTCTCCGGAGTCTGTTCCAGCGTAGCTACCAGGAAGTCGTAGAACTTGGCTACAGTAGGAATCAGTGCACGTTCATCCGGTGAGTGCGGAGAACGCAAGGTAGGACCGAAGGAAATCATATCGAGTCCCGGACAGTTGGCACCGATAATACCGCACTCCAGTCCGGCATGGATTACTTTCACTGCGGGCTCTACACCGAATTGTTGCTTATAGGACAGCTTCATGGCATGCAGAATCGGAGAATCCACATTAGGCTGCCAGCCGGAATAACCGCCGCTAAGCTCTACCTTCATGCCAGCCATGGCGAAGCAAGCGCTCAAGCTGTCGGCCAGGAAGTCCTTCATAGTATCGCAAGAGCTACGCGCCAGGATACGTACTTCGGCCTTGCCTTCGCCAATGATGACGATAGCCAGGTTGGAAGATGTTTCAACCGTATCGGGCACAGTCGGTATCATACGCATCACGCCATTCTGACAAGCCATCAGGACGCTAATCATATTATCCTGGATTTCCGTAGGAACAACAGCAGCAGGCATGGCTACTTCTTCCATCGTCAGCGTGATGCCGCTTTCAATCGGATTGTATTCGTCATTGAGCTGTGCCTCGTATTCCTTGATGTAGTCTTCCAAGCCTTCCATATCTTCGGGATTGAACACCAGCACGGCGTGTGCTTCACGCGGAATGGCATTACGCATATTTCCGCCTTCAAAACTTGCCAGTTGGGAATCGAATTCTATCAGTAAATCGTGTGTCACGCGTGCCAGCAACTTGTTGGCATTGCCGCGCCCCTCGTTGATTTCCAGACCGGAGTGTCCGCCACGCAGACCTTTCAGTGTGATTTGGCGGGCAACGAAACCGGCAGCCGGTGCTTCTTCCTTATATTCCAGTGTAGCGGTAATGTCGAGGCCACCGGCACAGCCGATATAAAGTTCGCCTTCGTCCTCAGAGTCGAGGTTCAGCAGGATTTCTCCGTTCAGTGTCCCCGGCTTCAGGCCGAACGCGCCGTACATGCCCGTTTCTTCATCTTTGGTAATCAGTGCTTCCAGCGGACCGTGCTTCAGGCTGTTGTCTTCCAGAACTGCCATGATAGCAGCCACCCCCAAGCCATTGTCAGCGCCCAGCGTAGTGCCTTTGGCTTTCACCCAGTCGCCATCGATATAGGTTTCAATGGGATCTTTCGTAAAATCGTGAACGGTATCGTTGTTCTTTTGGGGCACCATATCCATGTGTGCCTGAAGGATGACGCCTTTGCGGTTTTCCATACCCGGAGTGGCAGGCTTACGGATAATAACATTGCCGACTTCATCGACAAATGACTCCAAGCCCAGACCTTTGCCGAAGTTAACCAAAAACTCGGTAATTTTTTCCATGTGTCCTGACGGACGGGGAATTTGGGTCAGTGAATAGAAATGCTTCCACACATTCTGTGGAGCTAACTGTAAGATTGTACTCATAATGCTAAGAATTAGTTTTCGCAAATATAACAGTTATATTTCAAAAATCCGCATTCGGTCATGTTTAAATTAGCATGATTGCCGGGTCTACACCGCTATACCGGCCTCCTTGTCCGAATTATGCATGGCCTTACGTGAATTCGGAAGAAGGAAATGCATAAATCCCTACTTTTATCCCTCATTCTTCCCCACTTTTGATATAGAAATGAATGAAATGATAAACATGAGTATCTCAAACTCTCCCGCCTGAAAGGGGGAGTACCCCGCTTGCGGGGGGAGGGAGTCTAGCATCAGCGAAGGATAACTTTGTATTGTGAGCCCCCTGCGGATGTGAGACCCTGCGGATGTAAGACCCCTCCGCCCTACGGGCACCTCCCCTTTCAGGCGGAGGAGTTGGAGATACTCTTGCTCATAACCTGTCAGAAGCGAATGGAATCTCAGCCTGTAGTAGTTCAAAACGCCAGAGGTTGCGACTGATACAGAATACGCTATATATTAAATGTTTATAGAAGGCCTGCGAAAGACTAACTGAAAACATGGTAAGAACTACCCCCGGAAACAGCAAAAACTGAACACAAAGTTACTAAATACTATTCTTACTACAGCTATATAAGTTTCTTACAACAACTGTCGTAAGAAAACAACATTACTATCGTAAGAAAACTACATGGATGTAGTAAGATTAATAAGTAGCAACTACAGTCCTAATCGTTAGCAAGTTTACTGTCAGTTATCAGGCTGTTTAGGGATAATTTTATTATAACGTGAGTTCGATATAGGATGATTGACTCATATCCGACAGGTTATAAGCAAGAGTATCTCAAACTCTCCCGCCTGAAAGGGGAGGTGCCCGTAGGGCGGAGGGGTTTTACATCCGAAGGGACTTATCTATTGCAAAGTTACTCTCTGCTTATGTAAGACCCCCTCCCCCCTACGGGGTACTCCCCCTTTCAGGCGGGAGAGTTTGAGATACTCATGTTTATCATTTCATTCATTTCTATATCAATATGAGTCAATCATCTTATATCGAACTCACATTATTTTTAACGAAAAAGAAACAGACATCTAACGAAATAGAGACAGGACTCTACGAGTATGAACTTCCTACTCCGGCAGATTAAACATCACAAATCATCAATAAACAAATTTGCGACAAAGCAAACGGTCTTTGGGTATTCGATCATATACTTATTTATTTTCTTGTACCTCATGATAAACCACTACTGATATCCATGCATGGCACAAATGATAGAAATGTGAACCATCATGTATTCCGCTAACCTATATGCCTGTATGAGAGGTGCAACCACCCCCAAACGCCCAGCACAATAACCAGCAACGTCTGTATGCCATGCACAATCAGTGCAAAGACACCGGCATCCGTAGCATTCACGCCATAAAGCATCATCATGGTGATGACGGCAAAGTGCCACGGCCCTGCCCCGTTGGGTGTAGGAACGATGACAGCAAAAGTTCCGCCGACAAACATCACCAATGCGGCAAGGAAACTGAGGTGCTCTGTGAATTGGAAGCAATAGAAAGTAATATAGAAATGGTAAAAGTAGCAAACCCAAATAAGTAAGGTATAAAGAACGAACAACGGGACGTTCTTCACATTCCGGAGCGACATCACACCTTCCCACACATTCAGTGCAATCCCCTTTACTTTCTCAAAGAAAGAAAGCATGCGCAGCAGGTAATACAAAAGCACGCACACACCGATGATACAGAAAAGAACGACATAGAACCAGGGAGACGTCACCAGATGCACCAGCGAAGGTATTTTTGTTCCCGTTTCTTCGAAGAACTGAAGAAAGACGGGCATCTGTACCAGAAAAGTAATTCCGGTAATCAAGAGAATGCATAGCGTATCGACCAGTCGTTCGGTCACCACCGTGCCGAGGGATTTTGCAAAAGACACATTGTCATATTTGGCAAGCACCCCACAGCGGGAAACCTCTCCCACACGGGGCAATATCAGATTCGTGGCATAAGATACAAAGATGGCATCCACACAATCGCTCGTTTTGGGATAGGCATCCAGCGGCTCCAATGTCTGTTTCCAACGCCATCCGCGGAACACATGGCACATAACGCCAAAGAACAACGAAAATGACATCCACCACCAGTTTGTACCGTGCAGAAGCACCTCTTCGGCTCTTGCAAAGTCAAAATCACGATACACCCAATAGAGGATAAAGCCGCCTAACAGAATGGGTAAGACAACTTTCAATGTCTTTTTTAATAGTTTATTCATCTTGAATTCGTCATTCTTCAAAATTAAGGATTACCTTTGCTCCGCGAAGGCAGACTGTATCTCAGTACAAAATTCTTAATGACGGGGTACAACCTGCATTCGCGGAGCAAAAGTAACGATTTAGTTGATACATGAGATTAGTTAAACCCAAAAAGTTTCTCGGCCAACATTTCCTGAAAGACCTGAAGGTGGCGCAGGACATTGCCGACACGGTGGACGCTTGTCCCGGATTACCCATTCTGGAAGTAGGTCCGGGCATGGGCGTACTAACCCAGTTTCTTCTTCCTAAAGAGCGCATGGTCAAGGTAGTAGAGGTAGACTACGAGTCGGTGGCTTATCTGCGCGAGTCCTATCCGCAACTGGAGGATTGCATCATTGAGGACGACTTCCTCAAGATGAACCTGCAACGATTGTTCGGCGGACAGCCCTTTGTACTGACGGGAAACTATCCTTATAACATATCCAGCCAGATATTCTTCAAAATGCTGGACAACAAAGACCTGATACCGTGCTGCACGGGCATGATACAAAAAGAGGTTGCCGAACGCATTGCCGCCGGACCGGGCAGCAAAACATACGGCATCCTGAGTGTGTTGATACAGGCATGGTATAAGGTGGAATACCTATTCACCGTACATGAGCATGTATTCAACCCGCCTCCGAAAGTGAAAAGTGCAGTCATCCGCATGACGCGCAATGACACGCAGGAACTGGGATGCGACGAAAAGTTGTTCAAGCAGGTGGTGAAGACCACCTTCAACCAACGGCGCAAAACGCTGAGAAATTCAATAAAGCCGATACTTGGAAAAGACTGCCCGCTGACGGAAGATGTTTTATTCAACAAACGCCCGGAGCAGCTCTCGGTACAAGAATTCATCAATTTGACGAATGGAGTGGAAAAGGCACTGAAGGAGATTAATGAGAAACAAAGAAATGAATAAATGATAATGTCCTATGGAAATAGACCAAGAATACATAGACAAAGTCAAAAGCCTTATTGAGCAGAAAGACGCCGACAATGTAAAGTCGCTTTTGACCGACCTCCATCCGGCGGATATTGCAGAACTGTGCAACGATCTCGATCCGGAAGAGGCACGCTTCGTTTATCGCCTTCTCGACAATGAAACGGCCGCCGACGTATTGGTGGAAATGGACGAAGACGTCCGGAAGGAATTCCTGGAACTCCTCCCTTCAGAAACCATCGCCAAGCGCTTTGTGGACTATATGGACACGGACGATGCCGTAGACCTGATGCGCGAGCTCGATGAAGACAAGCAGGAAGAAATCCTCTCGCACATCGAAGACATCGAACAGGCCGGAGACATCGTAGACTTGCTGAAGTACGACGAAGACACCGCCGGTGGTTTGATGGGTACGGAAATGGTAACCGTCAACGAGAATTGGAGTATGCCGGAATGCCTGAAAGAGATGCGCCTGCAAGCCGAAAAGCTCGACGAAATCTATTATGTATACGTCATCGACGATGAAGAACGCCTGCAAGGTGTCTTCCCGTTGAAGAAAATGATCACTTCCCCCTCCGTCTCCAAAGTGAAGCATGTGATGCGGAAAGATCCTATCTCCGTCCATGCAGATACCCCTATCGACGAAGTGGTACAGACAATCGAGAAGTACGACTTGGTGGCAGTCCCCGTTGTCGACAGCATCGGACGCCTGGTCGGTCAGATTACCGTGGACGACGTGATGGATGAGGTACGCGAACAGTCCGAACGTGACTATCAGTTGGCATCCGGTTTGTCTCAGGACGTAGAAACGGACGACAATGTGATGCGCCAGACCTCAGCCCGCCTTCCGTGGCTGCTCATCGGCATGATAGGCGGTATAGGCAACTCCATGATATTGGGTAACTTCGACGCAACTTTTGCCGCTCATCCCGAGATGGCTCTCTACATCCCGCTGATTGGCGGTACGGGCGGAAACGTGGGAACCCAGTCTTCGGCCATCGTCGTGCAGGGTCTTGCCAACAGCTCGCTGGATGCCAAAGATACCTTCAGACAGGTGACCAAAGAAGCAGTGGTAGCGATTATCAATGCAACCATCATCTCCTTACTGGTATATATCTATAACTTTATCCGGTTCGGCGGCACGGCCACTGTCACTTATTCCGTATCTATCAGCCTCTTTGCAGTCGTTATGTTCGCCTCCATCTTCGGAACGCTGGTACCCATGACCCTGGAAAAGCTGAAAGTGGACCCAGCCATCGCCACCGGCCCCTTTATAGCCATTACCAACGACATTATAGGCATGATGCTATACATGGGTATCACCGTGTTGCTGTCGTAAAAACAAGAATCTTGAAAAAAAATCAAGTAAAAGTGTATGAAGTAATCATTTTATTTCATTAATTTGTAACCTAATGTAACCCGAACGGGAGAAACCCGTTTCTAAAAAAGTAAATACAATGACGGACACTCATGACACTAATCTCCCCGAAAAGCCGGCGGAATTAGAAGAAGAAAAGAAGGCAGCAGAGGTTTCTGAACCGGCAACAACAGAAACTCCCGCTGAGGAAATCGTTTCGGAAAAGCCGGTAGAGCCAGTTCAGAAGCTCACGAAGGAGGAAATCCTTGCCAAACTGAAAGAGGTTGCCGCAGATGTGGAAAACATCGCCAAACCGGAAATAGACAGTTTGAAGCAAGCTTTCTACAAAATACATAATGCTGAACAAGAAGCGGCCAAGAAACTGTTCGTTGAAAACGGAGGCGCCGTAGAGGACTTCATACCACAAGCAGACAGCGTGGAAGAGGAGTTCAAGAGTATCATGACCGTCATCAAAGAGAAAAGAAACGCACTGACTGCCGAAGTGGAGAAGCAGAAAGAAATGAATCTGCAAATTAAGCTTTCGATCATAGAAGAGTTGAAAGAACTGGTGGAATCTCCTGATGACGCAAACAAGAGCTATACGGAATTCAAGAAGCTGCAACAGCAATGGAACGAGGTAAAACTGGTGCCGCAAGCCAAAGTCAACGAACTCTGGAAAAACTATCAGCTTTATGTAGAGAAGTTCTACGACCTGCTGAAACTGAACAACGAATTCCGCGAATACGACTTCAAGAAGAACCTGGAAATCAAGACTCACCTCTGCGAAGCCGCCGAAAAGCTGGCAGACGAACCGGATGTGGTTTCCGCCTTCCACCAACTGCAAAAGCTGCACCAGGAGTTCCGCGATACGGGACCGGTCAGCAAAGAGTTGCGCGACGAAATATGGGCACGTTTCAAAGCGGCCTCTACCACCGTAAACCGCCGCCATCAGCAGCATTTCGAAGCTTTGAAGGAAACAGAGCAACACAATCTGGACCAAAAGACAGTGATCTGCGAAATCATTGAAGCCATAGACTATAAAGAGTTGACCAACTTCTCATCTTGGGAAAACAAGACTCAGGAAATCATTGCCTTGCAAAACAAATGGAAAACCATCGGCTTTGCTCCGCAAAAGATGAATGTGAAGATTTTCGAGCGCTTCCGCAAAGCATGCGATGAATTCTTCCGCAAGAAAGGCGAATTCTTCAAGGCGCTGAAGGAAGGCATGAACGAAAACCTGGATAAGAAACGTGCACTCTGCGAAAAAGCCGAAGCATTGAAAGACAGCACCGACTGGAAGACCACTGCCGATGAATTGTCCAAGCTCCAAAAGGAATGGAAGACCATCGGTCCGGTAGCCAAGAAGTACTCGGATGCCGTTTGGAAACGCTTTATCTCCGCCTGCGATTATTTCTTCGAGCAGAAAAACAAAGCAACTTCTTCACAGCGTAGTGTAGAACAAGAGAATCTGGAAAAGAAAAGAGCCATTATCGAGAAACTGAATGGCATAGACGAAAGTACCGATACTGAAGAAGCCACCCAACAGGTGCGCGACCTCATGAAAGAGTGGAACAGCATCGGACACGTGCCTTTCAAAGAAAAAGATAAGATATACAAGCAGTATCACGGTCAGATAGACAAACTGTTTGAACGTTTCAATATCAGCGCTTCAAACAAGAAACTGAGCAACTTCAAGTCGAGCATCAATTCTATCCAGGAAGGCAGTCCGCAGGCTCTTTACCGGGAACGCGAGAAGTTAATGCGTACTTTCGAGAATATGAAGAACGAATTGCAGACTTATGAAAATAATCTCGGCTTCCTGACCTCCTCTTCCAAGAAAGGTAACAGCCTGCTGACGGAAATCAACCGCAAGGTAGAGAAACTGAAGGCAGATATTGAACTTGTGAAAGAGAAAATCAAAGTGATTGACGAAAACATCAAGAACGAAGGATAACGCAAGCTGACTTAATAAAAATGAAATCCGTCTCTATAAACTGCACCACAGTTTGAAGAGACGGATTTTTATTTACCCTATTTTAATGATGGAAAAGACGAATGCCGGTAAAGGCCATGGCAATGCCATACTTATCGCAAGTTTCAATAACATGGTCATCGCGTACAGAGCCTCCGGCTTGGGCGATATAGTCCACTCCACTCTTATGCGCACGCTCGATATTGTCGCCAAACGGGAAGAAAGCGTCCGAACCTAGAGCAACACCTTTCAGTGTGTCCAGCCATGCACGTTTTTCTTCGCGAGTCAGGACTTCCGGTTTCTCAGTGAAGAACTGTTGCCAAACACCATCAGCCAGCACATCTTCATGGTCATCACTGATATAAACATCAATCGTATTGTCACGGTCGGCACGGCGGATTTTCTCTACCCAAGGCAAGTTCAGCACTTTGGGATGCTGGCGTAAATACCATATATCGGCCTTATTGCCAGCCAGACGGGTACAGTGAATACGGCTCTGCTGTCCGGCACCGATACCGATAGCCTGGCCATCCTTTACGTAGCATACCGAATTGGACTGTGTATATTTCAAGGTAATCAGTGCAATCATCAAATCGCGTTTTGCAGCTTCCGGGAATTCCTTGTTCTGCGTCGGGATATTGGTGAACAGTTCATCGCCGTTCAGTTTGATTTCATTACGGCCTTGTTCAAAAGTGACTCCGAACACATCTTTATGTTCAATCGGAGCAGGCTTGTAATCGGGATTTATTTTAATCACGTTGTAAGTACCCTTACGCTTGTTCTTCAAGATTTCGAGCGCCTCTTCCGTATATCCCGGAGCAATGACGCCATCCGATACTTCCCGGTTGATGAAGCGTGCAGTGGCTTCGTCGCAAACATCACTCAAGGCGATGAAGTCGCCATAAGACGACATGCGGTCGGCACCGCGGGCACGTACATAGGCACTGGCAAGCGGAGAAAGTGGCAGATTGTCAACAAAATAAATCTTTTTCATTGTATCGTCCAGTTCCAGCCCTATTGCCGCACCTGCCGGGCTGACATGCTTGAATGAAGTTGCCGCCGGCATACCGGTAGCTTCTTTCAGTTCCTTCACCAACTGCCATCCGTTCAAAGCATCCATAAAGTTAATGTATCCCGGACGTCCATTCAGGACTTCGATAGGCAATTCCCCTTCCTGCATAAAGATGCGGGCCGGCTTCTGATTGGGGTTGCAGCCGTACTTGAGTTCTAGTTCCTTTGCCATAGTATTTTAATATGATTCGTTTTGCAAAACAGAGAAGCCCTACTAAGTTATCTTAGTAAGGCTTCTTATGGTTGGGCTACCTGGATTCGAACCAGGAATGACAGGACCAGAATCTGTAGTGTTACCATTACACCATAGCCCAATATTTCAGGTCATTTCTGTTTTGCGGTTGCAAAGATACAAAGATTTCTATAAACCAAAACAAAATCGGACATTTTTTTCTTAAAAATCTGATAAGACACCGTAATCCAAAGGATTATATAACTAAAAAAAATCAAAAATTGAAAGAGTTTTCCCCTTTTACGTGTTTGATATGAGAAATCAACGTATATTTGTCAACTGTTTTAATATAATAATGTATAATGAACGAAACGAAAAGACTGATTCAACAGATAACAGAAGGTATTCAAGATAAAAAAGGAAAGAAAATCGTCATCGCAGACCTTACCAAAATAGGCGATACAATATGCAACTATTTCGTCATCTGCCAAGGTAATTCCCCCAGCCAAGTGGCCGCCATTGTTGACTCCGTAAAGGATTTCACGCGTAAAGGTGCCGACACGAAGCCCTTTGCCGTGGACGGACTGCGCAATGCCGAATGGGTAGCTATGGACTATTCAGACGTATTAGTGCACGTATTCCTTCCTGAAACAAGGGAGTTCTATAACCTGGAGCACCTTTGGGCGGACGCCAAATTAACCCAAATCCCCGACCTCGATTAATTTAAACGTATGGACAATAACACCAATAAAAAGCCCACTAAAGTTAACATGCCCAAGTTCAACCTGAACTGGCTGTACATGATTATAGCTATGATGCTATTGGGCCTGTACCTCACCAACGAAAACGGTACGGCAACCAAGAGTATTTCTTACGATGAATTCCAACAATATGTGCGCGACGGTTACGTAAACAAAGTAATCGGTTATGACGACAACTCTGTAGAAGCATACATCAAGCCGCAATATGTAGGAAACGTCTTCCGTCAGGATTCCAGCCGCGTAGGCAAGACTCCCCTCATCACCACCGAAGCCCCCTCGCGCGAAAGCCTGGGTAATTTCTTGCAGAAAGAAAGAGACGAAGCGCGCTTCGACGGTTCTGTCAATTACGAAAAGAAACGGAATTATTTCGGTGCCATCCTCTGGCAGATACTCCCCTTTGCATTCCTCATCGGTTTCTGGATATACATGTCCCGCCGTATGAGCGGTGGCGGAGGCATGGGCGGAGGTGGAGGCATCTTCAGCGTGGGTAAGTCGAAAGCCCAGTTGTTCGAGAAAGGCTCCCCCATCAAGATTACCTTCAAAGATGTGGCCGGACTTGCCGAAGCCAAGCAAGAAGTAGAAGAAATTGTAGAGTTCCTGAGGGAACCGCAGAAATATACAGACCTGGGAGGTAAGATTCCTAAGGGTGCCCTGCTCGTAGGCCCTCCGGGAACCGGTAAAACCCTGCTTGCAAAGGCCGTGGCCGGAGAAGCGAATGTACCGTTCTTCTCTCTGGCAGGTTCCGATTTCGTGGAAATGTTTGTCGGTGTGGGTGCATCCCGCGTCCGCGACCTCTTCCGCCAGGCTAAGGAGAAAGCACCTTGCATCGTGTTCATCGACGAGATTGATGCCGTAGGACGTGCCCGTGCCAAGGCTGCCGCCATGGGTGGCAACGACGAGCGCGAAAACACCCTGAACCAGTTGCTGACAGAAATGGACGGCTTCGGCTCCAACAGCGGTGTCATCATCCTTGCCGCCACCAACCGCGTGGATGTACTGGACAAAGCCCTGCTGCGTGCCGGACGTTTTGACCGCCAGATACATGTAGACCTCCCGGACCTGAACGAACGAAAAGAAGTATTCGGCGTGCACTTGCGCCCCATCAAGATAGACAATACGGTAGATGTAGACTTACTGGCACGCCAGACTCCGGGCTTCTCCGGTGCCGACATTGCCAACGTCTGCAACGAAGCTGCCCTGATAGCTGCCCGCCACGGCAAGAAATTCGTGGGCAAGCAAGACTTCCTGGATGCAGTAGACCGCATTGTAGGTGGATTGGAGAAGAAAACCAAGATTACCACCGAAGCCGAGCGCCGCTCCATCGCCATACACGAAGCAGGCCATGCCAGCATCTCCTGGCTGTTGCAATACGCCAACCCGCTGATTAAAGTAACCATCGTGCCCCGTGGACGTGCCCTGGGTGCCGCCTGGTACCTGCCGGAAGAGCGCCAGATCACTACCAAGGAACAGATGCTGGACGAAATGTGTGCCACTCTGGGCGGACGTGCCGCCGAAGACCTGTTCTTAGGCAGAATATCCACCGGCGCCATGAACGACCTGGAACGCGTGACGAAGCAGGCTTATGGCATGATTGCCTACTTGGGTATGAGCGAAAAGTTGCCCAACTTGTGTTACTATAACAATGACGAGTACTCTTTCAACCGTCCGTACAGCGAAAAGACTGCCGAACTGATTGACGAAGAAGTGAAGCACATGGTCAATGAGCAATACGCACGTGCCAAGGAAATACTCTCCACCCATCAGGAGGGACACAACCAGTTGGCACAGCTGCTGATTGACAAGGAAGTGATCTTTGCAGAAGATGTTGAACATATCTTCGGCAAGCGTCCGTGGGCTTCCCGTTCCGAAGAGATCATTAGCAACAAGACTTCCGCCGAGCTGAAAAAGGCAGAAGAAACGGAAGCCAAGAGAGCCGAGGAAGCAGAAAAGGAAGTGAAAGAGGAAGAACATAATGAAAAATAACTTTATCCAGCGCGCCGTCACCGGCGTGCTATTCGTAGCAGTATTGGTGGGCTGTATCCTGTACGGCCCCCTTTCATTCGGTATACTGTTTACCATTATCTGCGCACTGAGCGTACACGAATTCGCGCACTTGGTCAATCAAAACGACGAAGTGACCATCAACAGCACCATCACCGCCCTGGGAGGAGCTTATCTGTTCCTCGCCCTGATGAGTTTCTGCACACAGCAGAGCATCGGTTCGGGCGTATTCCTCCCCTACTTGCTACTGATACTCTATCTGATGATAACAGAGCTGTATCTCAAAAGAAGAAATCCGATAGGCAACTGGGCATACTCCATGCTGAGCCAACTGTACGTAGCATTGCCTTTTGCGCTGCTCAACGTACTGGCTTTTCAGAATTCTCCCACAACAAGCAGCGTAACTTACAACCCTATACTCCCGCTCTCCATCTTCGTCTTTATCTGGCTGAGCGATACGGGTGCCTACTGTGTCGGTTCACTGATCGGCAAACACCGCTTGTTCGAGCGTATATCTCCCAAGAAATCCTGGGAAGGCAGCATTGGAGGCGGTATCTTCTCCATTGCATCTTCGCTTGTATTTGCACATTTCTTCCCTATTATGTCATATTGGCAATGGGCGGGACTGGCAATAGTAGTAGTTATCTTCGGCACCTGGGGAGACTTGACGGAGTCGTTGATGAAGCGCCAGTTGGGTATCAAAGACTCAGGAAATATACTGCCGGGACACGGTGGCATGCTCGACCGCTTCGACAGTGCATTGATGGCTATTCCGGCTGCGGTAGTTTATTTGTACCTGATGCTGATGTTCAGATAGAGGAAGCCGCTACAAGATATAAAAAGCGCCAAGGTTGTGATATATTTATCTCACCTTGGCGCTTTGCTTCACTGTAGATTCTCTCTCTCTTATCTCAGTTGCATATTTGACAGATCAAAATCAGTCACATTCTTCATGTTGCTTTCCGAATGCTTCAGGTCGAAGGTCACTTCCACTTCACCGTTCTTCTCCGAATTCAGTTTCAACTTAATACCTTTCGTTCCGGAAGTGATATCCAGGCTGTTCAGATTATACGACACAGCACCGTAAGCCTGACGGCCGGTCAAATCGTCGTAATCGTTGTAACGAAGTTCCAAGTGGATATAACCATCTCCGGCATATAAATCCTCATTATCCTGCGGACGCACCAGACTGATGCGATGCTTCGTCTTTGCAGGAAGATTCTGAACGAAGAAGATGTTCATATAACCGCCACTGATGGTGATGTCTCCCTGATAAATCACCACCGGGTCGTTACCCAGCTCTTCTTCATTCTCGGGAGTCAGTGTTTCCACATCTTTGGTCAGTACATTTTGCAGTCTCAGCAACTTCACGGCATGGTCGTATCCTTCATAATTATCCCACAACGGATTGAACATTGTCAACACACGCTGACCGTCTACTGCATCATACCATCCCAAATCGATGTTTACCGGCCAAAGCGTTCCCCAGACATCGCTGTCCAGATAGAAGGCATTTCCGGTGACGCGTACGGTAGCCCACATCGGGGGAGTGAAGTCACCCAATGAGTATCCGTCATTATCATCACACGATTGCAAGGCAGGCATCACTGCCAAGCATATTGCCATAAATAACCAATGTAGTTTCTTCATAATCAAAGTCCTTTTTTCATTTGTTTCTGTATAAGAAATACAAAAGCCGGGCATTTACTGCACCGGCTCCAGCTATTTTAACAATTTCTCAGAACTTTAGTATTTACTACAGAGGCTTCCTTGCCCTCTGCGGTGAGTCATTCAGCAGCATCAGCATCTCTCGTGCCGCCCGCTTCGGCGCTCCCGCCTCGCCCAGGCGCGATGCCATATACTCGTATCCATCCAGCATCCGCTGCCGGTACTCCTTATTATATAAGATACGTTCCAGTTCCGAGCGTATTTGCTCCACCGTCATCGTATCGGCCACCAATTCCTTCACTACTTCACGGTCGGCAATAAGATTGACCAAGGAGATATATTTCACTTTCAGTATATGCCGCCTCAGGAAAGAAATCACCTTCCCTATCGGCGTATGATAGCACACCGCCTGCGGCACACGGAACAAAGCCGTTTCCAAGGTTGCCGTGCCCGAAGTTACCAACGCCGCATCCGCCTGCTGAAGCAGCGGGAATGTCTTGTCGAAGATAATCTTCACATCCGCATCGCCCACGTACTTCTTATAATAGTCGGGAGAAATGCCGGGAGCCCCCGCCAGCACCAGCTGGTAATCGGGGAAAGCAGTGGCAGCCCGAAGCATATCGGGCAGATTATCTTTGATTTCCTGCTTGCGGCTACCCGCCAGTAAGGCGATAATCGGTTTGGAAGACAGCCCGTTAGCCTGCACAAAGTCCTCAAATGTTTCGGCATTGGAAGCACGGAAGGCAGTCACCTCGTCCATCGTCGGATTTCCTACGTAGTGTATCGGATATTGATGTTTGCCTTCAAAGAACTCCACCTCAAAGGGAAGAATGGAGAATAATTCATCCACATCCCGCTTGATGTTCTTGATGCGGTACTCCTTCCACGCCCATATCTTGGGAGAGATATAGTAATAGACGGGAATCGACGTATGGGCATGAACAAATTTGGCTATATCCAGATTAAAACCGGGATAATCCACCAAGATCAGTACATCCGGTTGCCAGGCAACGATGTCTTCCTTGCAGCGCTTCATATTGGCAAAGATCGTGCGCAGGTGCAGCAACACGGGGATAAACCCCATGTACGCCAGCTCCTTATAATGCTTCACCATCGTGCCGCCCACAGCCGCCATCAGGTCGCCTCCAAAGAAGCGGAACTCCGCTTGCGGGTCTTCTGTCTTCAGCGCAGCCATCAGATGGGAGGCATGAAGGTCGCCGGAAGCTTCGCCGACAATCAAATAGTACTTCATCTATTTAGTTGATGTTAAAACCAGGTCTTCAGTTCATCCATCAGGCCATAAGCCGTGACATCCACAGTAGTAGGAGTAATAGCTACATAGCCGTTGTCCAGCGCCCAATGGTCGTTGTTCTCGTTATCGGCATCCTTGTTTTCATACTCACCGGTCAGCCAGTAGTAATGGGCATCTCCTCTATGGGCGAAGTTCTCCCATTCGTTGTTCCATGAGCCTTTGGTCTGTTCGCAGATTTTCACGCCTTTAAGCTCCTTGGTATCGGGGAAGTTCACATTCAGGCAGGTCAACGGAGGCAAGCCTTTCTCCAATACCTTGCGGGCTATTTCGCGGACATAAGGGCCGGCCGGTTCGAAGTCGGCATTCGGTTCGTGGCTGCAAAGGGAGAAGCCGATGGAAGGGATGCCTTTCAGACAGCCTTCTATCACTACGCCCATCGTTCCGGAGTAGTGCACATTGATGGAGGAGTTATCGCCGTGATTGATGCCACCCACTACGAGGTCGGGTTTACGATCCAGTACGGTATGGAAAGCCAACTTCACGCAATCGGCCGGGGTGCCGGAACATTTATAGACGGTCAGCCCCACATCCTTACGGAGCAGTTGGTAGCGTATCGGTTCCGTCACCGTCAGCGCACAAGCAGCGCCCGAGCGCGGAGCGTCCGGTGCCATTACCACAATCTCGCCCAGCGGACGGAGAAACTTGATTAACTCGCTAATACCTTTCGCAATGATGCCGTCATCATTGGAGATTAATATCAAAGGTCTTTGATTTTCCATATTCTTCTTTAATTATGATGCTGCAAAAATACTCAAAAAGGAAGAAAGCACCAACTGCACGGAGCAGAACAAATCATAAGCCGGAAGAACTTTCCCCGATTCACCTATATTTCCCGAAGGAGTCTTGGTGGTTTATTACAATAAGCCTACTTTTGTAGCAACAGAATGAAAGACTCCAACAAGTTGTTGGAGTTTTAAAGAGCGCACTGCCCGGCATCAAACAGATAGAAGCCGAGCTTTCCGCTCTACACCTCAAAGAAGACTAATATGGACATACTTTTAATCATTCTAGGCATCCTCTGCCTCATCGCCGGCCTGGCAGGTTGCTTCCTGCCCGTACTCCCCGGCCCGCCCGTAGCCTATGCAGGCTTGTTGCTTTTGCATTTCACGGACAAGGTGCAATACTCCACAACGCAACTGCTGGTATGGCTATTCATCGTCATCGTCATGCAGGTGCTCGATTACTTCGTCCCCATGCTGGGCAGCAAATACAGCGGAGGCAGCCGGTGGGGAACACGCGGCTGCCTCGTGGGCACTATCGTCGGACTGTTCTTCATGCCTTGGGGAATCATCCTCGGCCCTTTCCTCGGCGCCTTCATCGGAGAACTGCTGGGAGGCAGAAAGGCCCGCCAAGCACTGAAGTCCGGACTGGGCTCACTGCTCGGCTTCCTGCTGGGCACGGTGCTGAAGTGCGTGGTCTGCGGATATTTCATCTATCAGTTTGTCTCAAACTTGTTCTAAAAGAAGAGCCCTATTCCCCTTCCCCTACAACATTCCTCCCTTTCTTCCGTAAGAAGCTTGCTTATCTGCATAACCTTTACTACCTTTGCTGCACAAGATGCCATCTTGAACAACACAAGATGCCATCTTGAGCAGCATAAGATGCCATCTTGTGCAGTACATCTCACCGACATACAGCGCAAAGCAACAGGAGATTCACCTGCCAGGTACCTATGTTCCGGATGCACAGCAAGAATGAAACCGATAATAACGAATAACTCTAATAAATAAAGAAAGAATATGGGAATGATTTACCTGGTGCGCAAGAAGCTTTTCCGCACTAAAGAAGGAATGAAACAAATGTACTATGCCGTGCAACGCACCTTGCAGGTACGCGGCGGAGTAACCACAGACAAACTGGCACAACGAATGGCTGCCCGCAAAGGCATGAGCGCAGGCGAGGTGCAGAGCGTACTGACAGACCTGCCTAAATACATCGAAGAAGCCCTCAGCGAAGGCGAGTCCGTCACCATCAAGGGACTCGGCTCCTTCAACCTGGCCATCACCAGCGAAGGCTTCGAGCACCCCGACGACGTAACGCCGGGCAAGGTAGAAGTATCGCGCATCTACTTCAAGCCCGACCGCATGCTCGTTCGCAGGCTACGACAGAACATGGACTTCTTCCGCTACCCGCTGAGCAAATATTTCCCCGCCGACATGCTGCGCCCGGAAACACTGGAACGCGAACATGCATCAGAGAAAGCAGGAGATTTGTCGGTGGCAGACGGTGAACCCGGGTGAAACCACCCCCTTCACCCGCCATTGCCCGCAAACAGGCACATACAGAGAACATTGAAGGCTTGAAAGCAGAAAAAGCCGAAAGCACAAATTGCGTAAAACAAATCTTAATCTTCTGCAAGCGAGACAAAAAAACTGCTTCATTTCAAGATAAATACGTATATTTGCCCACCAAACAGAGAAAGAGCACTTTAAGTGCACTCTTTGGAGGAAAAAACGGAGATAATCCCCTGTGAGTTATTAACAAAACAGCCGACTTATCAACCGTTTTTGCAATCTTTCTCCGAATTTGTAGGCACAATCCGGAATTATCACTTATTTCGCTGCCAATAAATATTGAGATTATGGGAAAAATAATTGCTATGGCTAACCAAAAGGGAGGTGTAGGTAAGACTACGACCACAATCAACCTTGCCGCCTCACTCGCCACGCTCGAAAAGAAAGTCCTCGTTGTAGATGCCGATCCGCAGGCCAATGCCTCTTCCGGCCTGGGCGTAGACATCAAGCAGTCGGAATGTACTATTTACGAATGCATTATCGACCGTGCCGACGTGCGCGAAGCCCTTCACGACACGGAGATAGATACCTTGAAGGTTATCTCCTCCCACATCAACCTGGTAGGCGCCGAAATAGAAATGCTCAACCTCAAGAACCGCGAAAAGATACTGAAGGAAGTACTCGCACCGCTCCGGGAAGAGTTTGATTATATCTTGATAGACTGCTCGCCTTCACTGGGTCTGATTACAGTCAATGCACTGACTGCCGCCGACTCTGTCATCATCCCCGTCCAAGCGGAATATTTTGCATTGGAAGGCATCAGCAAACTGCTGAACACTATCAAAATCATCAAATCAAAGCTGAACCCGGCACTCGAAATCGAAGGCTTCCTGCTGACGATGTACGATTCGCGCCTGCGCCAGGCCAACCAGATCTACGACGAAGTGAAACGCCACTTCCAGGAACTGGTGTTCAACACCGTCATCCAGCGCAACGTAAAGTTGAGCGAGGCTCCCAGCTACGGTCTGCCCACCATCCTGTACGATGCGGACTCAACCGGAGCCAAGAACCACATGGCACTTGCCAAGGAGCTGATAAGCCGGAATGAATAAAGATAGAACAATTACACCGCATGGTTAAATTGTACATTGTAAATTGTCAAATTGTAAATGAATAGATGGCACAGAAAAGAAACGCATTAGGACGCGGGCTGGACGCCCTGCTTTCCATGGACGAAGTGCAGACCGAAGGCTCTTCCTCCATCAACGAAATAGACCTGTCGAAGATTGCCGTCAATCCCAACCAGCCCCGCCGCGAATTCGATCCCACGGCGTTGCAGGAACTGGCCGACTCCATCTCCGAGATAGGCATCATCCAGCCTATCACTCTGCGCAAGCTCAACGACGATGAATACCAGATCATCGCCGGCGAACGTCGTTTCCGCGCCTCGCAGCTTGCCGGACTGACAAGCATTCCCGCCTACATTCGCACAGCCGATGATGAGAACGTCATGGAAATGGCCCTCATCGAAAACATACAACGCGAAGACCTGAACTCCGTGGAAATCGCCCTTGCCTACCAGCATTTGCTGGAACAATACGGACTGACGCAAGAACGCCTCAGCGAACGTGTGGGCAAGAAGCGCACCACCATTGCCAACTACCTGCGCCTGCTCAAACTGCCTGCCCCCATACAGATGGGCTTGCAGAACAAGCAGATAGACATGGGCCATGCCCGTGCACTGGTAACCCTCGGCGACCCGAAGCTGCAAGTGAAAATATTCGAAGAGATCCTGGAGCACGGCTACTCCGTACGCAAGGTCGAAGAGATTGTAAAATCCCTGAGCGAAGGCGAAACCGTGAAAAGCGGTACCCGCAAGATTGCGCCCAAGCGCGCCAAACTGCCCGAAGAGTTCAACATGCTGAAGCAACAGCTGTCGGGCTTCTTCAACACCAAAGTGCAGCTCACCTGCTCGGAGAAGGGAAAAGGCAAGATCAGTATCCCATTCAGTAACGAAGAAGAATTGGAACGTATCATCGGCATCCTTGATACGCTGAAGAAGTAAATGAGGAAAAAGAGAAGAATATATCAAGTAGCCATCGCCCTGCTGCTTTGCTTTTTGCAGACGGCAGGGATTGCTATGTATGGTCAGGACCGCCCGCGTGCGGCTACCAAACGAATACACCGACACAATACGGACAGCCTCGGCGTCACCATAATGAGTGCCGACAGCCTTGCCGTGGCCGACAGCCTTGCTGCCGAAAACAAGAAGAAACTGCTGGAAATGACAGCCGCTCCTAAGATAAAGGAACCGGCCGTCCCCACGGACAGTCTGCAAAAAGCAGTGAACCCGAAAGTATGGATTCCCAACCCCGTAAAGGCGACGTGGCTGGCCCTCGTCATCCCCGGCGGCGGACAGATATACAACCGCAAATACTGGAAACTCCCCATCTTCTATGGTGGCTTTGCCGGTTGTGCCTATGCCCTTACCTGGAACGGCAAGATGTACAAGGACTACGCGGCTGCATATAAGGATGCCGTAAATGGAAACTTTGAGTCCAGCAGCATCACCGACCTGCTGCCGCCTAACTATAACTACACCGAAAGCCAGTTGACTGAGATATTGAGAAAGCGCAAGGACACCTACCGCCGATACCGGGACTTGAGTATCTTTGCCTTTATCGGCGTATATCTGCTCTCGGTGGTCGATGCCTATGTTGATGCCGAACTGTCGAACTTCGACATCACCCCCGACCTCAGCATGAAGGTGGAACCGACGGTCTTCGACAACCAGTCGTCTTCCGGACGTTTCTCGGGCAAGTCCGTAGGCGTGCAATGCAGTTTCCGATTCTAATACTAAAATAAATGCTAATAACCCATGATACATAAACCCGCATATATGAAGAAAATCATCATCGGTTCCTCACTCCTGTTCTGCGCCCTCCTTGCCGCCCCGCAAATGCGCGCACAAGAGAGTGTGGAAGTGCTGATTCGTGAAAACGGGGCAGAGCGCCAGGAAACCATCGAGCTGCCCAAAAGTATGACTTACCCACTGGACAGCCTGCTCAACGACTGGAAAGCCAAAAACTACATAGACCTGGGCAAGGATTGCAGCACATCGACGGAGAATCCGCTATTCAGCGACTCGGTATACATCGACCGCCTGTCGCGCATGCCGACCGTCATGGAGATGCCTTACAACGAAATTGTACGCAAGTTTATCGACATGTACGCCGGACGCCTGCGCAACCAGGTTGCCTTTATGCTGAGCGCCTGTAATTTCTACATGCCCATCTTCGAGGAAGCACTCGACGCCTACGGCCTGCCGCTCGAACTGAAATATCTGCCGATTATCGAATCTGCCCTCAACCCCTCCGCCGTGTCGCGTGCCGGTGCCTGCGGATTGTGGCAATTCATGCTCGCCACCGGAAAAATGTACGGTTTGGAAAGCAACAGCCTCGTAGACGAGCGCCGCGACCCGATAAAGGCTACCTGGGCCGCTGCCCGTTATCTGAGGGACATGTACGACATATATAAGGACTGGAACCTGGTGATTGCCGCCTACAATTGCGGCCCCGGCACCATCAACAAAGCCATCCGCCGTGCCGGCGGTAAAACGGACTATTGGGAAATCTACAACTTCCTGCCCAAAGAAACACGTGGCTACGTGCCCGCTTTCATCGCCGCCAACTACGTGATGACTTACTACTGCAAGCATAACATCTGCCCCATGGAAACCAATATCCCGGAGGCAACCGATACCGTGCAAGTAAACCGTAACCTGCATTTTGAACAGATTTCCGATATCTGCGGCATCGGCCTGGACCAAATCAAGAGCCTGAACCCGCAGTTCAAGAAAAGTGTCATCCCGGGAGAGAGCAAACCGCAGACACTCCGCCTGCCGATGAATTACATCAGCACATTTATAGACAAACAAGATACCATTTATGCCCACCGCAGCAACGAACTGTTCAAGAACCGCAGAACGGTTGCCGTTTCCGACACACGCTCGACGGCACGCGGCAGCAGGGGCAGTGCCGGCACAGGCACCCCTACCTATCATAAGATTCGAAGTGGAGAAACATTGTCAACCATTGCGCGTCGTTATGGTGTCACTGTCAACCAATTAAAGAGCTGGAACGGCCTGCGCAACAATAATATTGCCGCAGGAAAGCGATTGAAGATTTATAAATAAATACATAAACGCTTGCTTGGTGTCGGATTTTGCTTATTTTTGCAGAAAGTGAAGAAAGGAGATACAGCATGGATGAAAATGTAAGCCAAAAGGAGAAAGAGAAAGCCGAAGAAGAAATGATTGAACAGGCATTCCAAGAACTGTTAAACGACTATTTGGCAACCAAACACCGTAAGCGCGTCGAGATCATAACCAAGGCATTCAATTTTGCCAACCAGGCGCACAAGGGCATCAAACGCCGTTCGGGCGAACCATATATTATGCACCCCCTGGCCGTTGCAAAAATTGTATGCAACGAAATAGGCCTTGGGTCCACCTCCATCTGCTCGGCATTGCTGCACGACGTAGTGGAAGATACCGATTATACCGTAGAAGATATCGAAAATATCTTCGGTCCCAAAATAGCTCAGATTGTAGACGGGCTGACCAAGATTTCCGGCGGCATCTTCGGCGACCGTGCCTCAGCACAGGCAGAGAACTTTAAGAAGCTGCTGCTCACCATGTCCGATGATATCCGCGTCATCCTTATCAAGATAGCCGACCGCCTGCACAACATGCGCACACTCGGCTCTATGCTGCCCAACAAGCAATTCAAGATTGCAGGAGAAACGCTTTACATCTACGCCCCGCTTGCCAATCGTCTGGGTCTGTACAAGATAAAGACCGAACTGGAAAACTTAAGTTTCCGATACGAACACCCCGAAGAGTATCACGAAATAGAAGAGAAACTTGCCGCAACCGCCGTGGAGCGCGACAAGGTATTCAAGGAATTCACCGCCCCCATACGCGAACAGCTGGATAAGATGGGTCTGAAATACCACATCCTTGCCCGCGTCAAGTCCATCTACTCCATCTGGAACAAGATGCAGACCAAGCACGTACCTTTCGAGGAAATCTACGACCTGCTTGCCGTGCGCATCATCTTCGAACCCCGCAACATGGAGGAAGAGTTGAACGACTGTTTCGACATCTACGTCTCCATCTCCAAGATATACAAACCTCACCCCGACCGCCTGCGCGACTGGGTGAGCCATCCCAAAGCCAACGGTTACCAGGCGCTGCACGTCACCCTGATGGGAAACAACGGACAGTGGATTGAAGTACAAATCCGCAGCGAACGTATGAACGACGTTGCCGAGCAGGGCTTCGCCGCCCACTGGAAGTACAAAGAAGGCGGTGGCGGCGAGGACGAAGGAGAACTGGAAAAATGGTTGCGTACCATCAAGGAAATTCTGGACGACCCGCAACCGGATGCCATCGACTTCCTCGATACCATCAAGCTGAACCTGTTTGCCTCGGAAATATTCGTGTTTACCCCGAAAGGCGATCTCAAGACAATGCCGCAGAACTCTACGGCACTGGACTTTGCCTTCTCCCTGCATACCGACATCGGCAGCCACTGCATCGGAGCGAAGGTCAATCATAAACTGGTACCCCTCAGCCACAAGCTGCAAAGTGGCGACCAGGTGGAAGTCCTGACCTCCAAATCGCAACGCGTACAACCGGAGTGGGAAGTGTATGCCACTACCGCCCGCGCCCGCGCCAAGATAGCAGCCATTCTGCGCAAAGAAGCCAAGGCCAATCAAAAGGAAGGTGAAATCCTGGTGGCCGATTTCTTCAAGAACGAAGACATCCATATAGACGATGCCGCGCTGGATAAGCTGACAAAACTGCATAACTTCCACACTCGCGACGAACTGCTTGCCGCCGTCGGCAGCAAAAGACTCGTATTGGGCGATGCGGACAAGAATGCATTCAAAGAAAAACAAGGCACCAACTGGAAGAAGTTCCTGACCTTCTCCTTCGGTAATAAAGACAATAAGGATGTAAAGGAACAACCCGAAGAAAAAGCCCCGCAGGAGAAAATCAATACCAAACAGATATTGAAACTGACAGAGGAAACCATCTCGAAGAACTATATCATGGCAGACTGTTGCCACCCCATTCCGGGTGACGACGTACTGGGCTATATAGACGAAGAGAACCGTGTCATCATCCATAAGCGCCAATGTCCCGTTGCCGCCCGCCTCAAGAGCAGTTACGGCAACCGCATCATCGCTACTGAATGGGATACGCACAAGGATTTGTCATTCCTCGTCACCATATATATAAAAGGTATAGACAGCATGGGGTTGCTCAATGAAGTGACACAGGTCATCTCCCGCCAACTCAACGTGAATATCCGCAAACTGACCATCGAAACCACCGACGGCATCTTTGAAGGAAAAATACAGCTTTATGTACACGATGTGGATGATGTACGGAGTATCTGCGATAACCTGAAACAGATACAGAACATCAAACAAGTGACGAGAGTCGAAGAATAAACAAAAGCTTTGAAAGACAGGGCAAAACCTTTGAGATAAAAAAAGTTTTATCTTACATAGTTATTCAATATTGATATAAAATAGCTACTTTTGCAGTATATATCAATGAAGTATACTATGATAGTGGGCAAATATATAAATTTGGGGATGCTCCAGAAGCTGCTGTTCGATGATGAAGAAATAACCATTTCCGATGAAAGTATTCAGGAAGTAGATGAAAGTTTCCGCTTCTTAAAGGACTTCTCTAATGATAAAATTATTTACGGGATTAATACCGGTTTCGGTCCTATGGCGCAATATAGAATCGATGATAAATCATTAGTGGAACTACAATATAACATCATCAGAAGCCACTCTACAGGGGCAGGTGCTCCATTACCCGCACTTTATGTAAAGGCGGCTATGATTGCCCGGCTATTCACTTTTCTTCAGGGGAAATCCGGTATACACAGGGAACTGGCAGAACTGCTTGTTAAGTTTATTAATCTGAATATTATTCCATACATACCGGAGCATGGCAGTGTAGGCGCCAGTGGCGACTTAGTGCAACTTGCCCACATGGCACTGACGCTGATAGGAGAAGGAGAAGTATTCCATCAAGGGAAGTTACAACCCACCGCCCAAGTGCTTGAAAAGAATCACCTCAAGCCTTTCTCCATACACATACGCGAAGGACTTTCCGTCACAAACGGCACTTCCGTCATGACCGGTATCGGCGTTGTCAATCTGATTTATGCCCGGCAGTTACTTGATTGGTCGATATGCGCCTCGGCAATGATGAACGAGATTGCCGCTTCGTACGACGATTTCATCTCCCAGCCCTTAAACGAGACCAAACTCCATAAAGGACAGCGAAAGATAGCCGAAGCCATGAGAGCCTGGACAGCAGACAGCAACTGTATGCGAAAAAGGGAAAATGAATTATACAGCCGGAAGCATGAAGAGAAAATCTTCGAGCACAAGGTTCAGCCCTATTATTCACTGAGATGTACTCCGCAAATATTAGGACCGGTTTACGATACGCTGATAAACACGGAAGAAGTGCTTATAAACGAAATCAATTCGGCCTGCGACAACCCGATTGTAGACCCGGAAACACAGAATGTGTATCATGGCGGGAACTTTCACGGAGATTATGTGTCCTTCGAAATGGACAAACTGAAAATAGCCATTACCAAACTGACCATGCTCTGCGAACGCCAGCTGAATTACCTGTTTCACGACCGCATCAACGGCATACTTCCGCCTTTCGTCAATTTAGGTGTTTTAGGACTGAATTATGGACTGCAAGCTTCACAATTTACAGCGACTTCCACCACTGCCGAATGCCAGACATTGTCCAACCCGATGTATGTGCACAGTATTCCGAACAACAATGACAATCAGGACATTGTTAGCATGGGAACTAACTCTGCATTGATAGCTAAAACGGTTGTTAACAACTCTTTCCAGGTAATGAGTATCTTGTTTATGGGCATTGTACAAGCTGTAGACTGCCTGAAGATACAAGATAAACTAAGTACAGAGTCACGCCGTGTATACAATGAAATTCGGGCTTTCTTCCCCGTCTTTTCAGAGGACACTCCCAAGTATAAAGAGATAGAAGCCATGGAGAAGTATCTGAAAGAGAGGAAATTCAATTCGTGCCTTTGGCAATGAGTTAATGACAAAATGTAATGAACAGTAGATGAAATACGCATTAATAACAGGCGGAAGCCGAGGCATAGGACGCGCTGTCAGCATAAAGCTGGCAGAGATGGGATATTCTGTGCTGATAAATTATCAAAGCAATGACAAAGAGGCTGCAAAAACCTTGCAGTTGGTCCGCGAAAAAGGCGGGGACGGAGAATTACTGAAATTCGATGTTGCCGATTCCGCATCGGTATCTGAAGTACTGAATGCCTGGAGTGCACAGCATCCGGATGAATATATCGAGGTGCTGATAAACAATGCAGGTATTCGCAAGGATAACCTGTTGCTCTGGATGACGGAGGAGGAATGGAACGGAGTACTGAACATCGGTTTGAACGGTTTCTTTTATGTCACCCAAGCCTTGCTTAAAGATATGCTGGTGAAACGCTCCGGGCGTATTGTCAACATCGTTTCATTATCGGGCATCAAAGGAATGCCCGGACAGACCAACTACTCTGCCGCAAAGGGAGGTATCATTGCTGCTACTAAAGCCCTGGCTCAGGAAGTTGCCAAGAAACATGTCACCGTCAATGCCGTTGCACCGGGATTCATCCGTACGGAAATGACTAAAGACATCAACGAAGACGAATGGAAGAAACACATCCCGGCCGGCCGTTTCGGTGAAGCCGAAGAAGTAGCCGATTTGGTAGGTTTCCTCGTATCTCCCGCCGCTTCATATATCACCGGTGAAGTTATTTCAATCAATGGAGGGCTATATACATGAGAAGAGTTGTCATCACCGGAATGGGAATTTACTCGTGCATCGGAAAGAATCTGGACGAAGTAAGAGATTCGCTCTATAACGGAAAATCAGGTATCGGCATCGATCCCGAACGGAAAGAATTGGGTTATCAGTCTGCTTTAACCGGCCTGCTGGAACGTCCCGACCTTAAAAAATTACTGGACAGGCGGAAACGCCTCTGCCTGCCCGAACAGGGCGAATACGCCTATATGGCAACTGCAGAAGCCTTTAAGAATGCAGGTATCGATGAAGCCTTTCTGGAAGCCAACGAGATGGGTGTTCTGTATGGAAACGACAGCAGCACGGCACCGGTTATCAATGCGGTAGACATCATCCGCGAGAAGAAAAAGACCGTATTGGTCGGTTCCGGCTCTATCTTCCAGTCCATGAACTCCACAGTGTCCATGAACCTGTCCGTCATATTCAAGCTCAAAGGAATAAACTTCACGGTTTCCGGGGCTTGTGCCAGCGGTTCCCATGCCATCGGGATGGGCTACCTGCTTATCAAATCGGGATTGCAGGACTGCATTTTGTGTGGTGGCGCGCAAGAAGTGAACCCTTTTTCCGTAGGTAGTTTCGACGGATTAAGCGCTTTCTCCACCCGGGAAGATGAACCACAAAAAGCATCCAGGCCCTTTGATAAAAGCAGAGACGGACTTGTGCCCAGCGGAGGCGGTGCCAGTGTGGTGCTGGAAAGTTACGAATCGGCCATAAAACGGGGAGCCCCCATACTGGCAGAAGTTATCGGTTATGGATTTTCATCCAATGGAGAACATATCTCCGTACCGAATATAGACGGTCCGAAGCGTTCGCTGGAGATGGCCGTACGCGAAGCAGGCATTGCATTGGACGAAATCAGATATATCAATGCACATGCCACTTCCACCCCGATAGGCGACTTAAACGAAGCAAAGGCGATAGCAGAGGTATTCAAGGGACACAGTCCATACGTGACCTCTACCAAGTCGATGACCGGACATGAGATGTGGATGGCAGGTGCCAGCGAAGTAATCTACTCCACCCTGATGATGCAAAACAACTTCATCGCCCCTAACCTGAATTTTGAGGAGCCGGATGAAGCATCCTGCCTGCTGAACATCCCAGCCCAACGAATAAATACGGAATTTGACACCTTCCTGTCGAACTCATTCGGATTTGGAGGAACCAATTCCACCTTAATAATAAAGAAAGTAAAGTAACATAAGTATGACCAACGAAGAAATCATTGAAAAGATAAGAGAAACCTTATCAGAGGAATTTGAAGTAGACATCGATCTTATCCAGCCTGATGCTCCGCTCATGCAAACGCTCGAATTAGACAGCCTGGATTTGGTAGATATGGTGGTATTGATTGAAAAGAACTTCGGTTTCAACGTAACCGGGCAGGATTTTGTAGGAATTAAGACATTCCAGGATTTCTACAATCTCGTCATCACCCGTATGTCCGACGGCAAAAACGAATAGCAGAATGTGGAAAGGTAAAACCCGCGGCGGTGTATCCGGATACTTGTTTTTCATTTATCTCATCAGATATCTCGGTGTAAAAGCTGCCTATGGTTTTCTGTCTCTCATCGTTCTTTATTTCATACCGTTCGCCCCGAAAGCAACGCGAAGCACCTGGCAATATGCCCGCCGCATATTGAAGCGAAACCGTATGCGTTCGGCCGGTTTATTGCTGAGCAACTATTATCGCCTGGGACAAATACTCATTGACAAGGTAGCCATCGGAAACGGAATGATAGACAAGTATCATTTCAAGTTCAGCCAATACCAGGAGTTCCTGGATGTTCTGGACAGCGGGCAAGGAGTAATCATGATCGGCGCACACGTCGGGAACTGGGAAATCGGAACTCCCTTTTTCAATGATTACAGCAAGAAGATAAATGTAGTGATGTACGATGCCGAACACCAAAAGATCAAAGAGGTACTGAAAAAGAATGGTCTGAAGCAACCTTACAAGATAATACCGGTCAATGAAGATAACCTGGCACACATATTCAAGATAACGGAAGCCCTGGATAATAAAGAGTATGTATGTTTTCAGGGAGACCGCTATCTGAATGCAGACAAACTGCTGACCTGTACTTTTATGGAACAAGAAGCATCTTTCCCCATGGGCCCTTTTCTACTGGCATCACGGATGAAAGTGCCGGTGGTATTCTATTTTGCGATGAGAGAAGCCGGACAAATCTATCACTTCCACTTTATCTTGGCAGAGAAGGTGACCGGCTCCAAAGAGAAAAGAGCAGAGCAGTGCCTGCTGGAACAGTACGTCAAAGCTTTAGAGAATATAGTCAAACAATATCCCGAACAATGGTTCAACTATTATCCTTTCTGGAAGTTGCCCGAATAAAATAAGATAACTGCATGAAACTATCTCCTTCTTTAGAAAAGAAATATAGCCGTGAACGGTTCACTGCCGTGCAGGCACAGCGGCTGGCACAAGAAATAGCTTTTGGTCCCATCGTATTTCAAGTGTCTCGCCTGATGCTGAAATTCGGTATATTCCGTCTTTTGTCCGATCACCGGGAAGGCAGGACATTGGAGCAGATCGGTCAGGCTACCGGGCTGTCGCTCTATGCTGCGCAAGTTCTACTGGAAGCCTCGCTCACCATTGGCACTGTGCTGGTAAAAGATGACCGGTATTTGCTAGCAAAAGCCGGTTGGTTCCTGCTGAACGACGAAATGGCCAAAGTAAATATGGACTTCAACCAGGATGTGAATTACAAGGGATTGTCCCATTTGGAAGAAGCGCTGGTCAACGGCCGGCCGGAAGGTTTGAAAGAACTGGGGAACTGGCCTACGATATACGAGGGTTTGTCCAGTCTGCCCGAACCAGTGCAGAAAAGCTGGTTTGGATTCGACCATTTCTATTCGGACAATTCCTTTGACCAGGCACTCGAAGTTGTATTCAACCATTCTCCCCGCACCTTGCTCGACGTGGGAGGAAACACCGGAAGATGGGCTACACGATGCGTACAATATAATAAGGAAGTGGAGGTAACCATCATGGACCTGCCCCAACAACTGGAAATGATGAAGCAGAAAACCAAAAACATTCCCGGACATGAGCGTATTCACGGATATGGAGCAAACCTTCTTGACAAAGATGTACCTTTCCCCGAAGGATTCGACGCTATCTGGATGAGCCAGTTTTTAGACTGTTTCTCCGAACAGGAAATTATCAGTATCCTGTCACGTGCCGCCCGGTCTATGTCTGCAGACGGAAGACTTTTCATCATGGAAACCTTTTGGGATCGGCAGAAGTTTGAAACAGCTGCCTATTGCCTGACGCAAATCAGCATCTACTTCACTGCAATGGCAAACGGTAACAGCAAGATGTACCATTCGGACGACATGGCGCGTTGCATCCGGGAAGCCGGACTGGAAATAGAAGAAATATATGATAACCTCGGACTGGGACACAGCATCGTAAAATGTAAACTGCAATGAAACGAACCCCTATCATATCTGGCGAAGAAATTCTGAAACTGATCCCGCAACGTCCTCCTATCGTTATGGTAGATACATTCTGCGGTATAGAAGATAATTCTTCTTATTCAGGTTTGACAATAACCTCCGACAATATCTTCTGCCAGGACGGAAGGCTGCAGGAAGCCGGAATCATCGAACATATAGCCCAGTCGGCAGCTGCACGGATCGGATATATCTATTTGCAGCAGAACGAGTCTATTCCGTTGGGGTTCATCGGTTCCGTAGATAAGCTGACCATTCATCGCTTACCGGAAGTGGGGCAGGAATTGTTTACTGAGATTACGGTCATCCAGGAAGTATTCGACATCACTTTGGTGGCAGCCCGCGTGAGCACTGCAGAGGGGATCACAGCCGAATGCCGGATGAAAATATTTTTAAAGAAAGAATGAGGCAAAAGACGAATTTACACACAGCAGCCCTCACAGACCGCACCACTGTAAAGGTACGTTTCAGTGAAGTCGACTCCATGCAGATTGTATGGCACGGCGAATACGTCCGTTATTTTGAGGACGGAAGAGAATCTTTCGGAAAACATTACGGATTAGGATATATGGATATTTATAGGGAAGGCTACATGGTGCCTATCGTCGACCTGACTTGCCAGTTCAAGCAGCCGCTGTCATTCGGCGAGGAAGCAATTATTGAAACCCGGTATATCGCCTGCGAAGCTGCTAAAATAAAATTCGAATACGTACTCTACCGGGCTACGGACAACAGTATTGTGGCCACAGGAAGCACAACCCAGGTATTTCTGAACAATAACAGAGAATTAGAATTAATAACTCCGGCTTTTTATCAGGAATGGAAGAAGAAATGGAACATCCTATAACCGTATACATCACTGCAGATACGATCATCAGTTCTTTAGGGGTGGACACCCGGGAGAACCTGCAAGCCATCCGGGAATATCGGAGTGGCATTGCGCTGCATGAGGCCGGGCTGATTTCCGACGAGCCGATATTGGCTGCTACCATCGATCCGGCATTAACGGAGGCAACAAAAGGATCGGACTCTTATACCCGGCTGGAACGGCTGTTCATCCTCGCCATACAAAAGATTTTGTCCCGTTCCGGCATCAGTTTGGCAGATGAAGACTGCGGTCTCATTCTCTCTACAACCAAAGGAAATATTGATCTGTTAAGTAAGCAGACCGATCAGCCGAACTCCAAAATCCACCTATGGGAGATGGGCAGAAGAATAGGCGAATACTTCCATGCCGACAGCCGTGTGGAGATTATCTCTAACGCCTGTATATCAGGAGTATCGGCCTTGATTGTTGCGAAACGATGGATAGAATCGGGTAGATACAGGAAGGTGATAGTGGCAGGCGGCGATGTCCTCTCCCATTTCATCACCAGCGGATTCCTCTCCTTCAAGTCTGTCAGTGCAGAAAGATGCCGTCCTTATGATGCCCGAAGGGATGGGCTCAATTTAGGAGAAGCATGTGGAGCCGTATTGTTAAGTTCGGAAGGAAGTGATACGGACATTATATTGTCGGGAGGCGCCATCAGTAATGATGCCAACCACATTTCCGGCCCGTCGCGTACCGGAGACGGACTTTACTTTGCCATCCGCCGGGCAATGGAAGAAGCGGCGGTTACGAAGAAAGATATCAGTTTCGTCAATGCCCACGGTACAGCAACTGCCTACAATGACGAGATGGAAGCCAAAGCCATTCATTGGGCAGGATTGGAAGCAGTACCCGTAAACAGCATGAAATCTTATTTCGGGCATACTTTGGGAGCATCGGGAGTGATTGAGTCTATTATCTGCATCCACGAACTGAAAGAGAAGATAGTATTCGGCACGTTAGGTTATAAAGAGACAGGCGTCAGCATGCCCATCCTTGTTCAGGAAAAGCATTGGGAAATGCAAATGAAGCATTGCCTTAAAACGGCCTCCGGGTTCGGAGGTTGCAATGCAGCCATCATACTAAGCCTGCCCGAATATCAACAGCCGGGAAAAGAGACATCCGGTTCAAAGACCATGCACACCACAGCCACCGTTTCCATTGAAAACTCCGGTTTACGCCTGAACGGGGAAAGTATTTTTTCATCTTCTGCCACCGACTTTGCCACATTTATCCGCGAAGCCTACAAAAATACAGGTGGAAGTAACATGAAATTCTACAAAATGGACGACCTTTGCAAACTGGGATATACAGCGGCAGAATACTTGTTACAAGAAAAGAACTTCCAACCGGAAGAAATCGGTATCTTGCTGGCAAACTCGGTAGCTTCGTTAGATACGGACATCCGCCATCAGATAATTATCGACCGGGAAGGAGACCACGCAGCAAGTCCGGCAGTATTTGTATATACCTTGCCCAACGTAGTTGCCGGCGAGATATGCATCCGCCACAAAATACAAGGAGAAAACACTTTCTTCATAGAAAAGGAATACGATGCGGACAAACTGGAACGGTATGCCCGGATTGTAATGGAAAAGAATAAATTGAAGGCTTGCATCATCGGCTGGTGCAATCTTTTACAGAAACAATATAAAGCAGATTTTAAATTAATAGAAGTACAATAGCGATATGGAAGAATTGATAGAAAAACTAAAAAGAGAACTGATTGAAGAGCTGAATCTGGAGGAAATCAATCCGGAAGACATCAATCCCGACGAACCTCTGTTTGGTGACGGAGGCTTAGGACTCGACTCCATCGACGCCCTCGAAATAATTCTCATCTTGGAACGCAACTACGGAATCAAAATAAAGAATCCGGCAGAAGGAAAGCAGATATTCTACTCCATACATACTTTGGCAAACTATATCTCTGAGAATCAAAAGTAATGAAGATATACGTAACCGGTTTAGGTGTTGTTTCAGGTATCGGTCTGGGTGTTGCGGCAAATATAGCTTCGCTCAGAAATCACAGGCATGGTATGGGGAAAGTGACTCTTTTTCCCACCAAACTGGATGTGCCCGTATCGGAAGTGAAATACAGCAATGAAGAACTGAAACGGTTACTTTCTATAGATACGGAGAAAACAGTCTCCCGTACAGCCTTGCTGGGTATGCTGGCTGCCAAAGAAGCAGTGGACGATGCCCGGCTGGATATAGCTTCTCTACGCACCGGCCTTATTTCTTCCACCTCGGTAGGAGGCATGGATTTGAGTGAGCATTTCTACGACTCATTCAAGAGAGACAACAGGAAAGGAAGATTGCGGGAAGTCATTTCCCACGACTGCGGCGCAAGCACTGAGATGATAGCGGACTATCTGAAAGTGAACAATTTCGTAACTACAATCAGTACCGCTTGTTCATCGGCTGCCAACGCCATCATGTTAGGAGCCCGAATGATTCGGAACGGACAGTTGGATGCTGCCATTGTAGGAGGTACGGATGCCTTGTGCAAATTTACCCTCAACGGGTTCAACTCCCTCATGATTCTGGATAAAGAGCATTGCCGCCCTTTCGATGTATCCCGTGCCGGACTCAATTTAGGAGAAGGAGCCGGATACATCATACTGCAATCGGAGAAATCACTCCGAAAAGACGCTTATTGCCTGCTTAGCGGATATGCCAATGTGAACGAAGCTTTTCACCAGACGGGCAGTTCTCCCGAAGGGAACGGGCCTTTCTGGGCAATGACGGAAGCCATTGGGCAAAGCGACATTCCCTGCGAAGAGATTAATTACATCAACGTACATGGCACGGGAACCCCGAGCAACGACCTTTCGGAAGGACTTGCTATCCGTCGGATATTTGGAGAAAAAATTCCACCATTCAGCTCCGTAAAAGCTTTCATTGGCCATACATTAGGAGCCTCGGAAGGAATTGAAGCCGTTTATTCTGTGCTCTCCGTACGCCATGGTTTCATCTATCCTAACCTGAATTTCGAAAAGCCGATAGAAGAAAACAGGCTGATTCCTGAAACTGCCTTCCGCGAAGGATTGCCCATTCGGAATGTACTGTCAAATTCATTCGGATTCGGCGGAAATAATTCGTCACTACTATTTTCAACTTTAAACAAGAAATGATGCAGCCGGTGTATATCAATCATATAACCTCTATTCATGCAGACCCCGTTTCGGAAGAACGGCCTTATCTGTCGGCCCGGGAACCAGACTACAAAAGCATCATCACAAATGCTGTGTTACGGAGACGGATGAGCCGCATCATCAAGATGGGAGTGGCTTGCGGACTGGAATGCATCAGTTCTCTACCCTCCGAAAAGGTAAATGCAATTATCACTGCTACCGGACTGGGTTGCCTGGCAGATACAGAGAAGTTTCTGAATACGGTTATTGAGAACGAAGAGCAACTGCTGAACCCTACCCCTTTCATCCAGTCTACCTTCAACACCGTTGGAGCCCAGATTGCATTGATCCGCCAGATACATGCCTATAACATGACATACGTGCACCGCGGACTGAGTTTTGAAAGTGCACTGCTGGACGGTATGATGAGGATATGGGAAGGGGACGAAAATGTTTTAGTAGGCGCAATGGACGAGATTACTCCCGCCAGCCATGCCATACAACAACGACTGGGATTACTGAAAGGTATACCGGCCGGAGAAGGTGCACAATTCTTCTTGCTGGGGCAACAACCTTCGGAATCTACCTTGGCAGAAATCACAGGGATTTCTACCTTCCGGCATGCAGACTCTGCAACAGACGTAGCCGTACATATCCAACACTTCCTGCAAAAACATCTGTCCGATTCTAATCAAATAGACTGGTTTGTCACCGGGAAAAATGGGAACGGGAAAGAAGACGCGATATACACTGATTTAGAAAAGAGCTTATTCCCGGCAGCCAAATACAGCACTTTTAAAGATGAATGCGGCGAATACCCCACAGCCGTCGCTTTTGCCGTATGGAAAGTAGCTCGGGCATTTGGAGAAGCCCCATGTTCCGAGCAGACAGCCTTAATATACAACCATTTCCATTCCATCAACCACTCGCTAATTCTAATAAGAAAAAGGCAATGGTAGCAGAAGTGATCATCATATCAGTCATTGTTTTCCTTGTCTATGCTTCTTGCAATGTCCGATCTAATATCTACCTCAAGGTATTCTGCAAGAAACAGACAACAGAGAAGATAGTAGCCATCACCTTTGATGACGGGCCGGACCCGATACAGACTCCCAAAGTGCTGCAAGTACTCAAGGAACAGCAAGTTCCTGCCTGTTTCTTCTGCATCGGATATAAAGTAAAAGAGAATGAGCGGTTGGTTCAACGAATAACGGATGAAGGGCATTTAATAGGAAACCATTCCTATACCCACGCCAATACATTCCCACTGTACAGCCTTGCACGAATGAAAAAAGAGCTACAGGCTTGCCAGTCTGCTTTAGAACGAGTAACTTCGCAGGATATCAAATTATTTCGTCCGCCATTCGGGGTTACGAATCCTACGATAGCAAAAGCCGTCCGACTATCAGGCTATACACCTGTCGGGTGGAATATCAGGACATTCGACACGCAGCACCCATCGCAGGAGAAGGTATTAAGACGTATCCGGAAGAAGTTATGCCCCGGCTCCATCATCCTTTTACACGACCGGATGCCGGACAGTGATTTATTATTGAAAGAAATACTCTGTTTAATCAGAGAGAAAGGATATACAGTTGTCCGTCTGGACAAGATGCTATAAATAACAATCATTATGAGAACAGTATTCATCACACTATTAATAACATTGGGCGCCGTCTCTTGTGCACACGCCCAGACTATGAAAAAGTTAGTCCGAATGCAGGATTTCAATAGCCGTCTGGCAAAAGAAGCACAAACCATCCAATCCATTGAAAGTGATTTCACGCAAGTGAAATACTTGGATATCCTGGATGAGAAAGTGACTTCCAAAGGGAAATTCTATTATCAGAAGAGCGATAAGATATGTATGGAATATGCCCAGCCCATCAATTATCTGATTGTAATCAACGGCGCCCGCCTCAAAATCGTTGCAGACGGCAAGAAGAGCGTAATGAGTCTGAGTGCTAACAAAATGATGAACCAGATGCAGGATATGCTTACGGCATGTATGGTAGGCGATCTTTCGAAAATGTCATCAGACTATAAACTGGACTATTTTGAAAACGCCTCCTATTATCTGGTAAAAATCATACCGACAAACAAGGCTGTGCAAGCCTATATCTCAGGCATTGAAATATATCTGGATAAAAAAGACATGTCTGTCCATAAGTTACGGCTTTCGGAAACGGGCACCAACTATACGGAATACGAGTTCTATAACAAACAGTTTAATGCGCTGAAAGATGAAACAAAGTTTTCTGTTCGCTAACCTCATACTGGTCCTATTCCTGCTCACTTCCTGTGCTTCTTCAAAAAAGACGGAAAGGAATGCCGCAATGCATGCCGTACCCATCATCCGTGCCGAAGAACATTCACAAAAGTACAATATGCAGCTGGACTTTATGAAACATCACTTTAGCGGACTATTGATTGTACGGAAGTTACCGGACAACGAGATAAGAATATTAGCCTCTACCTATTTCGGGCTCAGTCTTTTTGACTTCTCACTCCACGAAGGAGAGTTCCGTGTCAACAGTTGCATAGAGCCCATGAAGAAGAAAAAAATGCTGCAATTGCTGGAAATGGACTTCAAGAATCTATTTTTAAGTGAGAAGAATATCCGCATCAAAAAGAAAAGCAGTACCTTTGAAAAAAGAGTTACCGGCAGAGGATTGGGTAAATCGATATTCTATTTATCGCAATTCGTATCGGGATATCCTGAACAAGTACGGATCAGGCATCCCTGGCTGCGACTCAGTATTCAGTTGGACAAATTAAAAGAACCCTCAATGTAATATGGCTGAACTTCTAACCGGTTTTTATAACATCATAGAATCTGAAAATATAAATGATACAGATTGGGTTGTGCAAGTCAGGCTCAATCCACAACATTCTGTTTATGGAGGCCACTTTCCACAGCATCCCGTTGTGCCGGGAGTCTGTATGCTACAAATAATCAAAGAGTGCATAGAGGAGATATACCGGGCGCCCCTGCAATACAAACAGATTGCATCGTGTAAATTTCTTTCGGCCGTCAACCCCAATGAGGCAGCCGATTTAAGGTTCATGCTTACCATCAGGAAGAACGAGGCAAATACACTACAGGTACAGGTAGAAGGCGCCTCAACCAAAGAGGTTTGCATCAAGTTGAAAGCACAATTAATAAGTAAATAAGTATGGAGGAACGTTGTGTGGAACGATGGCATGAGAAAGCCAGGCAACTTGGCATTGTAGTCATCATACCGACATATAATAATGAGAAGACGCTGGCGGATGTGATTGAGAACGTACTCACCTATATAACAGATGTCATCGTTGTCAATGACGGCTCTACCGACAATACCCCTGCCCTGCTCAGAAACTATCCGAACCTGCATGTCATTACCCATCCTGCAAACAAAGGGAAGGGTACAGCCCTGAAGAACGGACTGAGTCATGCCAAAGCCGCCGGATACCGGTATGCCATCACCATTGATTCGGACGGGCAACACTTTGCCTCGGACATTCCCGCATTTATCGAAGCCATAGAGAAAGAACCGGATGCCCTGCTGGTAGGTGCCCGCAACCTGACATCGGACAATATGCCCGGCAAGAATACCTTTGCCAACAAATTCTCCAATTTTTGGTTCAAGTTGGAAACCGGCATAAAGTTGCAGGACACCCAATCGGGCTACCGCCTCTATCCGCTCCATAAAATCAATGTACAGAAATGGTACTATACCGCCAAGTATGAATTCGAGCTCGAAGCACTCGTTTTCGCCGCATGGGGAGGAACCACCGTCCGCAACATTCCCATACATGTGTACTATCCACCCCAGGAAGAACGCATTTCCCATTTCCGTCCTTTCCGGGATTTCACACGAATCAGCATACTGAATACGATATTGGTATTCATAACTTTCCTTTATATCGTCCCGCGTAACTTCTTCCGTAAGCTGACTTGGAGCAATTGCCGGAAGTTCATCCACAGCTACATCACGCACTCCGATGAATCGAACCGGAAAATCACCCTTGCAATTATGCTGGGCATCTTTATGGGGATAATTCCTATATGGGGCTATCAGATGATTGCTACCTTGTTTTTAGCCCATGTCCTGAGGCTCAATAAGGTTATAGCTGTTGTAGCTGCCAATATCAGCATTCCGCCTATGATACCGTTTTTACTATACGCCAGCTACCTGACCGGCTGCAAAGTGCTGGACAGACCGGTTGAACTTCATCTTACCGACATATCATTTGAAAATGTAAAATCGGTTTTAGAGCAATATTTAATAGGAAGTGTTATCTTTGCAACCGTTTGTTGTGTGCTGGCAGGTATTATTACCATCAGCCTGCTCACTGCATACCGAAGACCAAAGACAGCATGACTCAATTCTTTATCAGACTATATGATTATTTCGAAAGACACAAAGTCCTTTTCTATCTGTCACTCTGTGTTTGCGTCCTCACTATGGGCTACTTCGCCTGGCAGGTACGGTTCGAGGAAAATGTAACACGCTTCTTTCCCGATACAAAAGATAACCGAAACATCACCAAGGTTTTCGACAATCTGAAGATAAAGGATAAGATCATTATCCTGATTTCTCCTGCCGATTCTGCCGCGACTCCGGAATCTATGATAGAGGCAGGCGACCGGTTGAAGCAGAATATTCTGGAAAAAGCCACTAAAGACTTAATCAAAGATATCTTCTCGGAGGTAGACGAGAATACAATTACCCGGGCAAGCGATTTCGTATACGATAACCTTCCGCTGTTTCTCACGGAAAAGGATTACCAGCGCTTCGATTCCCTGCTAACGCAGGAAAGCGTGGAAGCCACCATGCGGAAAAACTATACCAACCTGCTTTCGCCCGCCGGCATAGCACTGCGAAGCTACATACAACGAGACCCGCTGGGGCTTGGAAGCAATGCACTGAAACATTTGCAGGACTTCCAACTGGAAACCAACTACGAAATAAACAACGGACATGTCTTTTCGAAAGACGGAAACACCCTGTTGATGTTTGTAACCCCGGTATTCGGCACCGGAAGCACGGGTGAAAATGACAAGCTGATTCAGATCATTGAAGACGAACTGCAAAATATCGGGAAAGAATACCCTGCAATCAAGGCATCTTACTTTGGAGGTCCTTCCGTAGGAGTGTATAATGCGCGGCAGATAAAGAAAGACACAATACTCACTTCGGGCATCGCACTGCTGATTATCATTGTCTTCATTTCACTTGTTTTCAAGCACAAGAAGTCAATCCCCCTCATCATTACCCCGGTTCTTTTCGGCGGCTTGTTTGCTTTGTGCCTCATTTACTTTTTCCAAGGATATATATCGGCTATTGCCGTAGGTGCCGGATCGGCTATTTTGGGTATTGCCCTAAGTTACTCCATACACATGCTGGCACATCAGAACCATGTTTCCACCGTCCAGCAGTTAATCAAAGAAATTACTTATCCGCTCACCGTAGGCAGTTTTACAACGATCGGTGCTTTCTTCGGACTTACTTTCACAACTTCCGAACTTCTTCGGGATTTCGGATTATTTGCCTCCTTAGCATTGATAGGCACCACCCTGTTTTGCCTCATCTACCTTCCGCACTTCCTGAAAGGACAGGCCGATGTAAAACAGGGTACCGTGCTGCGTTTCATCGAGAAACTGAATGCCTATCCTTACGAGAAAAACAAATGGCTGGCAGGAGGTATTGTTGTTATCACTCTTATCAGTATCTTTACTTCGCAGAAAGTAGGATTCAATGAAGATATGATGAGCCTCAACTACGAGCCCCAGCATCTGAAACAGGCGGAAACCCAGTTGGAACAGCTCTTCAACGCTCAGGGGAAGACCGTACTCTTTGTCAGTGTAGGCAAAGATATGCCCGAAGCCCTTAAACACTATGCAAGTACCAACCGCCAACTATCCGCTTTCAAGGAGAAAGGACTTATCAAAGCGTATGCGTCGGCCGAACAATTCCTCATTTCGCCGGAAGAACAGCAAAAGAGGCTGGAACGCTGGAACCGTTATTGGGAAGAACCGGGAAGGTTAGAATCTTTGCGTAAATACATAGAAGGAGCTGCCCACGCCTATCACTTCCGGGAAGGCAGTTTCGACGCATTCTATCAATGGCTGGAACATCCTTTCCAACTTTACGACTATCAGGACGATACGAATAGCATATCTTCAACCTTACTGAATGAATGGCAGACAAGTGCCGACTCCATCACCATGCTCATCACCCAAGTGCGCATCAGTGACGAGCATAAAGAAGAAGTATACCGACAGTTCAAGACTGATACGGATATTGTCGTTTTCGACCGGAGATACTTTACCAACCAATGGGTTTCTGCCATCAACAATGACTTTTACCTGATACTTTATATTTCATCGTTCCTCATATTCCTGGCATTGCTGATTTCGTACGGACGCATAGAACTGACACTTATCAGTTTCCTGCCCATGCTCATCAGCTGGACGATAATCTTAGGATTGATGGGAGTTTTGGGCATTGAATTCAATATCATCAATATTATTCTTTCCACATTTATCTTCGGTATAGGAGATGACTTCAGCATCTTCATCATGGACGGGCTTCAAAGTAAATACCGCACCGGGAAAGCCATTCTCAATTCGCACAAGACGGCTATTTTCTTTTCTGCATTTACCGCCGTTGTAGGCATGGGTACCCTGGTATTTGCCAAACACCCTGCCCTGCAATCCATCTCATTGATTTCCATAGTCGGGATGGCAGCAGTTGTATTGGTGGCCTATACCATACAGCCTATTATCTTCCAATTCTTCATCGCTAAACCTGCTTCTAAAGGACTCCCACCATATACTCTGATAGGCTTGCTCCGCACCATTATTCTTTTTATGCTTTTCCTTATCGGGTGTGTCCTCCTGAGAATACTCATATTCTTATTATACCTTGTTCCGGTGCGACGCACCCGCAAACAGCAATTCATCTGCCGAATTATCAGCATTACCTGCAAAGGGATACTTACTGTGGCAACATTCGTGCGCAAGGAACATATCAACCTCTCCGGCGAAAGATTCAGAAAACCGGCCATCATCATAGCCAATCACCAGTCTTTTATTGATATTCTGGAGTTGTTGTCTTTTTCTCCGAAAATCATCATGATGACGAACCATTGGGTATGGAATTCTCCAGTATTCGGAGGAATCATCCGCTACGCAGGGTTCTTCCATATAGACGAGGGATATGAACTCTGCGTGGAGCGGATGAGGGAAAAAGTGAAAGAGGGATATTCCATTGCCATCTTCCCCGAAGGTACCCGTACCTACGACGGTAAGATGAAGCGGTTCCATAAAGGAGCTTTCTATCTGGCAGAAGCCCTCCAACTGGACATTATCCCCATCCTTCTGTATGGAAACGGGGAAATCATAGCCAAAGCCCAGCCCTTCTACGTTCGCAAAGGTATCATCTTCTCCAAGATACTGCCCCGTATTCCTTATAATGACCGCTCGTTCGGAACTACTTACCAGGAACGGACCAAGCGCATATCGGCCTATATGAAAGAGGAATATGCCCATATCTGCCGGGAAAAGAATACGCCCGACAATCCGACATTCCGCGAAGCTTTGATACTGAACTATATCTATAAAGGGCCTGTTATCGAATGGTACATCCGTATTAAGGTGAAGATGGAGCATAACTACCAATTATTCAACCAACTGATTCCGATGAAAGGACAGATTACGGACATTGGTTGCGGACTGGGACCTTTGTGCTACATGCTGTCCATGATTTCAAAGGAAAGACAAATTGTAGGAATAGACTACGATGAAGATAAAATAGCCATTGCACAACACGGATGGCTGCGTGGGGAAAACCTTCGCTTTGAATGTGCGGACGCATTGGCGTATGAACTTCCGGCAAGCGATGTATTTATTCTGAACGATATGTTGCATTATATGAGCTATCAACGCCAGCATGACTTACTGGTGAAATGCGCTTCCCTGCTACATCCCGGAGGAATGATTATTGTACGCGACGGAAATGCAGCCGACACCCACAAACATCGCCTGACCCGTTTCACTGAATTGCTTTCGACCCGTGTCATTGGCTTCAACCGTACTACAGAGGAACTGAGCTTTACCTCCGAAACACAAATCCGGGCCATAGCCCGGGAATGCAATATGGAGGTAAGAAGCATCCGGAACGATAGATATACATCCAATACCATCTATATACTCAAAAAGAAAGGTTGCCATGAGTAAGTACGACGTCATTATCATCGGAAGCGGCCTGGGTGGGCTTGAATGCGGAACCATTCTCAGCAAAGAAGGATACAATGTATGTGTACTCGAAAAGAACGAACTGTTCGGTGGATGCTTCCAGACCTATCAGCGCAAAGGCCGTTTGCTCGATACCGGCATCCATTACATAGGTAGTATGAATGAAGGACAGGTCATGCACCAGTTTTTCCGGTATTTGGGAATCATAGACAAGCTGAAACTCCGCAAACTGGACGAAAATGCTTTCGACCGGATTTACCATAAAGGCCGCATATACGACTATGCCATGGGCTATGAGCGCTTTACCAACACCCTTAGCGAAGCATTTCCACACGAAACAGAAAACCTGCACCAATATGCAGAGATACTGAAAGAGGTAGGCAACCTGATTAGTGTGGATAACTTGAAAAAGGGCATCATCTCCAACGAAGGAATGAAGTTTTTCAATACCTCGGCGGCAGAAATGATAGCTCAGATTACTCCTGATCCTGATTTGCAGTCGGCATTAGCCGGCTCGGCACTTCTATATGGCGGGCTGAGGAATCATTCCAACTTTTACGAGCATGCCATGATCAACAACTCCTACATACAAGGTGCCTACCGTTTTATCGATGGAAGTATGCAAGTAGCTACCGAAATGATTAATACCATTCGTGCTAATGGTGGCACCGTACTGAATAACAGCGAAGTAACCCGAATTATCGTTGATAACGGCCGGGTACAAGGAGTAGAGGTAAACGGTACGGAGCAGATAGAAGGCGATTACGTTATCTCTAACGTACATCCCCAACGGACTTTAGCACTATTGGACAAAAACCGCTGCATCAAGAATGCCTATATCTCTCGCATCAATTCGTTGGAGAACACTTATGGCATCTTCACTCTCTACTTGGTCATGAAACCGGACAGTTATCCGTATATAAACCGGAATCTCTACCTTCATGGAGACAGTGACGTATGGTATGATAAAAAAGCCTATATGGGGCAGACAACCAACTGCATGATTTCCACGCAAGCCTCTTCGCGTAGCAGTAACTATGCAAACGTTATTTCCATCCTGACTCCTATGTATATAGATGAACTTTCGGCTTGGCTGAACACACGTCCCGAACAAAGGGGGGAAGAATACCGGATGTTCAAAAAGCAGAAAGCATCCCAACTATTGGAGTTTATCAAAAAGCACGGGATTGACTTCGGCGATAACATTGAAGCAATGTACACCACTACCCCGCTTAGTTATAGAGACTTTACGGGTACTCACAACGGTTCTGCTTACGGGATTATCAAAGACTATAAACGTCCGCAGATAGGTTTTATCTCTACGCGGACTAAACTGAATAATCTGTTTCTTACCGGACAGAATATGAATGTACACGGTGCTTTAGGGGTGACCCTGACATCCATAATCACTTGCAGTGAATTTCTGGGGCGCGAATATTTAGCTAAAAAAATAGGCAATGCATAAAACGATAAAGAAAGCAATCAAGTATACGGCGTATGGCATAGGGGTGCTGCTCGCAGCCATTGTCCTGTTCGTAACCATACTCTATTTCTCGGCTGATATGCTGACTCCCGATTACACTCCACAACCTGCCGGGGAAGTAGTGCGGACAGACAGTCTGCGACAGTACGAAGGTAACTACCTGCGCCACAGCAATAGCGGTTTATGGGAGTTGAAAGTAAGCGGCAATGCATTTCAGCGCGGCGAAGCTATAGGCAGACTCTCTTCCGACTTGCTGTACTATCAGGAAAAGGTTTTCGTTGACCAGATACGTGAGATTGTCCCTTCGGACAGTTATCTCAAGTTTCTGCGTTTCTTCATCGTACTTTTCAACCGCAATCTAGGAAAGAATGTCACGGAAGAATTCAGAGACGAGATTTATGGCATCTCCCTCTCCTGTACCCATGAATACGATTTTATAGGTACTCCGTACGAGCGCCAGTTGAACTACCATTCGGCACACGATCTGGGACACGCCATGCAGGATTATATGCTGGTAGGCTGCAGTTCCTTCGCTACCTGGGGGGCGGGCAGTGCCGATTCTTCACTCATCATCGGACGCAACTTCGACTTCTATATGGGCGATAAGTTTGCACACAACAAGTTAGTGTCATTTTACCAGCCGGAACAAGGTTATAAATTTGCCTCTGTGGGCTGGCCGGGTATGATTGGTGTACTCTCGGGCATGAACGAGACCGGACTGACAGTCACTATCAATGCGGCAAAGTCAACCATGCCGACAGCATCCGCCACACCTATTTCTATCCTGACCAGAGAAATACTGCAATATGCATCGACCATCGACGAAGCTTATGCCATTGCCCTGAAACGGAAAACATTTGTTTCCGAATCTATCCTGATAGGTTCTGCACGAGACAGCAAAGCCGCCATCATTGAAAAGTCACCGGAAAAGACAGCACTCTTCACGGGTAGCGGCAACCGGATTATCTGCACGAATCATTATCAATCGGATGCCTTCAAGGATGATGAACGCAACATGGAGAACATTGCCACTTCCGACAGCCCTTACCGCTTTGCCCGATTGCAAGAGTTGCTCGAAAAGAACAACCCCATCAACCCTCTGAAAGCCGCCTCCATACTCCGCAATCAAAAAGGGCTGAATAATGCCGACTTAGGTATGGGGAATGAAATGGCAATCAATCAACTCATTGCCCACCACTCGGTCATCTTCCAGCCGGAGAAGCGTCTGATGTATGTCTCGACTTCTCCCTGGCAATGCGGAAAATATATGGCATACGACCTCAACAAGATATTCAGCGATACTGTAGATTTTCAGCATGAAATTGCCACCCGGGAATTGACCATTCCCGAAGATTCCTTCATCAGGCAGAAAGACTTCAAGCAATTCATACAGTACAAGCAACTCGGCAAACTGATCCGGGAGAAAACGAAGCATAAAGAGGTCATCGAATCAGATACCCTCGCTCTTTATGAGGCCTCCAACCCTTCTTTCTACTACGTCTACGAAGTGCTGGGAGATTACTATGCCGCCACAGGGCAAACGGCAACCGCCACTGCATACTGGCAGAAAGCATTGACAATGCCCATCCCCAAGCAAGCCGAGAAGACACGTATTCAACAGAAAATCAATAAAAAACAATAATCATGGAAAAGAATCCGGATATACAATTCCGTTCTCAGGAAGAAATCAAGTCATACCAGGAAACCAGACTTGCCGAGACTCTGGCCTACTTGCAGGCACACTCTCAATTCTATCAGCAAATGTTCAAAGAACATTCCATAGACATCACTCGCATTAAGAAGATAGAAGACCTGCAACAAATTCCGGTTACCACCAAAACAGACCTGCAACTCCATAATAATGACTTCATTTGCGTAGACAAAGATGAAATCATTGATTACGTAACCACTTCCGGTACCCTGGGCGACCCGGTAACCTTCGTGCTGACTTCCGAAGACCTCGACCGCCTGGCCTATAACGAATACTTATCTTTCAACACGGCCGGATGCAGCCGTCATGACATATTGCAACTGATGACTACCATCGACCGACGCTTCATGGCAGGTCTTGCCTACTATCTGGGAGCCAGGGAACTCGGCATGGGAGTAGCCCGCGTGGGCAACGGAATACCGGAATTGCAATGGGACACTATCCACCGCATTCATCCCACCTGCGGCATGGTAGTTCCTTCGTTCCTTATCAAACTGATAGAATTTGCCGAGAAGAACCACATCGAGCATAACAACTGTTCGATGAAGAAATGCGTCTGCATCGGCGAAGCCTTGCGCAATCCGGATTTCACACTAAACACACTTGGGCAGCGCATCAGCGAGAAGTGGCCTTCACTCCAGCTCTACTCCACCTATGCCTCTACCGAAATGCAGTCTTCCTTCACCGAATGTTCCGAATTCCACGGCGGACACCTGCAACCCGAACTTATCATCGTAGAGTTTCTGGACGACAAGAATCTGCCGGTGAAAGAAGGTGAACCGGGTGAAGTAACGATCACCACCTTAGGTGTAAAAGGCATGCCTTTGCTCCGCTTCAAAACCGGAGACATTTGCTATCATTACACAGAACCTTGTGCCTGCGGCAGAAACACCATCCGGTTAAGTTCGGTCCTGGGACGAAAAGGGCAAATGATAAAATACAAGGGAACAACCCTCTACCCGCCTGCTTTATTCGACATTTTGGACGATATGCCGAAAGTTAAGAACTATGTTGTTGAAGTATATACCAATAAATTGGGCACGGACGAAATACTGATCCGCATCGGCAGCGATGAAAACAGCGAGAGCTTTGCCAAAGAGATTAAAGATATGTTCCGCTCTAAAATACGGGTGGCCCCTACTATCCGGTTCGAACCGGCAGAGTATATCGCACAGATACAAATGCCGCCTATGAGCAGAAAAAGCATTAAATTTTTTGATTTACGGTAACTAATGTCTAATTTTGACAAATAATAAACTGAGTACGGACTTAAAACTATTAATTGTATGAAAAAGTTAGTTACATTTCTATTCTTGCTGACAAGCATTGTTTGCTTCGGACAAAACAAAGACTTCCTGAAAGACGTTTCAGGCATCAACTTTTACGGCGTAGATTACTCGGCAGCCAAAGTTTTTGGTGCGGCAGAGTCTCCCCAGGAGCTCAAGATAGCATTCGACAAAATCAACCAGTTATTTATCACTGAAGCAAAGAAGTATGATGTAGGTAAAAGGCTGAAAAAGAAAGTCAACCAGATTTCGCTTACAGCAGTCGATAAAGTCAACGGAGAAATTAACCCGGACGAGTTGATGACAACCAATCAGGAGTATACGCTCAGCGAAGAAGAGATCAAGCAAGTAGTCGACGCACTGCCTATACAACAAGAACCGGGTATCGGCCTGGTTATCATAGCCAAATTACTGAACAAGGCTAAAGCCTACGGCTCCTATCAGGTTGTATTCTTCAATACCCAAACCAAAGAAATCGTAAAAGACTGGGCCACGGGTGGCAGAGCAAGAGGTTTCGGACTTCGCAATTATTGGGCAGGTTCCATTCATAAAGTAGTCAACAGTCTTTAAATAGAATTTATACTTAAAACAAACGACAATGAGAAAATTACTATTACTGTTAGCCTTATTAGCAGGCTTCAGCTTACACTGTATGGCACAAAACTACACAGAAGTTGTTTACTTGAAGAATGGAAGTATTATCCGTGGCATCATTATCGAGCAAGTTCCCAACAGTTCACTGAAGATTCAAACTTCCGACGGAAGTATCTTTGCCTATGCAATGGAAGAGGTCGAGAAAATAACGAAGGAAGTTACAACTTCGAGGTCAAGATCCAGATCCGGTTCAGTGTCTGGCTATGACAGATTTGGACAACCAAGATTAAGAGGTTACAAAGGTTTTGTTGAAACCGGTTATGCCTTTGATATTAGCGACTGCGGTACCAACCGACTTGAGATATTGACAACGCATGGCTATCAGTTCAATAACTATCTGTTTGTCGGCGGTGGTGCAGGTCTCAACTTCTATACAGATGCAGATTTAGTTTCTGTTCCTGTATTTGCAAGTTTCAGAGCCAACTTCATGAACAGAAAGATTACGCCGTTTGCTGATCTCAAAAGTGGTTATGCATTTGGAGACGCTGAAACAGCATTTGTGACAGTAGGTTTTGGTGTACGCTTTGCTCTTGCAAAGAAGATGGCATTGAATCTTAAATTGGAATATGCATATCAAGAAGCTGATACTGATTACAGCTACGGTATCTACTATTACGAAAGCACTGAATCTGCAAATAGCATCGGAATTAAATTAGGTTTTGAGTTTTAGAAGAATCTTTCTATATAATAGAAATGGATTGGTTGCTGAGCAACCAATCCATTTTATTTTATCTATAAATCCAACAATTCCGTTCACTCTCTATCCATATTCTGAATGTCTTCTTTCAGCTTTTCCACATCCTCATAAGTAAATGCATCGAGCGCCAGCTTCATGCCCACCAGTTCCTCACGGATAGCCTTCAACCGGTCTACGATTTCGAAGTTCCGCATTGTTGCTTCCTTATTATCCTTCAGGCGCTGACGAGCACCGGGCAATGTCATCCCCCGCTCCTTCACCAGATGATAAATCAGTTTCACTGTTTCAACGTCTTCTTTACGATACTGACGTATGCCCCGTCCGCCCTTTTTAGGATTGAGTTGCGGAAACTCCTTCTCCCAAAAACGTAGCAACGATTCGTTGACACCAAACATGGCGGCAACCTCACTAATGGAATAATATAATTTTAAATTCTTATCAGTATTCAGCATCTCTCAACTATCAATTATCAACTATCCATTATCAACTAATCGAGCACCTTACCGTGATTAGCCGCAATCTGTATCATACGGTCATAGTCTTCGGCACTCAGATCCATGAAGTAGTAGTTGACGGGATTCACAATCTGCCCCTTCACATGTACTTCGTAGTGCAAGTGGGGCCCCGTACTCTTGCCGGTACTTCCTACTCCGCCGATAACCTCGCCGCGAACCACCTTCTTGCCCAACTTCGTACGAAAATCGCGTAAATGGGCATATACAGTCTGATAACCAAAGCCGTGGTCTACGACAATTCTATTGCCATAACCCGTCTGCCATCCCATCTGCACCACCTTACCGTCTCCCGTGGCATAAACATCCGTACCGAGCGGTGCAGAAAAGTCCATACCGGCATGAAATTTGGTAGTACCATAAATAGGATCGATACGCGTACCGTAACCGGATGCAGTTTTACGGAGGTCTTTATTCGAAACCGGCTGAATGGCAGGAATACAACGCAGCATTTCATCGTGACTCTTACACATCTCCACCACGTCGTCGAAAGAACGAGACTGTATATAGAGTTGCTTGCTAAGCATATCCATTTTCTGGGTAGTGTTGATTACCAGGTCGGAGTTCGCCATATCCATCAGATGTTCATAACGGTTGGTTCCGCCATATCCTGCCTGACGGATAGCCGACGGTACCGGGTCTGCCATGAAAATCACCCGATACAGGTTATCGTCACGTTGCTGTACATCCTGCAACACGCCCATCGCCTCGTCCATCCGGCGGGAAAGCACATTGTACTGTGCCTTCAATTTGCTGTTTTCTTTCCGCAACTCTTTCTCCGACGGTGAACCGAAGATAAGCAGCAACACAATGAAACTGCCTGCACCCAGTCCCATACCGATGAACAAACGGCGGAGAATACTCAGCGCCCGCTGTCTTACAGTAGGATAAATACGGTCGTACGTCTGCGTCTGCGGATTATAAATGTAGTAAACTTTGCGCATCTTAGGAAATATTTCGCTTGTCAATGCCGCAAAAGTAATAAAAACACGCTATCTTTGCGCAGTTTTTTCAAGAATATTAACCTCAAGGATAGATATATAGAGTATGTTGACTGCAAATGAAATCAGAGACTCGTTCAAGAGTTTCTTCGAGAGCAAAGGCCACCAGATTGTACCTTCGGCTCCGATGGTGATTAAGGATGACCCCACGCTGATGTTCACCAACGCGGGTATGAACCAGTTTAAAGATATTATTTTGGGTAACCACCCGGCGAAATACAAAAGAGTAGCGGACTCACAGAAATGCCTTCGCGTAAGCGGAAAGCACAACGACCTGGAAGAAGTAGGCCACGATACCTACCACCACACCATGTTCGAGATGCTGGGCAACTGGTCGTTCGGCGATTACTTCAAGAAAGAAGCCATCGAATGGGCTTGGGAATACCTGGTAGACGTACTGAAACTGAACCCGGAGAACCTCTACGCCACCGTATTCGAGGGTAGCCTCGAAGAAGGACTGGAACGCGATAACGAAGCTGCTTCCTACTGGGAGAAATTCTTGCCGAAGGATCACATCCTCAACGGTAACAAGCACGATAACTTCTGGGAAATGGGCGATACGGGTCCTTGCGGTCCTTGCTCCGAGATACACGTGGACTCACGTTCGGAAGAAGAAAAGGCGCAGACGCCGGGCCACCTGCTGGTAAACAAAGACCATCCGCAAGTTATTGAGATTTGGAACCTTGTGTTCATGCAGTTCAACCGCAAAGCCGATGGCAGCCTCGAAGGACTTCCTGCCAAGGTCATCGACACCGGTATGGGCTTTGAGCGCTTGGTGCGCACCCTGCAAGGCAAGACATCCAATTATGATACGGACGTATTCCAGCCCATGCTGAAAGCCATCGCTGCCATGGCGGGCACTGCTTACGGCAACAACCAGCAGCAGGATATCGCCATGCGCGTCATCGCCGACCATATCCGCACCATTGCCTTCTCCATCACAGACGGACAGTTGCCCAGCAATGCAAAGGCCGGTTACGTTATCCGCCGTATTCTCCGCCGTGCAGTTCGCTACGGTTATACGTTCCTCGGACAGAAGCAGGCGTTTATGTACAAGCTCCTCCCCGTACTGATAGAGAACATGGGCGGTGCATATCCCGAACTGAATGCACAGAAAGACCTGATAGCAAAAGTTATCAAAGAAGAAGAAGACTCTTTCCTCCGTACCTTGGAAACAGGTATCCGCCTGCTGGATAAGACCATGGCAGATGCCAAAGCAGCCGGCAAGACTGAAATCAGCGGAAAAGATGCCTTCACCTTATACGATACTTTCGGTTTCCCGCTCGACCTGACGGAACTGATTCTCCGCGAAAACGGCATGACTGCCGACATCAAAGAGTTCGACGCCGAAATGCAACAGCAGAAACAGCGTGCCCGCAACGCCGCCGCCATCGAAACCGGTGACTGGATTACGCTGAAAGAAGGTACTACCGAATTTGTGGGTTATGACTACACCGAATACGAAACATCCATCCTGCGCTACCGTCAGATAAAGCAGAAAAACCAGACTTTGTATCAGATTGTACTGGACAAAACTCCGTTCTATGCCGAAAGTGGTGGTCAGGTAGGTGATACCGGTGTGTTGGTAAATGAATTCGAAACCATCGAAGTAGTCGATACAAAGAAGGAAAACAACCTGCCCATCCACATCACCAAGAAGCTGCCCGAACATCTGGAAGCTCCGATGATGGCTTGCGTAGACACCGACAAGCGTGCCGCTTGTGCTGCCAACCACTCCGCTACCCACTTGCTGGATGCTGCGCTGCGCGAAGTATTGGGCGAGCACGTAGAGCAGAAAGGTTCTTTGGTTACTCCGGACTCCCTGCGCTTCGACTTCTCACACTTCCAGAAAGTGACGGACGAAGAGATCCGCCAAGTGGAACATCTGGTAAATGCCAAGATCCGTGCCAACATTCCTTTGAAAGAATACCGCAATATCCCTATTGAAGATGCCAAAGAACTGGGAGCTATCGCTCTCTTCGGCGAGAAGTACGGCGACCATGTGCGCGTCATCCAATTCGGTTCTTCCGTTGAGTTCTGCGGTGGTACGCACGTAGCCGCTACCGGAAACATCGGAATGATGAAGATTACCTCCGAAAGTTCCGTGGCTGCCGGTGTACGTCGTATCGAGGCTTATACAGGAGCACGCGTGGAAGAAATGATGGATTCCGTACAAGATACGCTGCGCGACCTGAAGGCTCTCTTCAACAATGCTCCCGACCTCGCCGGAACTATCCGCAAGTACATCGAAGAGAATGCCGGACTGAAGAAGCAAGTGGAAGACTTCATGAAGGAGAAGGAAGCACAAATAAAGGATAAGTTACTGAACAGCATCCAGGAAAGACACGGTGTGAAGGTCATCAAGTTCTGTGCTCCGTTGCCTGCCGAAACGGTGAAGAATATCGCTTTCCAGCTGCGCGGACAAGTAACAGAAAACTTGTTCTTTGTAGCCGGAACCGAATGCGAAGGCAAACCTATGTTGACCGTTATGCTGAGCGACAACCTCGTGGCAGGCGGACTGAAGGCCGGCAACCTGGTGAAAGAAGCTGCAAAGCTGATACAAGGCGGTGGTGGCGGTCAGCCTCACTTCGCAACTGCCGGTGGCAAGAATGCGGACGGACTGAATGCAGCTATTGATAGGGTGTTGGAACTGGCAGGGCTATAACACACATACCACTAATAATCGAGAAGGCTCCGCTCTCGGCTGAAAAGCTGGAAGCGGAGTCTTTTTAATATCTCCGAAGAAATAATATTCTTACAGAGCGTTACTTTGTCAAAAAGAAAGCGTACCTTTGCCGTGCCGACGGGGAGAAATCCGCCGGCACACAAGAAAGCGTTTTCTGCTTTATCTCGCCATTGAAGTCTGGAAAATTTCAAAGCGAAAGGGATAGAGACAATAGTAACGCTCATTCTGTTTGTATCAATGTGCAAGCACCGTTTCTCATGTGGGTGTCTTGTTCGTTATACTACAGCGTGGGAATATTGTTTCTTCACTCATCTTTCGCAGGTTTTTCCAGACACCTTATGGCGATGAGTAGGACAAGTCTCACGCTTTCGTTATATTATAACGTAACCATTAACCGTTCCAACCGAAGACTTGTCGGAACACACATGTCAAAGTCATGTTATTCAATTCTATTGAGTTCCTACTCTTTCTGCCGATAGTATTCCTGCTCTATTGGCTCGTATTCAAACGCCTGCAATGGCAAAATCTATTTGTGGTTGCTGCCAGTTATGTCTTCTACGGCTGGTGGGACATGCGTTTTCTAATACTCATTGCACTCACCACGCTGTTCAGTTATGCAAGCGGAGTACTGATAGAGCGCAGCGAAGGAAACCGTTGCAGGCAGAAATGGATCAGCGCAGCCAACATCGTGCTGAATCTCTCCATCCTCGCCCTCTTCAAGTACTATAACTTCTTTGCGGAAAACCTTGCGACACTGTTCCGCGGAGTAGGCGTACAGACAGACTGGGTGACACTGGACATCCTACTGCCCGTGGGCATCAGTTTCTACACCTTCCAAGCATTGAGTTACAGCATTGATGTCTACCGGAAGAAACTTCCTGCCTGCCACAATCTTGTAGCATTCTTTGCCTACATCAGTTTCTTCCCGCAGTTAGTAGCAGGACCGATAGAACGCTCCACCAACCTGCTGCCCCAGTTCTACAAGCCACGCACATTCGACTACGCGCAGGCGGTGGACGGATGCCGACAGATACTATGGGGCTTCTTCAAAAAGATGGTGGTAGCGGACAACTGCGCCGCAGCGGTCAACATTATTTGGGATGGTTATCCCTACCATGACGGATTCACGCTACTAATGGGCGGCATATTCTTCACTTTCCAAATCTACGGTGACTTTTCGGGCTACTCGGACATTGCTATCGGTACAGCACGCCTTTTCGGCATCAACCTGATGCGCAACTTCAACTTCCCCTATTTCTCACGGGACATCGCAGAGTTCTGGCGCCGCTGGCACATCTCGCTCACCACGTGGTTTCGCGATTACATCTACATTCCCTTGGGCGGCAGCCGCTGCGCCCGTTGGAAAGTGATGCGCAACACGATGATTATCTTCCTCGTCAGCGGTTTCTGGCACGGAGCCAACTGGACATTCATCGTTTGGGGCGCTTATCATGCATTGCTTTTCTTTCCGTTGATGCTACTGGGCAAGAACCGCAAGAACACGAACCTAGTTGCCGCAGGGCGTTTACTTCCTACTATAAAAGAAGCCGGACAAATGCTGCTGACGTTCCTCCTCGCTGTCATCGGCTGGATTATCTTCCGGGCAGAAAGTATCGGTCAAGCATGGGATTATCTCGGGCTAATGTGTTCGCCGTCTTTGCTCCATGTTTCGATTCTATACGGAAAGAAAGCCGCACTTTATATAATGTTCCTTGTTGTAATTGAATGGTTACAGCGAGACAAACAGCACGCCTTGCAAGGGATAGAGCACATCTCCCGTTACCGCCTCGTCCGCTGGTGTCTATACCTGCTACTCAGCGTGGGCATCCTTCTTTTCTCCGGTTCGCAAACTGATTTTATTTACTTCCAATTCTAAAAAACGACAATGAAACAATTTATTCTGAAAGCAACCCTGCTCCTCCTTTGCTTTTTTTGCATCTGCATAGGATTGGAGCTATACCTACTGACAATCTCCAACGAATATTCCTACAAGAAGAATTACGTGGAACAACAAGGCGAAAAAATAAAAACATTGGTCTTGGGACATTCACACGCAGGCGACGGCATCATACCCCACTATTTGGGCGACAGCGTATTCAACATGGCAACACAAGGTAGAAACACGTACTACGATGCCATAATTAGCAAACGGTACGTTCCCAAATTGAAAAATTTAGAATGTGTTATTTGGCCGCTTGGCTACAACTTCCAGTACAGTAGCTACAAATATCCGCTGCCTCGCAAAAGTAAAGAACCGGATTTGTCCGCCTCTTACCGCTGTATGTTCGCCAAATATATGGACATTAGCTACGAGGATGAATTTCGCTACCGCTATTGGTCCGAACTTATCAATTCGCGTCTCGACTACGGGAAACGGTTATTCATCAGAGATTTTGAAGCAACACACCATTGCGATTCCACCGGCTTCGAGCCTATAACGGTAGCGGAGAAAAGTCCCACGTGGCGAGAAGATAAGCTGCCCAAGGAGATGGAGTACAATCATCCCAACGCCACAAAAGCTTTCGCCCATACTCTTTCATACATGAAGCAGATAGCACAAGTGTGCAAAGAAGCGGACGTGCGCCTGATAGTTATCACCTTCCCCTGTTACCGGAGCTTCGTGGAGTTGACCACACCGCGCGGCATGAAAGAGATGCAGGCCTGTGTGGACAGCATGAAACGTGTGTACCCCGCCATGGAATATTACAACTATATGTCTGACCCTCGTTTCGAGGAGGATGACTTTTGTAACTCCAGTCACCTGACGGACGTGGGAGCACGGAAGTTTTCCTCTATTCTCAGGGAAGAAGTCATGCAGCATCGGTAAGTTCATTCAAACAACACATTTATCATGAAAAGTCATCCTTATTCTTGCTTTTCTCCAAAACAATCACGAGATTTGCAGTTATCGCAACCACTGTTACAGTAACGACGGTTGCGATAATTAAGCAATAAAAGAAGAAACTATGAGATTCTATGACAGAACGCAAGAACTGGAAACCTTGCGAGAAATAGAGGCAGCATCTGCAGAATCAGCGCAGATGACAATGATGGTGGGACGTAGACGTGTAGGCAAAACAACATTGTTGAGAAACGCTTTCACCACAACTCCTGTACTTTACTTTTTCATCGGCCGCAAAAATGAAATACTGCTATGTGAGGAGTTCGTGGAAGAAATGGAAAACAAACTCGGAGAAGTCTTCGGGCATTTCGCCAGTTTCTCCCAATTGTTCAAAGTACTGATGCAACTCTCTGAACGGAAGAATTTCACACTGATCATTGACGAGTTCCAAGAATTCAAAAACATCAATCCATCTCTATTCAGCGACATGCAGAATATATGGGACGCCAACAAGGAGAAAAGCCGGATGAATCTGGTGATTTGCGGTTCCATCTACTCCATGATGAAGCAAATCTTCGAGAACTCCAAAGAGCCACTCTATGGCAGGGCAACTGCCCGCATGCACATCCACCCCTTTGAAATCAGCACGCTGAAAGAAATACTCGCCGACAATCAGCCGGACTACAACCCCGAGGACTTGCTCACTTTCTATCTGCTGACGGGAGGAGTTGCCAAATACATCGAACAATTAGTAATCCGCAAAGCTTTTACAAAGGAGAAAATGCTGAAAACCATATTGTCACCGGGCTCTTACTTTCTGGAAGAAGGCAAGGATGTACTGATAGAAGAGTTTGGCAAAGACTATAGTAACTATTTCTCCATCCTTGCACTGATAGCATCGTCGAAAACTGCACGAGGAGACATCGAGAGTACACTGAACATGCCCATTGGAGGCTACTTGGACAAACTGGAAAATGAATACAATATTATCCGGCGCGTACGTCCCTTCATGGCAAAGGAAGGAAGCCGAAACAATAAATACAGAATTGTAGATAACTTCCTTCAATTCTGGTTCCGCTTCATCTATAAATACCGCAGTGCGGTAGAAATAGGTAACTTGGATTACATATATCAGATTGTGGAACGGGATTATGAAACTTACAGTGGATATATACTGGAGAAATATTTCCGTCAGAAGCTTGCCGAATCAAAATCTTATTCGGACATACAAAGCTACTGGGACCGAAAAGGAGAAAACGAGATTGATATCATTGCCGTAAACGACTTTGAAAAACGATTGCTCATAGGAGAAGTAAAACGAAATAAAGAACGCATCAATCTGCATATTCTGGAAAACAAAGCCGTAGAGATAATCAAAAAGCATGCAGACTATCAAGTAGAGTACAAAGGTTTTTCTTTGGAAGACATGTAAGATAATTGCCGAAAAGCTTGACATCGCCTTTCGGATGTTGTATCTTTGTAAAGTCAGTTTATAGATACTTCAATTTTAAATTAGGATAAACGGAGAGGCAGTGCTTCTCCGTTTTTTGTTACCTCTCCCTACCTCCCGTTTGCAATGCCACATGTTATCGTTCCGAATGCCACATGTCAGTAAGGCAAATGCCACACCTCAGCAGGTGAAATGGCTGGCATTTGGGGTGCTGAAGTGTGGCATTCAAGATGTTAAGCTCTGGAGTTTACATCATCTGTTCCAGGGAAACAGACCATGCGTTGAGGGCAAACAGACGATACGTTCGGAGCAAACAGACCATCCGTTTCGATGTGGCAAAAGATAGGGTATGAAAACAGAAACGGGAAGCCTAAGCCTCCCGTCCGTTAAATCTTTATAAATCTGCTCTTGACAAGAATCCTAAGAATTGTCCAAAGCAATCCTATTCTGCCCACCGTTCGCCATGAAATACTCTGCATCCTTGCGGAAGCGCCTCGGCAGGGATAAGCGGGGTAACCTCTTCCCACATCGTAAACGATACCGGTCCGGTTTCTCTTGTCACAGTTTCTATCGGATTCTTCGGAGTAAAGATATGTTCTTCACCATTATAGCAAAGACGAATTGAGTATGAGCTCTCTCCCTCATAAACAACCGGTTCAAAAGTTCCTTCAATAGGTTTGGTTTCGGTTCCGGTAGGATAGACCAACAACTTACCGGCAGTACTCCATACTCCTTCTGCAGCATTTGTTGCTATGAATTCATAATAGCCATTCAATTTCACAGTGAAGTTATTCTCCAACTCTTTTTGAATATCCCGCCATTCATCATCCGGAATATTACCGTCGGCCATTACAAACCCCTCTGTCACCTTACGGAGAATATGGCTGACATGCTTCTTCACAATTACTTGCAGCATCGTAGACAAACCACTCCCATCCTTCACCGTTACCAGTGCTTGTCCTTCCATCTTAGGAAGCACCTTGATGCGCTGATATCCGTTTACGCTTTCGGTGAAATCTACCGTAGCCACGGCATTGTCAGAATTCTCCAGCACATAGTCGCCTGTGCCGCCGTCTATGCCAAGTACAATACCTTCGGGATTCGTAAGATAGAGTGACACGGAAGAAGTCAGATTGTTGCAGGTGCCTATCTGATAGATGGGTTCCACTCCCTCAAAGAGAGCCATATCGCGATAATCATCTTCGCAGCTGGTGCCGACGCATAAGAGCAACGCCCATACCAATATAGAATAGATGTATTTCATTGTCTCGAATTTAGTTGTTCTACAATACAAAAATACAGAAAAAAACAAAATACTGCATCGGCTACCCTACTTTATTTCAAATCATTAAGAGTTCGGAGCGCTGCGAACGATTCAGATGACCTGCTCTTTCGGATAATTCACCAAATAGAGCGTTCCCGTGGCACGGGTGAAAGCAGTATAGAGCCAACGGAAATAGTCGGGTGTCAAGTATTCGTCCGTCATATAGCCCTGGTCGAGAAAAACATTCTTCCACTGCCCGCCCTGCGCCTTGTGGCAAGTCACGGCATAGGCATACTTCACTTGCAGGGCATTGTAATAAGGATCGGCTTTCATCTTCTTCATGCGGTCGCGCTTCACGGGAATGTCTGCATAGTCTTCGAGAACGGCGTAGAAGAGACGGTCGTTCTCCGCTCTTGGCAGGGCAGGCGCATCGGTATGGAGTGTATCCAGAAGCAGATTCACTTCCAACTCGAAATCATTGTAATCGGGAAAAACCAGGGTTACATCGGCAAAGCGGAAACCGTACAATTCGCGCGTGCGGCGCATGCGGCGTACTACGGCCGTCTCACCGTTGGCAATGAAGTCCATCTCCTTCTGCTTCTCCGTCCAGAAGTAGTTATTTTTCGCCACCATCAACAAGTCGCCCGTGTTCAACTCATCTTCCCGCCAGAGTATCTGCGCACGGATACCATTATTATAGATGTTCGCCCGCTTGTTGGAACGGCATATCACGATGGTTTCGTCCATCCCGTCGTTGTCATAGCAGGAGCTCAACGTATCTATCAGTTCATCGCCGGGCAGCACTTTGATGTCGGCAAAGCCCGATACTTTAATCTTCGGCAGGCTGAAACAGTCGTCTTCCGCTATCAGTTGCCGCAACCGGGTGGCATTCCACAAGATGCCCGACTGCTGCTCCTGGCGTACTACCTGCGTCAAGTCCACTTCCTTCACCTCCAGCCCGTAACCTTTCAATGCCTCGGCAAAGAGGGCGGGACTCTGTTCCTCCCCTACCGGCGGTAGCTGCGCCGTATCTCCCATCAACAGTAACCGGCATCCCTGGCCGGAATAGACAAACTGCACCAGGTCGTCCAGCAAACGCCCCGTACCAAACATGGAACCGGACAGTCCCTCATTGGAAATCATCGACGCCTCGTCTACTATATATAAGGTATGAGTTGTCAAATTATCGTTCACCGAAAAATTGCTCACCTCATTAGAGAATGATTGCTGTCTATAGATTTTTTTATGAATTGTAAACGCCGGATGCTCCGCGTAAGCAGAAAATACCTTCGCCGCCCTCCCGGTGGGAGCCAGCAGTACCGACTTCTGTTGCAACTTATCCAACGTCCGCACCAAAGCACCCACCAGCGAAGTTTTACCTGTTCCGGCATAACCACGCAGCAGAAAAACCGCCTCGTTATGGGGCGACACAAGGAACTCTGATAAAGATTTTACTGCAATTTCTTGCTCAAGAGTTGGTTGGTAAGGAAAATTTTCCTTAATTTGCCTTTCTAAATAGTTATTTATCATTTTTGTAACAGAAAAAAGTAAAGGGAACTATCGTTTTTAAATTAATTTCTTTTATTTTTGCGGTGCGAATATAACAACTAAAAAACATATTTATCATGAAAACAGTATTTAATATCGTTTTAGGCTTATGTGCTCTGGTTTTAGTTTATATCTGCTATACCAGCATTATGGGTCCTATAAACTTTGAAAAAGCGAAGAAGCACAGAGACGCAGCAGTCATTGCACGTTTGATGGACATCCGTAAAGCACAGTTGGAGTACCGTACTCTGCATGGTCAGCAGTACACCGCCAGCTTCGATACGCTGATTGACTTCGTAAAGAACCAGAAGCTTCCGTTCATCTACAAACAAGGTGAATTGAACGACAAGCAGCTGGAAGATGGTCTGACTGAAAAGAAAGCTATCGCCATCATCGAGAAAGCCAAGAAAACAGGCAAGTATGATGAAGTTAAGAAGTGGGGTTTGGAAAACTTCAAGCGTGACACTTTGTGGGCAGCCGTATTGGATACGATCTTCCCCAAAGGTTTCAATGCTGACTCTATGAGATATGTTCCTTTTGGAAACGGTGCACAATTCGAAATGGCAACACGTAACGATACTGCCAAGTCCGGTGCTCCTTTCTGTCTGCTCGAAGTGAAGACTCCGTACGATGTTTACCTGAATGGTCTGGACAAGCAAGAAATTGCTAACCTGAAAGACTTACAGACGAAGCTGGGTAAATATAGCGGTCTGATGATCGGTAGCTTGGAAACAGCTAACAACAACGCCGGTAACTGGGAATAATCTCACCCCGACACAATACGTATGATAGAAACAACTGATTTTAATAAATCGGAACAGTATACATTATCCATCCGTCTCAGTACGGATGGATTTTCTTTTTCTGTATTCAACCCCTTGGGCGACGGCGAGCTTTCTTTCTTTGACCGTGAAGTGGATGAGTCGCTCTCCCTCACCGCCAACCTGAAACAAACCTTCCGCGAAGTGGAATGGCTGAGCCGTCCTTACCGCCGTGTCAATGTGCTGATGGCGGACAAGCGCTTTACGTTCATCCCGCTGGAATTCTTTGAAGACGAACAAGCGGAAATCGTATTCTATCACAATCACCCGAAGCGGGAGAACGAACTTGTTCAGTACAACATTCTGCATAAGAATAATTCCGTTGTATTGTTCGGCATGGACAAGAGTGCCTGCATCTTCCTGCGCGAACAGTATCCCGATGCAAAATTCTACTCCCAGGCCAGCCCCTTCATCGAGTTCTTTGCAGCAAAGAGTCGCCTGGGCAACAGCCGTAAGATGTATGTAAACCTGCGGAAAAATGCCGTAGACGTGTACGGCTACGAACGCGGACATCTGCTCCTTGCCAACTCTTTCGAATGCAAGGAAACAGCCGACCGCATCTATTACCTATTATATATATGGAAGCAACTCGGCTTTGAGCAAGAGCGTGACGAACTGCACCTCACCGGCAGCCTGCACGACAAAGAACAGCTACTGCCCGAACTGCGAAAATTCATCCGGCAGGTGTTCATCATGAACCCCGCCACTAATCTTGACCTACAAGCCATAATCTCATGCGAGTAATCAGCGGAATATACAAAAGAAGACGGTTCGACGTGCCCCACTCCTTCAAGGCACGCCCCACTACGGACTTTGCCAAGGAGAATCTGTTCAATGTGCTCTCCAACCACATCGACTTTGAAGACGGTGTACGCGCCCTCGACCTCTTTGCAGGCACGGGCAGCATCAGTATCGAACTCGTATCCAGAGGATGCGACCAAGTGGTCAGCGTAGAGAAAGACCGCGACCACTACGCCTTTATCTGCAAAATTATGCAAGAGGTGAAGACTGATAAATGCCTGCCCATCCGCGGCGATGTATTCAAATACATCAAGAGCGGAAAGGAACAGTTCGACTTCATCTTTGCCGATCCCCCCTATGAACTGACCGGACTGGAAACCTTGCCCGACCTTATCTTCGAAAACAACCTGCTGAAAGCAGACGGACTGTTCGTGCTGGAACATGGAAAGAAGAACGGCTTTGAAGAACATCCGCACTTTGTAGAAAGAAGGGCATACGGCAGCGTGAACTTCTCGTTCTTTAGATTGAGTTCCGGTTCTTCAGAAACAGAAGATATAGATACTACTGATTAAAGAAGCGGCGCCATCAATCTCACAATGCTCTCGGCAGCTTTACGATACCAGGGACGCTTTACCCAGTTTTTCAGGAATACTTGCGTGCACTCCCGCTGATCCTGCAAGAAGATTTCGCGCATTTCGAGGGCGGTATCCATGTCGTAGATAAACGCATTTACTTCAAAATTATGCTCAAAGCTGCGGAAGTCTACATTGGTGGAACCTACCGTGGAGAGTTCGTCGTCCGACACCATCAGCTTGGAGTGCAGAAAGCCTTTCTTATAAAAGTATACCTTGACACCCGAATAAAGTACATCTGCCAGATAAGAGCAGGAACCCAGGTGCGTCAAGCGGTTGTCTGCACGCATGGGGAGCATCAGGCGCACGTCGACACCCGCCAAGGCGGCAGTCTGCATGGCTATCAGTACACCTTCGGTAGGAAGGAAATAAGGAGTCTGAATGTAGAAGTATTTCCGCGCAGCGGAGATGGCCATGACAAGTCCCTGCATGATGTCTTTCCAGGGACCGATAGGTTCGCTTGTTACAATCTGTGCCAAAGAAGTGCCACAGTTTTCTATCTTCGGGAAGTAACGGGCGGAAGTAATCAGCGTGCGGTCTACGAAGTACCAGTCGAGCAGGAAAGCAGTTTGCAAGCCATGAACGGCTTTGCCTTCGAGCAGAAGGTGCGTATCGCGCCAGATGCCCCACGAGAAGCCGCGCATATAGCGTTCTGCCAGGTTCATGCCACCCACGAAACCTATGCGGCCGTCGATGACAACAATCTTCCGGTGATTACGATAGTTCACTTTACTGGTGAAAAGCGGGAAGCGTACTTTGAGGAAGCTGCGCACCTCAATGCCCGATGCCCGCATTTCTTCGAAGAAGCGGTTGGGGACGTGCCAACAACCTACGTCGTCGTAGATGACGCGTACCTCGACGCCTGCACGCGCCTTTTCCATAAGGACATCGCGCACCATACGTCCGGTGGCATCGTCTTCGAAGATATAGAATTCCAGATGAATGTGGCGGGTGGCTTTCTGCAATTCGCGCAGCAGGGATTGCAACATGGAAAGGCCGGAGGTATAGGTTTCCACCCGGTTGCCGTCGAAAGGAAAGGCCTGATTGGTGTTGCGGAACAGGGAGATCAGGCGACTGTAGTTCATAGGGAGCGCACAGGAGTCTTGTGCCAGATACTCAGCCATCGGCTTCCTGAGCAGGCGGCTGTAACTCTTCCTTCCGATGATACGCACACGGCGCTGGCTACGCCCGAAGAAGAAATAAAAGATAAGCCCCACTACAGGAAGGAACATCAATACCAGTATCCACGCCATAGTCTTCACCGGATTACGGTTGTCGAGGATGACAACGATAATCGTACCGATGATAGCACCGAAATAGATGATGTCGAATGCTACCGAAGCAATCTGGCTGGCAAAGAGATTCCAATCGAACATGTTCACAAACAATTAAGTGTGAAACAAATGTAAGAAAAACACTGAAACTTCTACCAGAGATTACAGAGATTAACATAAATGGGAATTTACGGAGTATCTCAAATTCCTCCGCCTGAAAGGGGAGGTGCCCGTAGGGCGGAGGGGTTTCACATCCGAAGGGACTTGCACAAAGTTACTTTCTATTTATGTAAGACCCCTCCGCCCGCAAGCGGGCACCTCCCCTTTCAGGCGGAGGAGTTTGAGATACACTTGTTATCACACGACACTAAATTATCATTTATCAGAAAGGCCGGCGTCCGCCAAATCTTCCGGGACCACCGGGACCGCCAGGACCACCAAAGCCATGTCTGCCTTGCATCCTCTCGCGTGCAGCCTTGCTGCCGAAAATATTCAGACGATAAATAAAGTGCAGCATGCAGTAGCTGTTCACGCCATTATACTCGTACACCGAGCGGCCGCTTGCCGTCAGCGAACGGCTGATGTTACTCTGCTTCTTCAGGATATCATACATCTCGAAGCTGACCGTAGCGTTTCCTTTCAGGAAGTTCTGCGCCACCTGCGCATTCCAGATAAGCTCATTACGATTCATACTGCTATCCGTATAACCACGACGGCTTTGGTTGGCAATATTGGTAGAGACCGTCATGCTCCAAGGCAAGGTCACTTGTGTATTGGCACCATAAGAGAAGTTGTAAGGCTCCTGATTATTGGCCGGCGTCAACTTATCTTTTTCTATTGAATAAGAAATGCTTCCGTTCAAGCCGAATTCAAACCAATCGTTACGATAAGCGGCGTTCAGGCGTTCGCCCAGCGTCAGATTGGTCGTTGTATTCTTGTTTTCCTCCTTCGTCTTGTTGTCAGTCAGATAAGCTACATTGTTCTGATAGTTGACATTGGAGAAGGAGTTGATGGTATACTTCTTATTAGGAAGTGCCGTATTAAATCCAAACATACCAAACGCATTCCAGTTACCGTTGATGTTCTTCGGGGTAGTGGTCCATCCACCGGTTTCGGAATTGTACACACGGCTGTTGCTGATACTGTTTTGGGTTGCCGAGAAGTTGGCATGCGCCATGATGCCACGCTGCTTTTCGGCATTGTACGTATTGTAGAACAAACGCATGTTGTGCGTAAAGGAAGGCTTCAAGCCCGGATTACCCACGCGAATGTTCTGCGGGTTGGAGTTATCGACAATCGGCAGCAAGTTTTCCATGCTCGGCTGGCCGCTGCGTCCGCGATACGTCAGGCGCAACTGGCTCACTTTAGAGAAACGGACACGTAAATCTACATTCGGAGCAAAGTTAAACACATTGCGGGTAGTATCAATCATATAGTCGCCACGCTTGTAAGACAAGACCGAATGCTGTGGCTGGAACGACATACCGGCACTCAACTGATACTTTTCGCGAATAAAGCGTAGAGACACTGAGGCGTCGTGGTTGTAGTATCTGTATTCAGCATACTTACCCAAGCTATCTACCGCATGTTCTTCGTAGCCTGCCGGAAGTTGAGTGGACAATCCCCAGTCCGTGAAGTTCTGCAAGTCGTACGTCGTCTTGTCACTCTCGCTATACTTGTATTGGAATTGATAGCTGAACTGCAGGAAAGTAGCACGGGCAATCGGCTCACTGTAAGTAAGCTGTGCCGTGTAGTTATAGTTTTTGGTAGGCGTAGTGATATACTGGTTACGGATCAGCACCGAGTCTTGTCCCAGATAGTTCTGCAACTGGAAGTAATGCGTTTCGGACTCTGTATACTGATTGTTGTCATTATCGCTATAGCCGAAGTTACCGCGTAAAGTGATATTGCGTCCCTTTGTATTCAGCTTTCTGTTCAATTGCAGAGTGGCATTGGCAGAGGTACTATTATTATCACTCAGCGAACCGCTGTTAATGGCATTGATACGGATGCGGCGCAACGGGTCTTCACCGGTAATTGAAGCCAGATTCAGATAGTCGTTCGGATTAGCCACCAAGTTATAAGGATCTTCGTTGAACGTCCCGGATTCCGAATTGGAAAGATTATCCGTCTTGCCATACGAGAAGTTGGGACGGAAAATGATATTCGTCATAGAATCCGGCTTCCATTCCAGGCGGAAGTCAGCATTGAAATTCTTGTTCTTGTTGCGCTGCTTGCTGTTGGAGTTGGAGTAAGAGTTACCGTTCGGCAAGAAGTCCTCTGTAGAACCGATGCTTGCAATATCCCCATCCATAAAGTTATAGCGCGCGCTACCGCCCAACTCCAACTTTTCAGTCTGGGTAGCAAAGTTCACACCCGCCATCTTCGTAGCCGTCAAGCCGTTGTTTCTACGCCAGCGGGGACCACCGCCACCACCGGAGAAACCTTGGTCATTTACGTTGTTGGCAGAACCGATTACTGAAACCTGTGTTTTATCCACAAAGCGGTTCACCATAAGGCGCCCCAGATAACGGTCTTCCGTTCCGCCTGCCACATCGGCATTACCGAACCATCCCTGATTCATACCCTTCTTCACCGTCAAGTCGAGCACTGTCTCTTCCTCACCGTCATCAATGCCGGTGATACGCGCCAAGTCGGACTTCTTATCGTATGTTTTCAGCTTTTCCACCATGTCTACCGGCAGGTTCTTCAAACCGGTCTTCACGTCTCCGCCGAAGAACTCCTTACCGTCGACCATAATCTTCTTCAGGTCTTTACCGTTGATTTTCACATTGCCTTCGTCGTCAATTTCTGCTCCGGGCAATTTCTTTACCAGTTCTTCGAGCATGGCGCCTTCGGGGGTACGGTAGGCAGAGGAGTTATACATCAACGTATCTTCTACAACCTGCACCTGCGGAGCTTCTGCCGTAACCACAGCTTCCGCCAACATCACGGCGTCACTCTCCAGCGTCAACACCCCCAAGTTCTTTTGCGGAGTGGCGTTGGAAAGCTGCATAGGCTGCCACAACGTTTTGAATCCGATATAAGAAACCTTTAGTACATACTTTCCAGGCTTTACCGGGGGCAAGGAAAAAAATCCCAGATTGGAACTGGCCACACCTGCCGCCTGGGTGCTGTCGGGCAATGAAAGCAACTGTACTGTGGCTTGTATTGCAGGTTCCTTCGTGTCTTCCATGACACGGCCCGAAACTGTGATGTTCTTTGTTTGTGAAAATACGGACAGCGTTGTTGCCAGCAGCAACACCATCCCCGTAATAATCTTCTTCATGCGTCTATTCTTTGTCTATTCTTTAAAGTGAACAATGTCTTCTAATCACTGTCACCTTTGACAAGCTTCCGGGCAAAAGGTTTAATGCCCCGCATGACGATTTGCTCTATTTATCGACCATTCCGCTTAAATAATCGATCAACAGTCGCTTTCTTTATACCAAATTCCAAGCAAAGCACATCCAATATCAGAAATATGAGAAAAGAGGAAGAATCTACCGAAAGGAGATCACCCTTCGCTACACGATAAAGCATGCCGCCGAAGATGAAAAGTACAGTCAGGAAGATGGCATTGCGCACGGCTTTGTTGCGTATCTGCTCGATTTCCTTGTTTTCGTTCTTTGTCAGGGCGAAGATAATCATCAATGCCCCCATCATCATCAGAAGTTTAGAACATTCCTTGTAGAACAGCAGGTTAGCATCGGTCACTCTTCCCAGCATCAACATCAGGAAGGGGAGGAATAACGCTAAAGCAATAATGAAATATCCTAACGGACGGCAGTATACGGGTAACAAAGCTCTCATTTTGAATTCTGATTTATGATTTATAAAGTTTTTAGTGGGACAAAGATAACACTTATTGCCGAAAGAGTTATCTTTGCCCTGCAATAAATCACAAATCCGAAATCGTCTTATGAGTAAACAAGAAGTAATCCTTTGCGAAGGACTGGAAAGCAGTCTGACGCACGCTATAGAGAAATGCCCCCATGACAAGCTCTTCATCCTTACCGACGAGCACACCCACCGCCTCTGCCTGCCACAACTAAACGGCATCCCGGCACTGCAAGAAGCAGAGGAGATTATTATCGGTGCAGAAGACGTACACAAAAATCTCGAAACACTGGCTTCCGTCTGGCAAGCGTTGAGCGAGAAAGGAGCTACACGCCACTCCCTGCTCATCAACCTGGGCGGAGGCATGGTAACCGACCTCGGCGGCTTTGCCGCCTCCACCTTCAAACGGGGAATCGCTTATATCAACATCCCCACCACCCTGCTTGCCATGGTCGACGCTTCCGTAGGAGGCAAGACGGGCATCAACTTCAACGGCCTGAAGAATGAAATCGGCGTTTTTGCACCTGCTGCCAGTGTGCTGCTCGAAACGGAGTTTCTGCGTAGCCTCGATGCGCACAACTTCTTCTCCGGCTATGCCGAAATGCTGAAGCACGGCCTCATCAGTACGCAGGAACATCTGACGGAACTGTTGACATTTGATACGGAAAAGATAGATTACGTCATGCTGAAATCTATGGTAGGCCGCTCCGTGCAGGTAAAGGAACGCATTGTAGAAGAAGACCCGCTGGAACACGGCATCCGCAAAGCCCTGAACCTGGGACATACCGTAGGCCATGCTTTCGAAAGCCTTGCCCTTGCCGAGAACCGTCCGGTGCTGCACGGCTATGCCGTTGCCTGGGGCATTGTCTGCGAACTGTACCTTTCTTATATAAAAGCAGGCTTCCCGAAGGAGAAGATGCGACAGGCCATTCAGTTCATCAAAGAGAATTATGGCAGCTTTACCTTCAACTGCAAGCAGTACGACCAGCTTTACGAACTGATGAAACATGATAAAAAGAACACCGCCGGCGTCATCAACTTCACCCTACTGAAAGAAGTCGGCGACATCTGCCTCAACCAGACAGCGGACAAGGACACTATCTTCGAGATGTTCGACTTTTACAGGGAATGCATGGGGGTATAATCCTCCTGCACTCCCCTCCTATAAACCGGCCTTTATTATCTCCCGCTCCTTCCTCGGCAAGCTCTCAACGACCAGATGGTATGACCGGGCTACAAGTTCCTTAATCTTGCCGTCCGGTACATCACTGTCAAAATAGACACTAATCCAGTACTTCTTATTCATGTGCCATCCCGGTTTTATCCCTTCATAGCTGTTACGCAGTTCTTCTGCTTCTTCCGGACGACACTTGATGCAACAAAAATCAAACACTTCAATATTGACAAAGCAAAACCATTTGTCTGCCACATAAAAGCAGAGCACATCACGGCTATATCTATCGGCCACATTCGGGAAAGGCATCTTCTCGCTCACCCCCGGCAAGGAAAGGCAATACTCCCTGAATTCTTCAATATTCATATTCTACTCCTCCAACTAAAATTTCATGAGAGAACTTCATACTCTCCGCAATGTGGAGATACGTATCTCAGATAAGCAAAGGTAGACATATTCCACATGATGTGCAAGTATACGTCCCTCTTATCATTAATTAACAAAACGCCGTGCAGGGTTTCTACAAACATCTTATTTCTATAACAGAAGCACCTATTCCGAATGTTTAATTTAAAAAAGTACACTATGAAAATGAAATCATTTTTTAGCAAGAAAATTTTAATCGCTGTTGCAGTCATCAGTTCCATAAGCCTTCAATCCTGCCTGGACGACGATGACAACTATTACGGCATGAGATATCCCAATGCCCTGGTAACGGTAAAGACTGATGCAGACCAGACTGTTTTCCTGCAACTGGATGACAAGACTACCCTGCTGCCTACCAACATGAAGAAATCTCCCTACGGCGAGAAGGAAGTCAGAGCATTGGTGAACTACGAAGAAGTGGACGAACCCAGCGATATCTACAACCAAGCTGTACACATCAACTGGATAGACAGTATCCTTACAAAAACCATCGCGCCGGATTTGGGCGAAGAGAATGACGCCATATACGGTACCGACCCGGTGGAAATAGTAAACGACTGGGTAACTATCGCAGAAGACGGCTATCTGACCCTCAGATTCCGTACTATGCAGGGAAACTACAGCACGAAGCATTTCGTCAATCTGCTGTTGAGTAAAAATCCGGAAAACCCTTATGAAGTGGAATTCCGCCACAATGCCAATGGTGATACCTATGGAAGTGAAATGGACGGCCTGGTAGCCTTCAAGCTGGATGCTCTGCCTGATACGGAAGGCAAGACCGTCAAGTTGAAACTGAAATGGAAATCATACAGCGGCGAGAAGTCTGCAGAATTTGATTATTGCACCCGCAAGTCGGTAACTCCCGAAAGTTCTGCTGTCACAGCGGTAAGAAACAACCTGAACTTACAATAACTTTCTCCAGTGTATATCTGTCTTCTTCAAGCTATTGGCAGGAGACAGATATACAACTTCCCCTCATCGGCAGTATGTTTTATCCTATAATTTCAAAAGTCAGCCAAGAAAAAACAAAAGAAATATTTGTTATTTCAAAATAAAGCACTACTTTTGCATCCGCAATTCGGGATGTAGCTCAGCCCGGTAGAGTACGCGTCTGGGGGGCGTGTGGTCGCAAGTTCGAATCTTGTCATCCCGACTACCGATAAAGCATTGATAATCGAAAGATTATCAATGCTTTTTTCTTTTAGAGCACTCCTGCCTATCATGCGGTTTAAACGTGGGGTTAAACAAGATGTTTAAACTGAGGTTTAAACTTGATTCTTGGGATAATGACTGAAAGAACATCTACTATGTTAGATACCCTTTCTTTATATTTAATAATTAACTAATCAAATTTGCAAGTACGCATATAAGTACATACCTTTGTGTTATATAAAAAAAGAAGGAGTTATGAGAACAGCAAATTATACGGATTTAAGAACCAATCTTAAGAGCTACATTGATTCTGTAATTGATGATTACGATACTGTAATTGTTAATCGTGGAAATGGTAAAGGAGTCGTGATGATTTCTCTGGATGAGTACAATTCTTTAAAGGAGACTGAATATATTATGTCGTCACCAGAAACAATGGCTGCCATACGTCAAGGTGAAGAAGATATTAAGAACGGCAATTATTTAGCCCAGAATGAAGGGGAGAGCATAGAGGACTTCTTAAACCGAGCATCATGTACAGAATAATATTGACTGACCAAGCACGGAAAGAATATCTCTACTTCTCGCAAAGTGGCAATAAAGCTATTCTAAATAAAATCACAGCCTTACTGAACGATATTACAGAACATCCTTATACAGGAATTGGAAAACCAGAGCCACTCAAATATGAACTAGCAGGTAAATGGTCAAGAAGAATAACCTCTGAACATCGTCTTATTTACTCTGTAAATGATGATAAGATAGAAGTACATATCCTTTCCATGAAATACCACTATTCCAAGAAGTAAAAATACTACATTATTAATTGAAAGGACATCTATTAAGCTAGGTGTCCTTTCTTTATTTATACACCTTATTAAACTTGCTCCACATCTTCTCCTTACCTTCTCCCTACCTACTCCTTACCTTCTCCTTTCCTATAGCTAAGGAGTAGGTAAGGATTTGACCTATATCAGAAGCATAGCAGATAAAATAGAACTTACCCCATTTTCTGCTTCAGATAAACCATATCTTTAAGCAAGACACCTTCTTCAACCATGAGGTGATCATAGTTATCAATAAAGAAATTCTCGATGCGATGGGAATACTCAAAGCCACAACTCGTATAAAAGCCGATTGTACTTGGAACATCCCCGGTTCCGACTATCATCTGAATATATTTTCCCGAATAGTAATCCAGCAGATAGTTTATCAGTCGCTTACCATATCCTTGCCGTTGCGAATCAGGAGAAACGGCGATATTCTTCAATTCGCAGACGCCCTGCCCCTCATCGGTAACCACACAAACTGCTTTCACCCCATTATCTTCGAGCACAAACATTTCGCCACGCTCCAGATAACGGTCTATCATAGACTCCTGTTCATCGGCAAGTAAAAGCAAATTCAAGTATCGCTTTTTGTCAGTAGCCAACAGAGATATTTTCATGCTACTTTCTATTTTTTACCAGCATAAGCACCGGATTTGATTCCTCATTCAGTTCGGCTGCTATTTCCTTCAACTTGCCTTTCAATTCATCATTCTCGTATGCATCGACAAGCCGGGCAGCTGACAAAGTCTGGTAAGTGGCTATTTTACCGTTTATCGGATGCGAGGTTATATCTACTTCCTGCTTCTTCGCATAGTCATTATTGAGCACAACAACCTCAGATACAGCATTTTCCTGCTTGTCGTACATCAAGTCTGTAATTGGGAATCCTTTTCCCGTCGTAAAGTCAAACTCCTTCTTTATGGTTTGCATGAAGAAATAGCGATCTGTCATAGTTCCCATCGTAAGGAATACTTCAGGATCTTTGGAAGGGGTTCTCACAATGAAAGGAGTCAATTTATTCTCTTTTGACAGATAATGGTACACCGTATCGGAAGACGTTTCTACGAGCAGGCAATCGCTGTAATACGGAATGATGGGACGTATAGAAGCTACCGCAACCCCTTCTCCTTTCTGCACATACGGTGCCTTGACTATGTCGAAAGGAATTGGGAGTTCCCGGGTAATGCTGCCATCCTGCTTCGATATAATCGCATGATAGAATTTCTTGTCCCTACTTTCTCCCTCTTTGTAATAGACGGACATATCATAACAAATCAAGTTATCCTTATCATAATCGAGTACATTCAGATACTCAGCACCTTCTGCATGGTTGAAGCTTCGCTTGAAGTTACCGGAAAGATCGTATACCAATATCCTTTTTATTGAAGAACTGTTGACAAACATTTCATTGTTGTCCTCGTTCAGAACAATCCCGTTAATATAGGTATATTCTTCAGCCCCTTGTCCTTTCCGGTTTATCTTTCTCAGTCCCTTTCCGGTTTTTCTGTCAAAGACAAAGATATCTCCATCATTTCTCCAGTTTTTCACTAATATGTATTTGTCACCTATATCCAGTACGTCGCCTTGGGTGATAAATTCATCATTCGTTTCCAATGGGATGTATTCCACATCCATAAAGTCTTGAAGAATTAGTTCCTTTTCGGGATAACTTGCGTTGACATCAACTGTGATAATGCCAGTTGTCTCATTTCTTTTTCCACACCCGGCCAATACAGCCATTAAGAACAAAGATGTGACTAATCTTATACTTTTCATAGTTTTTATAATTATTTTATGCTTGCAGGCAAAAGTACGAAAAGTAAAATCTAATATGATATCAAATTCAACTTTTTTATCCCGTTTTACCTTATACTTTATACCTACTTGTACGATAAGATGGATGTAGGAGAAATATAATGTGATTGCCAATCGGATGTAGGGTGTAGGAGGATATTATAATTACTGAGTGCGCATACCTCCTTTTATCCATTGCCATAATTGTTTCCACCGTTGTTCCTGCTGTACTCTTTTATACAGTTTGTATCTTTCGCGGACAATGGTCAGGGCAGCAGTCAGCTTTGCCACTTTTTCTTCTTCATAATTATATTTGTCCTTTCGGGCAAGCTTCAATGCTGTATGTAGCAGGCAATAAGTACATTCCAGGAAAGAAGGCTTCAGTTTCTGCCATTTTGCTTCGTCACCCAGATCTCCCATGTACTCTTCCAGGAAATGGTAAACATCACCGGAGGCTATCATATCCTTTTTCATGTGGCAAGGACAGAGAGGATGCCATTCAAAAACATTTTCCATAATATCCGAAATAAAGTCGTACAACATAGGCTTGCCTTTTTAATCGGATTCAGGTACAAAAAAAGTGCGCACCCAATCCAATATATAAGTTTCGGAGGTGCAGCGAACAACCCAGACACATCTATACACTGAATGGGTACGCATATCGTTGCATTAGAACATGCGAAACCCTATTCAGTTCAGATGTGTCTTTTGAGATTTTCGCTGCTTCCCGAAAACACTTAAACTGATTACTATAATACGATACTTCTTGAGTATCTGCCGCAAAGATAGCGAAAAGAAAGATATCACAACAATAATTTCCCAACAATATCCTCACTTCAAAGGATAATCACTACATTTGCCGATCACTGTATAGCAACATCTCAATCCGGACAATATCCTGCAAAAGCAACGACTTATGATAAAGCAAGACTATCTGATACGTATGATTCAGGAAATCATCTCCTTAATCGTCAACGCAATACTGAACAAGAAGAAAATCCGTCAGAAAGAATGGACGGAGTACGACGGACTGACACAGCAAATACTGGGCTTTCCCGCCAAAGAATTGCTGAATATGAGTACGCAGGAACTTATCGGAAGATACGACAAAGACTCCGACAAGACCAGCAAGATAGAACTCGCCGCCATGAACATGCTAAAGTTGGCAGAAGACATAGAAGACAATATTCTGCTGAAGTCCCGGCTACGGCAAGACGGGCTGCAACTGCTGAAGTACGTACAAAAAGAAGATGGTGCCTACTCACTGCAACGGGAATATGTGATAAAGCTTCTGGAAACAAATAAATAAATTAGCATTTCCACTCCTGTAAAGATAATACGTTGCAGCTACCATGATTTCCGGCAGAATTATTATTTTTGCACTCTAAACGTAAAATTATGGGAGCAGCAAAATGGATAGGCGGTATCATAGGCTTTATGGTCAAAGGGCCGTTGGGAGCTTTGGCAGGATATGCACTCGGTTCGTTGTTCGATACCGACGATAGTTCTGCCGACGACAAATACAGCAGAGAACAGACAAGAGACACCTGGGATACCGGAAATGCCGGACAGCGGAACAGTTTTCTTTTCTCCATGCTGGTGATGGCCTCGTACATCATCAAGGCAGACGGACGCATCATGCACAGCGAAATGGAGTTCGTCCGCAAATTCCTCAGAATAAACTTCGGAGAAGCTGCCGTAGACGAAGGACAGCAAATACTGCTCAACCTCTTTGAACAACGCAAGCAGATGGACCGGCAGAACCCGATGGCATTCAAGAACACCATCCGCGACTGCGGAAGACAGATCGCCGCCAACCTGACTTACGAAGAACGCCTGCAACTGCTGGACTTCCTGGTGAATGTAGCCAAAAGCGACGGACACATCTGCAACCAGGAAATAGAAGCGCTGAAAGAAGTAGCCCTCTACATGGGTTTGTCCGTGCAGGAAGTGGAATCAATGCTCAACCTGGGCGGCAACTCACTGGACGAAGCCTACAAAGTACTCGAAATATCTCCTACCGCCACCAACGACGAAGTGCGTGCCGCCTACCGACGCCTGGCACTGAAACACCATCCCGACAAAGTGGCCATGCTGGGAGAAGATATAAAGAAAGCCGCCGAAGAAAAATTCCAAAGCATCAACAGCGCCAAAGAACGGATTTACAAGGAAAGAGGAATGAAGTGACACTATATTTATGCATACATTATACGTTTTCGAATATATTTATTACTTTTGTCCATCGCTAACAATAACGCATCAATGATATTTATGAAGAAAATTCTTGCCTGCATTACCCTTGGCTTCACTGCCATAACCAGCTTTGCATCTGCCCCCCTATGGATGCGCGACGTAAAAATCTCCCCCGACGGTACGGAAATCGCATTCTGCTACAAAGGAGACATCTACAAAGTTCCCGCAAAAGGAGGAACAGCTACACAGCTCACCACTCAAGAGACTTACGAATGTACCCCCGTATGGTCACCGGACGGCAAGCAAATAGCTTTTGCCAGCGACAGATACGGTAACTTCGACATCTTCGTGATGCCTGCCAACGGAGGCACTGCCCAACGGCTGACCACCAACTCGGCTTCCGAACTTCCCTCTGCATTCACCCCGGACGGCAAATACATTCTGTTCTCCGCATCTATCCAAGACCCTGCTACAAGCGCCCTTTTCCCCACTTCCGCCATGACCGAAGTGTATAAAGTCCCCGCAACGGGCGGACGCACCGAGCAAGTTCTGGGTACTCCAGCCGAAGCCATCTGTTTCGACAAATCGGGCAAACAGTTCTTCTACCAAGACCGCAAGGGTTTTGAAGACGAATGGCGCAAGCATCACACCTCCTCCATCACCCGCGACATCTGGGTGTACGATACCCAGACAGGCAAGCACACCAACCTCACCCAACGCGAAGGTGAAGACCGCAATCCGGTACTCTCGCCCGACGGCCAGACCCTCTACTTCCTGAGCGAGCGCAACGGCGGTACGTTCAACGTATACTCTTTCCCGCTCACTCAACCGCAGTCGGCCCAGGCAGTGACATCCTTCAAGACCCACCCCGTGCGCTTCCTCTCCATGAGCAGCAACGGAACACTGTGCTACGGATATGACGGCGAAATCTATACCCAGCAGAATGGTGGCACTCCGCAGAAAGTCGCCATAGAAATTACCCGCGACGACCAGCCGCAGACAGCCCACCTGACCTATTCCAGCGGTGCAACCTCCGCCACCGTCTCCCCGGACGGAAAGCAAGTGGCTTTCATTGCCCGCGGCGAAGTATTCGTCACCTCGACCGACTATGCCACTACCAAACAAATCACGCATACCCCGGCACGCGAAGCCGGCCTCTCCTTTGCCCCGGACAACCGCACCCTGGCATACGCCAGCGAACGAGGCGGCAACTGGCAACTCTATCTTGCCAAGATAGCCCGCAAAGAAGATCCCAACTTCCCCAATGCCACCCTCATCAACGAGGAAGTCCTCCTCCCCTCCTCCACCGTGGAGCGTGCCTACCCGCAATTCTCGCCCGACGGCAAGGAACTGGCCTTCATCGAAGACCGCAACCGCCTGATGGTGCTCAATCTGGAAACAAAGAAAGTGCGCCAGATCACCGACGGTTCCACCTGGTACAGCACAGGCGGAGGATTCGACTACGCATGGTCGCCGGACGGCAAATGGTTCACCCTCGAATTCATCGGAAACAGGCACGACCCGTACTCAGACATCGGCCTTGTCAGCGCAGAGGGCGGACAGCCCATCGTTAACCTGACGAACAGCGGCTACATGAGCGGTATGCCCCGATTTGTACTCGACGGCAACGCCATCCTCTTCATCACCGAGCGCTACGGCATGCGTGCCCACGCCTCATGGGGTTCGCAGAACGACGCCATGCTCGTATTCCTCAACCAGGATGCCTACGACAAATATTGCCTGAGCAAAGAAGACTACGAACTGCGCAAGGAACTGGAAGACGAACAGAAGAAAGACAAAGAGAAAGACGACAGCAAAGCGAAAGACAAAAAGAAGGACAGCAAGGAAAGCGATGCCAAAGAAGAGAAGGTAAAAGACATCGTTGTGGAACTGAAGAACATCGAAGACCGCATCGTGCGCCTCACCCCGAACTCTTCGGACCTGGGTAGCGTCATCATTTCCAAAGACGGCGAAGCGCTCTACTACCTGGCTGCCTTCGAAGGTGGCTTCGACCTCTGGAAGATGGAACTGCGCAAGAAGGAAACCAAACTGCTCCACAAGATGGATGCCGGCTGGGCCGACATGGAAATAGATAAAGAAGGCAAAAACATCTTCTTGCTGGGTAGCCGCAGCATGCAGAAACTGAACACTTCTTCCGACGACTTGAAGTCCATCTCCTACCATGCCAACGTAAAGATGGATCTGGCTGCCGAACGCGAATACATGTTCGACCACGTGTACCGCCAGCAACAAAAGCGCTTCTACAACCTCAACATGCACGGCGTGGACTGGGATGCCATGACTGCCGCCTACCGCAAGTTCCTGCCGCACATCAGCAACAACTACGACTTTGCCGAACTACTGAGCGAGTGGCTGGGCGAACTGAACGTATCGCATACCGGCGGACGCTTCTATCCGAAAGGACAAAGCGAACCGACCTCCAGCCTGGGACTGCTCTTCGACTGGAATTACCAGGACAAAGGCATGCTCATTGCCGAAGTAATAGAGAAAGGCCCCTTCGACAACGCCAACACAAAGGTGAAAGCCGGTGTAGTGATTGAGAAGATAGACGGCACGGAAATCACTCCCGAAATGGATTACTACACATTGCTCAACAATAAAGCAAAGAAGAAAACACTCGTTTCACTCTTCAACCCGCAGACCAAGGAACGTTGGGAAGAGGTGACAATCCCCATCAGCAACGGTGCACTTAGCGACCTGCTCTATGCCCGCTGGGTGAAACAGCGTGCGGCAGATGTGGATAAATGGTCCGGCGGACGCTTGGGCTATGTGCATATCGAATCGATGGGCGATGACAGTTTCCGCTCCGTTTACTCCGATATCCTGGGGAAATACAACAACCGCGAAGGCATCGTCATCGATACACGCTTCAACGGTGGCGGACGTCTGCACGAGGATATAGAGGTGCTGTTCAGCGGCAAGAAGTACTTTACGCAAGTGGTTCGCGGTCGCGAAGCCTGCGACATGCCCAGTCGCCGCTGGAACAAGCCGTCCATCATGCTGACGTGCGAAGCCAACTACTCCAATGCACACGGCACGCCGTGGGTATACAGTCATCAGAAGTTGGGCAAGTTGGTAGGCATGCCGGTTCCGGGTACCATGACCAGCGTATCTTGGGAAACGTTGCAAGACCCGTCGCTGGTATTCGGCATTCCCGTCATAGGCTATCGCCTGCCGGATGGCAGCTATCTGGAAAACTCGCAGTTGGAACCGGATATCAAAGTAGCCAATGCGCCCGAAACGATTGTAGCCGGTGAAGACACACAGCTGAAAACGGCGGTGGAAGAATTGCTGAAGGAGCTCGATAAGCGCTGAGTAGGCGGAATACGCTAAAATTAAGAACGAAAGCCTCTTGTCATGACATTGTGACAAGAGGCTTTCGTCCGTTATAAATACACGGACAATGCACGCTCCTTATTAGAACTTTTCGTATCTTTGTGTCGTTGTAATGCAACGAAACGAACCCTTAACCCTTTAACCCATTATGTTTGCTGATTTATTACAATCCTCTTATTTCGCACTCTTCCTCATCGTAGCCTTAGGCTTCATGCTGGGAAGAATCAAAATCAAAGGACTCTCGCTCGACGTTTCCGCCGTGATCTTCATCGCCCTGCTATTCGGGCATTTCGGCGTGGTCATTCCGAAAGAATTAGGTAACTTCGGACTGGTACTGTTTATCTTCACCATCGGTATTCAGGCAGGTCCGGGATTCTTCGACTCCTTCCGGAGCAAAGGCAAGACGCTGATCATCATCACAATGCTGATTATCTGCTCTGCCGCCTTGACTGCCGTCGGGCTGAAATACGCTTTCGGCATAGACACCCCCAGCGTTGTGGGGCTGATAGCCGGCGCTCTGACCAGTACGCCGGGACTTGCCGTAGCCATCGACAGCACCCATTCCCCGCTGGCATCCATCGCTTACGGTATCGCCTACCCCTTCGGCGTTATCGGCGTTATCCTCTTTGTCAAGCTGCTGCCCCGCATCATGCACATCGACCTCGATAAAGAAGCCCGCCGCCTGGAAAAAGAACGCCGCAGCCAGTTTCCCGAACTGGACACCTGCATCTACCGCATAACGAACCCTACTGTATTCAACCGCAGCCTGATGCAGATTAATGCACGCGCCATGACCGGAGCAGTCATCTCCCGGCACAAGCACGGCGAACTGATTTCCATTCCTACAGCACAGACCGTGCTTCACGAGAACGACTACATACAAGCCGTAGGCAGTGAAGATGCCCTGAACCAACTTGCCGTGCTGGTAGGCGAACGTGAAGAAGGCGAACTTCCGCTGGCAGACACGCAGGAAATAGAATCTCTGCTGCTGACCAAGAAGGACATGATAAACAAGCAGTTGGGTGATCTCAATCTAATGAAGAACTTCGGCTGTACCGTCACCCGCGTCCGCCGAAGCGGTATCGACCTCTCCCCCTCTCCCGACCTCGCGCTGAAGTTCGGCGACAAGCTGATGGTGGTGGGCGAGAAAGACGGAATCAAAGGCGTGGCACGCCTGCTGGGCAACAATGCCAAGCAACTGTCCGACACGGATTTCTTTCCCATCGCAATGGGTATTGTGCTGGGAGTGCTGTTCGGCAAACTGAACATATCGTTCTCTGATACACTTTCATTCTCTCCGGGTCTGACGGGCGGCATCCTGATGGTGGCGCTCTTCCTGAGTGCCGTCGGCAAGACGGGGCCTATTATCTGGTCCATGTCCGGTTCTGCCAATCAACTGCTGCGACAATTGGGATTACTGCTGTTCCTGGCGGAAGTCGGGACATCGGCCGGCACGAATCTGGTGGCTACCTTCCAGGAAAGCGGATGGTTGCTGTTCGGTGTAGGTGCGGCGATTACTTTAGTACCGATGTTGGTGGCCGCTCTTGTAGGTCTGTTTGTATTCAAAATCAGCATCCTCGATTTGCTGGGTACCATCACCGGTGGCATGACCAGTACGCCGGGACTTGCCGCCGCGGATTCTATGACGGACAGCAATATCCCAAGCGTGGCCTACGCAACGGTTTATCCTATCGCAATGGTATTCCTTATTTTGATTATCCAGGTGATTGCAAGCGCGGTTTATTAAAGAAATGAGAAAATACAGCCGAGAGGAAGCCATCAGCAGAATGAATGCACTGGCAAAAGCTAATGTGCCCTTCCTCTTTATTGTAGACTATAAACAAGAACACGCGTACGTTGCAGAAAGGGACGAGATAGATGCCGCCTCCTGCCTTTATCAGTTTAGGGGAAACGGGAATGCTGCACCCGTTTCCGCCCGATATACAGGAGGAATAGACTGGGCATTCACCCCTCCCTCACCTGCCGAGTACAAATGCGCCTTCGACCTCGTAAGGCAAAACTTGCTGGCCGGTAACAGCTACCTGACCAACCTGACATGCAAGGTTCCTGTAACCACCAACCTGTCACTGAAAGAGATATTCCTGCATTCGAAGGCCACCTATAAACTATGGATGAAGGATGAGTTCGTCTGCTTCTCTCCCGAAATCTTTGTCCGCATAGAGGAGGGCAAGATAAAGTCCTTCCCCATGAAAGGCACCATCGATGCCACCCTGCCCGATGCAGAAAAGGCACTGCTGAACGATGTCAAGGAAGCCGCCGAGCACGCCACCATCGTAGACCTGATACGCAATGACCTGAGTATGGTTTCGGACCATGTAACGGTAACCTCCTACCGCTACATCGACCGTCTGCAAACCAATAAAGGTGCCATACTCCAGACCAGTTCCGAAATCTGCGGGGCTTTACCCGGGAATTATACAGAACACATTGGCGACATCCTTTTCAAACTATTGCCTGCCGGTTCCATCACCGGCGCCCCCAAGCCCCGAACCATGGAAATCATTGCAGAAGCAGAAGATTACGAGCGGGGATTCTACACGGGCGTCATGGGATATTATGCAGACAAGCAGCTGGATAGTGCCGTCATGATACGCTTCATTGAACAGGAAAACGGACAGTTCTATTTCAAAGCCGGAGGCGGCATCACAGCAAAAAGCCAATGGGAAAGCGAATACAACGAAGTAAAACAGAAAATATATGTACCGATTTATTGAGACCATACGCATCTGCAACGGAGAAGTCTGCAATACGGCCTACCATGACCAAAGACTGAACGACACCCGCAAGCACTTCTGGCCGGGAAGCAAACCGTTGCAACTAGCAGACTACATACGCCCCAACCAGGAAGCAGGAATAGTCAAGGCACGCGTAGTATATGGAAAGAACGGCATCGAAGAAGTTGGTTATGCCCCTTATAGTCTGCGTCGCGTACAATCTCTGGCACTCATCCAATCAGATACCATCGACTATACCTACAAGAGTACCGCACGTGAAGCACTGAACGAACTTTTTTCACTCCGGGGAAAGTGCGACGACATCCTGATAGTAAAACAAGGGTTACTGACAGACACCTCTATTGCAAACATCGCCCTTCTTGATACCGACAATCATTGGTATACCCCGCAGCACCCGTTGCTAAAAGGCACCAAACGGGCGGCACTACTTGATAAAGGCATTCTCCGGGAGAAGGAGCTCCGGCAGGAAGATTTATCCTCATTCTCCACCATCCGGCTTTTCAACGCAATGATAGACTGGGGAGAACTGGAATTTCCGGTGCGGAATATCATTCCCTAAGATTCACTTTCCCATATCATTCAGATGTATCTCCAGCGCCTTGACCGAAATGTAGATTTCATAGACGGATATGGTCAACGAAATAATCAGCAGCACCAATGCCAGCCCGAAGATATAGACCGATGCCATGTATAGCTGAATATATATAAAGAACATGCTGACCACGCACAGCAACAGACTGCCGATACCCGTCACCTGCATAGCGCGCGTCAGGTAGAGCCGCTTCCGCAGGTTGGCAATCTGTGCAGCCTTCACCGAAGAAGGGTTTTCCACATATTGTTCTTTCAAGGTACGCACCAGTTGAGCATACGACAGAAAGCGGTTGGTATACGCCAGCATAATCAAAGAAATGGCCGAGAACAGCAAGGCAGGGGTCGTTAAATCTATTTCCATATTATCACATCTTTAAATATTAAGTAAACAGCGCTGCATCTTTTTCAGAATTGCAAAAGCAAATATAAGGTTTGCCGAACAAGAATCAGCAAGAACAGACCGTTTTTTTCCGAATTGCGAGATTTCTATTTATCTTTGTATCAACTAACCCCAAACCCGAATAACATGGAAACAAGAACAACACCCAACCGAATCACGGAATTAAATCCCGGAGAAATCTTTGTCTTCGGCAGTAACCTGGAAGGAGCACACGGCGGAGGCGCCGCATTACTTGCCTGGCGCAAGTGGGGTGCCGTTTGGGGACAAGGCACCGGATTGCAGGGACAGACCTACGGCATCCCCACCATGCATGGTGGTACGAAAGCCATAAAACCCTATGTAGACGAGTTTATCCACTTTGCCCAAGCACATCCCGAGATGACTTTCCTCGTCACGGAGATAGGTTGCGGCATTGCCGGATTCACACCGGCACAGATTGCCCCACTGTTCGAAGCAGCAACAGATGTCCCCAATATCTATCTGCCTCAACGTTTTTGGGAGGTACTGAATGCAAAATAACAAAGATTTATCCTACTTTTGCATCGACAACAAGTTCTTTACCACCGTTATATAAGAAATACGACTATGCGATATCTCATTTCTGCTCCCTCCGCGCTGCACGCCAGCATCCAGTTACCGGCATCCAAAAGTATCAGTAACCGTGCACTCATCCTGCATGCCCTTGCCCACGGCAGCCTCACGCCCTGCAACCTGAGCGATTGTGACGACACCCGAGTCATGATACGTGCCCTCGACGGCAATCCCGAACACATCGACATCCTCGCCGCCGGAACCGCCATGCGCTTCCTCACCGCTTACCTCAGCGTGACACCGGGCACCCGCATCATCACCGGCACACAACGCATGCAGCAACGCCCCATCCGCATCCTCGTAGATGCCCTGCGCGAACTCGGCGCACAGATAGAATACGTAGGAAACGAAGGTTTCCCGCCCCTACGCGTCACAGGCACGCAGTTGAAAGGCGAACAGATCAGCCTTGCCGGAAATGTAAGTTCACAATACATCTCTGCCCTGCTGATGATAGGTGCCGTACTCCCCAAAGGTCTGCATCTACACCTGACGGGCGACATCATTTCCCGCCCCTACATCAACCTGACCCTGCAACTGATGCGCGACTTCGGCGCACAAGCCGACTGGGCCACGGAAAGCAGCATCGTCGTTCGTCCCGGTGGTTACCGCGACGTAGCATTCACGGTGGAAAGTGACTGGAGCGCTGCCTCCTACTGGTATCAGATGATGGCACTCTCTATAATGAAAAATGAAACATTAAAAATGAAAGGAGAAGAGAAGGAGGGGCAGGCAGCGCCCGAAGTAGAGTTGCTCGGACTCTTCCCCCGCAGTTACCAGGGCGACAGCCGCGGCGCAGAAGTCTTCTCCCGCCTCGGCGTCCGTACGGAATACACCGACCGCGGAGTGCGACTGACCAAAATCGGAACACCCGTTGCCCGCCTCATCGAAGATATGGTAGACATCCCCGACCTGGCGCAAACCTTTGTCGTGACTTGCTGCCTGATGAATATCCCTTTCCGCTTCACCGGGCTACAAAGCCTCAAAATAAAAGAAACAGACCGCATCACCGCCCTTATCACCGAATTGCATAAACTGGGCTACGTGGTACGCTCCGAACAAGACAGTATCCTGATGTGGAACGGCGAACGCTGTCCGGCAGAGCCTGCTCCCGTCATTGCCACTTACGAAGACCACCGTATGGCAATGGCATTTGCCCCCGCCTGCCTTGTACTGCCCCAAATACAAATAGATGAACCACAGGTCGTTACCAAATCTTATCCTGCTTACTGGGAAGACTTGCAAAAGGCGGGATTTAAAGTCTGCCAAGATGCAATGCAATCTTAGAATAAAGCTTTTATTCTTAGGAATACAGCCTTTATTCTTAAGAATACAGCCTTTATTCTTAGGAATAAAGGTTATATTCCAAGATTAGGATGCATCCAAAGTAGTTTTATACTACGTTCCAAGCAAGTAATGCCTGCGTCGGCTGGAAGTAATCTGCCCATCTGCAAGCTGAATCATTATTTTGTTGTGTGCAAAACAATGTGTATCTTTGTCCGTTCTATTTAAAGGAACACATTTTTCAGAGAAAGGAAACCCATGTGGATACTGATTATTAGCCTGATTGCCCTTGCCCTCGTAGCTGCCGTTGCGGGAGTGATACGCAACCGGAAACTACAAAAAAAGATTGACCGCGGCGAACTGGATGCCATGCCCGAAGTGCAGGAAGTGGATATGGAATGCTGCGGACAGCACGAAGTCTGCGAGCGGGACAGTCTGCTGGCTGCCGTCAGCAAGCAGATAGAGTATTACGACGACGAGGAACTGGACAGGTACATCGGCGTCAGTCCCGATGCTTATACGCCCGAGCAGGAAGATGAGTTCCGCGACGTGTTCTACACCATGCAGGATACCGATGTTGCCGGCTGGGTGCGTAGCCTGCAATTGCGCGGCATCGCATTGCCGGACAATATAAAGGATGAGGTGTTCCTCATTATCGGAGAACGACGGATTACCCCTCATTCTTGAATCATCCTGACTTAACTTTTAATTTTTAATTAAATAAATGGATCTGCTGCAATATACCTTCTTCCAACATGCCCTCATCGGCAGCCTGCTGGCAAGCATTGCCTGCGGGTTGATAGGAACATACATCGTCACCCGGCGGCTGGTATTCATCAGCGGCGGATTGACGCATGCTTCTTTTGGCGGCATCGGGCTGGGACTCTATACCGGCATTTCGCCGATATTGTCGGCTGCCCTGTTCGCCGTGCTTTCAGCTTTCGGCGTAGAGTGGCTCAGTAAGCGGAAAGACATGCGGGAAGATTCTGCCATTGCCGTATTCTGGACGTTGGGAATGGCACTCGGAATCATGTTCACCTTCCTTTCGCCGGGATTTGCGCCCGACCTGTCGGCCTATCTCTTCGGGAATATTCTTACAATTACGCTGACCGACATAGCACTGCTGGGAGGGCTTGCCGTGTTGCTGATACTGTTCTTCATACTGTATCTGCATCCTATCATCTACGTAGCTTTCGACCGGGAGTTCGCCCGCTCGCAAGGCATCCCCGTACAAGTGTTCGAATATGTACTGATGATGTTCATCGCACTTACCATCGTGGCATGCCTGCGCATGGTGGGCATCGTGCTCGTCATCTCCCTGCTCACCATTCCGCAAATGACGGCAAACCTGTTCTCGCACCGGTTCCACCGTATTATCTGGCTTTCCATCGGCATCGGCTACCTCAGCTGCCTGGGCGGCCTGATGATTTCGTTCTACCTGAACGTACCTTCGGGAGCATCCATCATATTCTTTTCCATCATTATTTACGCAATTTGCAAAACCGGAAAGAGTTTTTATCTATCTTTGCAAAAGCGAAAATAAGCATTCATCACAGATTACACATGGAAATTAAAATTCAGTCATTAGACCAGATTCATGAAGCCGCCCGCCAGTTCATCGCTGCTATGGGCGACAACACCGTCTTTGCTCTCTACGGGAAAATGGGAGCCGGCAAAACGACCTTCATCAAAGCCGTTTGTGAGGAACTGGGCGTTTCAGACGTCATCACCTCCCCCACCTTTGCCATCGTCAACGAATATCGCTCCGACACGGCCGGCGAACTGATTTACCACTTCGACTACTACCGCATCAAGAAGCTGGAAGAAGTGTACGACATGGGATATGAGGACTACTTCTACAGCGGTGCCCTCTGCTTCATCGAATGGCCGGAATTGGTTGAAGAACTGCTTCCGGGAAATACCGTAAAAGTCACCATCGAAGAGGTGGAGAATGGTGAACGCAAGCTCACTATGGAAGAACTGGGATAGTCTCTCCCCTTAATCTTTTCTGAAAAGTGAGCCAATATATCATCCAAGGAATCTTTGCCGTAGCAGGCATTATCTCCCTGCTGGCCGCCATTCTCGACTGGGAATGGTTTTTCACAGCCCGAAACTCCCAGTTTATCGTACAGAATGTCGGCAGGCGACAGGCACGCTGGTTTTATGGTGTACTGGGCGTTATCCTTATCGGCACGTCCATATTCTTCTTCCTGAATACGCCACCGGCAGTATAGACATAAAAAAACGCGGATGAACCGATGCTCACCCGCGTTTTCTTTATAGTTTTCGAACAGACTACTCTCCGCCAAGAGATTCCGTATATTCCATCTCACCCTGTACGATGAAGAGGATTTCTTCCGGATCATAATCACCCATTTCATCTTTATGGGCTTCCTTGACAATATAGTCCACGATTTTTCCTAAATCAATCTCGATGTATCCATCCTCATCGGGCTGTGCATCAAGGATGCCGCTCTCGGAATAGTACTCGTCAATCAAATCGAGGAAATAATAGAACTCGTCGTCGGAGAATTTCTCCTTCAACTCCTGCGGCAAATAATTCTTGATGTATTCGATGGTCTTTTCGTCATCGACATCATTCTGCAAAAAATCGTCTTCCATTCCCATATCTTTATTATTTAAAGGGTTAGTTCATTTACAAGGTACAATGTACATTATAACAGTGCCTCTATCTTGCCTGCAAAGACTGGCTTGGGAGCAGAACCAACCTGCTTGTCTACCTGTTTTCCGTCTTTGAAGAACAATACGGTAGGGATGTTGCGAATACCGAATTCAGCGGCTACATCGCTGTTCTCATCGATGTCACACTTGCCGATGAGCACTTTACCTTCGTATTCGGTTGCCAGTTCATCGATGATAGGTCCTACCATCTTACAAGGTCCGCACCACGGTGCCCAAAAGTCCATAACTACAGGTTTACCTTCTGCCAGGAGTTCCTGAAAATTGCTGTCTGTAATTTCTAAAGCCATTTCTTTTAATATTAAATATTAACTATAAATCGTTAGTTCACTATCAATTTTAAGATACCAATCTTCCATTGATGAAGCAAAGATAATTAATTAATCCGAAACTCAAGGTCGGGGCGCTCTTTTAAATATGTGATAAGATCGCGCCCTACCGAAAGCTTCACTGGACGGGATACCAGGTCAACAGTCATCTTGCTGTCCGGGTCCACCACCTTGAAATAAAGTTCCGTATTGCCGGGGCGTTCCTTCGTAAGCACTGCCAGTTCGGTTACTAAAGCCTTGTTCAGTACACTGAGCGGGATGAGGATTGTTATCTTCTCAATCAGCTTCTCCTTGACGTCGGGCAGCAGTTCCATAGAGGTTATCTTCAATTCCAGTTCCTCCGGACGCCATTGCTTGGGCTGGCAACGAGCTTTGATAAAGAGGAAAGTACGCTCTCCGAGATATCCTTGATAGGTTACCCAGTCATTGCCGAAGAACGGAAGCTCTGCCGAACCGGAATAGTCCTCAATCTTGGCGATGCCATAAGGATTACCGTTCTTGCTGATGCCACGACGTACGGAAGTAACGATACCTCCCATCGTAATTTCACGCCCTACAAGTGCCGTTTTATCTTCCAGTTCCGCCATGTGCGTGTTACAAACATGCTCCAGAACAACGGAATATTCGTCCAGCGGATGGGCAGAAAGATAGATACCGACCAAATCGCGTTCTCTATTCAGACGGTCGAGGTCGCTCCAACGTTCGGCCGGAAGTATTTCCGGAGTGGCAATGTCAACCACATTTTCGCCACCGAACAGGGAATTGGCAGCAGCAGCCTTGTCCGCCTGATAGCGGTTGCCATAGCGTACCAGTGTTTCGATGAATACCTCGTTCTTTGAATTCACGGCAAAATATTGCTCGCGGCTCAACTCCGGGAAACTGTCGAAGCCACCTGCCAAGGCAAGGCATTCGATGTTCTTCTTGTTGCAGGCATTCAGGTTGACGCGTTGCACAAAATCGAAGATACCCGTGTACGGGCCGTTCTTCTCACGTTCTTCCATGATGCTCTGCACGGCACCTTCGCCCACACCCTTCACGGCACCGAGTCCGAAGCGGATATTGCCTTCCTTATTAACGGTAAACTTCAGGTTACTCTCATTTACATCCGGTCCCAATGTATTGATGCCCATTGCCTTACACTCGTCCATCAGTTTCGTGATATCGGTGATGTTCGATAAACTTCGGCTCATGACGGCGGCCATATATTCTGCCGGATAGTTTGCCTTCAGGTAGGCTGTCTGGTAGGCTACCCAGGAATAGCAGGTGGCATGAGACTTGTTGAAGGCATAGGAAGCAAATTTCTCCCAGTCGGCCCAAATCTTCTCAAGCACTTTCGGATCGTGTCCGTTCTTTTGTCCGCCTGCAATGAATTTCGGCTTCATGTGGTCCAGCTTGTCACGCAGCTTCTTACCCATCGCCTTACGCAAAGCGTCGGATTCACCACGGGTAAAGTCGGCAAGCAGACGGGACAGAAGCATCACCTGCTCCTGATATACAGTAATGCCATACGTATCTTTCAGGTACTTCTCCATAACGGGAATATCGTACTCGATAGGTTTACGCCCATGCTTACGGTCAATGAAATCGGGGATATAATCCATCGGTCCCGGACGATAGAGAGCGTTCATCGCAATCAGGTCTTCGAAAGTAGAAGGCTGCAACTCCCGCAGGTATTTCTGCATACCGGCAGACTCGAACTGGAATGTACCGACTGTACGGCCATCACTATACAACTTATAAGTAGCAGGGTCGTCAATGGGTACTTTATCTATATCCAGTTCCAGGCCACGGTGCAGACGCACATTTGTCACGGCTTCCTTGATGATGGACAGGGTTTTCAGCCCCAAGAAGTCCATCTTGATCAGTCCCGTGTCTTCAATAACCGAACCTTCATATTGGGTAACGAGCATCTTTTCGCCCGTCTCCTTGTCATCGGCGGTACTTACCGGTACCCAGTCCGTTATATCATCGCGGCAGATAATCGTACCGCAGGCATGTACACCCGTACCGCGCACGTTACCTTCGAGCATCTTGGCATATTTCAGCGTATCACGCACCAAAGGATCGGGAGAGGCTTCTGCCGCTTGCAATTCGGGTACGTATTCAATGGCATTCTTCAGATTCAGTTTCTTGTCCGGTATCTTATCCGGTACCAATTTGGCCAGACGGTCGGACTCCGACAACGGCAGCTTCTGCACACGGGCAACGTCCTTAATGGCAAGTTTAGTGGCCATCGTACCATAAGTAATGATATGAGCCACTTTTTCCTGCCCGTACTTATTGGTCACCCAACGAAGCACTTCGCCGCGTCCGTCATCATCGAAGTCGATATCGATATCAGGCAACGAAATACGGTCGGGATTCAGAAAACGCTCGAACAGCAAATCGTACTTGATAGGGTCGATCTTTGTAATCTGCAAGCAGTAGGCCACTGCCGAACCGGCTGCCGATCCACGTCCCGGGCCGATAGAAACTCCCATGTTGCGTCCTGCTGCAATAAAGTCCTGCACAATGAGGAAGTATCCCGGGAAACCCATTGTCTTCATGATGTGCAACTCGAACTTCAAGCGTTCCATCACTTCATCCGACAGCGGATCGCCGTAGAAAATCTTCGCCCCGTCGAAAGTCAGTTTGGCCAGATAGTCCGCTTCCAGCTTGATACGGTATAATTTCTCGTAACCGCCCAAACGTTTGATCTTTGCCTTGGCGTCTTCCTCACTCAGCACGACATTTCCATTTTCATCCTGGGTGAATTCATCGAACAGGTCTTTCTCCGTGTATTTTTGGCGATATCCTTCTTCCGTTCCAAAATCTTCGGGAATGGCGAAAGTGGGCATGATGGGCGCATGGTCAATGGAATAATATTCCACTTTGTCCAGTATCTCCAACGTATTGGACAAGGCTTCGGGAACATCCTCAAACAAGGCGTTCATCTCCGCCTTTGTCTTCATCCATTCTTGCTTGGTATAGAGCATGCGGCTCGGATCATCCAAGTCCTTGCCCGTACTGAGGCAAATCAAACGGTCGTGCGCCTCGGCATTCTCTTCATCTACAAAATGAACGTCGTTGGAACAGATCAGTTTGATGTTATACTTCCTGGCATATTCCATCAGTTTGGCATTTGCCTTTTGCTGCAAGGGGTAGGCTTCGTGGTTGGCACGCGGCACGGTAGCTTTATGTCGCTGAAGTTCCAGGTAGTAATCGTCGCCGAAAAGATTCTTATACCAGCGGACGGCTTCTTCGGCTTCTTCCAGTTGGTCGTTGATAATTCTTTTGGGAACTTCCCCACCGATACAGGCCGAGCAGACAATCAGTCCTTCGTGATACTTTTCCAACTCGCTGCGGTCGGTACGCGGACGCATGTAATATCCTTTTGTCCACGCGCGGGATACTAATTTAATCAGATTATGATACCCTTTTTCATTCTTTGCCAGCACTATCAGGTGATAACCGCTCTGGTCCTGTTTGCCTTCTCTTTTATCCATCGTGCGGCGTGCCACATACATCTCACAACCTATAATAGGTTTGAACAACTTGTTTTCCGCCTCCACAATCTTTGCACGGCAATCTGCAATTTCAGCATCTTTGTCCTCGCATGCTATTTCACCGCTCTCAATGCCGGCAATCCGTTTTTTAAGATCTTTTATCTCTCCCTTCGGACCGCTATTCTTCTTATTGACGTAATTGGTGAATTCTTTAATACCGAACATATTGCCATGATCGGTTACGGCAATACCCTTCATTCCATCCTTCATAGCCTTGTCAACCAGCCTGCTGACGCTTGCCTGGCCATCCAGAAGCGAATACTGGGTATGGACGTGTAAATGAACAAAATCCTGCATAAATAGTTCCTTTCTGTTTAGAGCATAAAAGTACAACCTATATAACACCTAACAAAAATATTTCCCAAAAAGTTATCAACACTTGCATTTCTCTCCCTAAATCCTTGTTAGATTTTCAAATTAAGTCTATTTTTGCAAATAATTTCTTTCTAAAATAGCAAATACGATATACATGGGTCGATTAAAAAGATTAAAAAAGATACGCATACACCGTGAAGGGACACATACATTGGCAGGCAGCCTGGTGCTGATACTGGCAGTCAACGCCATCCTTTTCTTCGGACTGGAGTGCAAAATTCCTTTTTACGTAGTGGCGGCTGTCAGTCTCATAGTATATGGAATACTGGTGAATTTCTTCCGCTGTCCTATCCGCTTATTCGGACAAGATACAGAGAAAGTAGTAGTAGCCCCTGCCGATGGCAAGATTGTTGTGGTAGAGGAAGTGGAAGAAAACGAATACTTTCACGACCGCCGCATCATGGTATCTATCTTTATGAGCCTGGTGAATGTGCATGCCAACTGGTATCCGGTGGACGGTACCGTGAAGAAGGTATGGCACAAAAACGGTAAGTTCATGAAGGCCTGGCTGCCCAAAGCCAGTACCGACAATGAACGTTCCACCGTCGTGATAGAAACTCCCGAAGGTGTGGAAATCATGGCACGCCAGATAGCAGGAGCCATGGCACGCCGCATCGTGACTTATGCCGAACCGGGCGACGAATGCTATATCGACGAGCACATGGGCTTCATCAAATTCGGTTCCCGTGTAGATGTATTTCTGCCGCTGGGCACGGAAGTGCTCGTGAAACTGGGACAACTGACTACCGGTAACCAAACCGTGATAGCCAAACTTTAATAACTAAACTACAATGCCAAACTGTATTACCCGCCATATTCCCAATACGCTGACCTGCCTGAATCTGTTCTCCGGGTGCATTGCTTGTGTCATGGCATTCGAGGCTAAGTACGAATGGGCACTCGCTTTCATCATTATCAGTGCTACATTCGATTTCTTTGACGGCATGATGGCACGTGCATTGAATGCACACTCCGTTATCGGAAAGGATCTGGACTCCCTGGCAGATGATGTAAGTTTTGGTGTGGCTCCTTCTTTCATCGTATTCTCCCTGTTCAAAGAGATGCAATATCCGGGCTGGATGGAAAGCATAGCTGCTTTCTTTCCTTACCTGGCCTTCCTTTTATCTGTATTTTCGGCATTACGACTGGCAAAGTTCAATAACGATACCCGCCAGACAAGTTCTTTTGTAGGACTTCCGGTTCCGGCCAATGCGCTGTTCTGGGCTTCGCTGGTGACGGGTGCGCACGATCTCCTGACATCCGACAGCTTCCATCCAGTCTACTTGCTGCTGCTGGTTTGCCTTTTCTCGTGGTTGCTGGTTGCCGAGATTCCGATGTTCTCCCTGAAGTTTAAAAGTCTGTCGTGGAAAGACAATAAGGTAAGTTTTATTTTCTTGATTGTATGCATTCCGTTCCTTATCTTTTTAGGGATTTGCAGCTTCGCAGCAATAATCGTCTGGTATATCCTACTTTCTCTTATTACAAGAAAAAGTAAATAAACAAAATCTTTGGCACGGTTGTTGTGTTATAGTTCGTATAAAACGAACGCATAAAAAGACATTAGCCCATGTTTCACATTTTAGGATTCTTATTTATCATTATAATCGCCATTCTGCTCATTGGCCTCAGCATTATCGGCACTGTTGTCCGGAGTATCTTCGGATTGGGCGGCCGCCGTACATCTTCCTCTTCCGGCGGATATGCCTATAATAAGAACGAACAGACCTCACATTCATCTTCCAATGAAACAGAGCCTGAAGAAGGCGAACTACGCCCCAGGCATAAAAAGCTGTTCTCTAAAGATGAAGGGGAGTATGTGGATTTTGAGGAAGTAAAAGATTAGTAATTACGGGTTAGCGCCGTTTGGCTGCAAAGAACTCTTTCATTAGTAGAGCACATTCTTCGGCCAATATTCCCTTTACTACCACCGTTTTAGGATGCAGCGCCTGCGGGGCAAAACGTTGATATCCCCGTTTCTCATCTTCCGCACCGAATACAAGCTTTCCCATCTGTGCCCAAGCAATGGCACCGGCACACATCACACAAGGTTCTACGGTTACATACAGCGTACATTCATTCAGGTATTTCCCGCCGAGTGTGGCGGCTGCGGCAGTAATGGCCTGCATTTCGGCATGTGCAGTGACATCTGTCAGTGTTTCTGTCAGGTTATGGGCACGGGCGATGATACGGTCTTTGCAAACTACCACTGCACCCACGGGCACTTCGCCCCCTTCACCTGCCTTTTGCGCTTCGAGGAGTGCTTGCTTCATATAGTGCTTATCATCCATAATCACCTCCTCATATCGTGCTCGCCAAACAGCGTCGGATAATCCTCCTCCATATTCTTGTGGATAAACATGAGAATAGTCTCCCTGAGCCAACGCGACTTGTTCGTTATCTTATATTTCTCAAGATAACGGTCCACAATCCGCTGTTCCTCTTCGCTCATCAAGCACACCATGCGCTGTTCACGCTTCGGCTCTTCGGGCGTTGCTTTTGCACACATTTTATCTCTCTTTCTCATATTTCCTGCAAAAATACGTTTACTTCTGTAAAAACAAAACAGAAAAAAGATTAATTTTGTATCGAAACGGCTAAAAATGAAAGGAAAAGAAACAATGGCAGCACACAACGCCCTGGGAAAAGCAGGAGAAGACGCCGCAGTAGCATATCTGGAACGTAACGGTTATACCATACGCGACCGGAACTGGCGGAAGAACCATCTGGAACTGGACATTGTTGCCGCCAAGGATGAAGAACTGATCATAGTGGAAGTGAAAACCCGCAGTAATACGGATTACGCCGAACCGCAGGAAGCGGTGAACTGGCAGAAAATACGCCGTATTGTCGTGGCGGCCGATGCCTACATCAAGCACTTCTGCATAGACGCTCCCGTCCGTTTCGATATCATCACGGCTATAGGAGATGCCGGTGCTTTCAAGATAGAGCATATCAAAGAAGCCTTTTATCCGCCGATGTTCTGAACTAACTTAATACTAAAGACCAATGGATATAGAAACCGCCCGCGAATATTGCCTCAGCAAGAAGGCAGTCACCGAATGCCTCCCGTTCGACGAATACTCGCTTGTGATGAAAGTCATGGATAAGATGTTTGCACTCATCGACCTGGAAGGTGCCAACAAAATCTGTTTGAAATGCGACCCGGAATACGCGCTCGAACTGCGCGAACGCTATTCTGCCATTGAAGGGGCTTATCACTTCAACAAGAAATACTGGAATCAGGTTGCCCTGAACGGTGATGCTGATGATAAGCTGATAAAACAATTGATAGACCACTCTATCGAAGAAGTATTGAAGAAATTCACTAAGAAAATGCGTGCCGAATATGAAGCCCTGCCCTGAAACATTCCCCTACCCGCTGATTGCCTTGGATAAGACGGATTCCACGAACCAATATCTCAGCCGGCTGTGCAACGACCTGCAAGAAGGCATTGCCGAACTTACCACCGTTACCTCCGAATTCCAAACCGCCGGCAAAGGCCAGCGCGGCAATACTTGGGAAGCCGAAGAAGGCAAGAACCTGCTCTTCAGCTTCGTACTTTACCCTAGTTTCCTGGAAGCGCGCCGCCAGTTCATCCTTTCGCAAATCGTCTCTCTTGCCATCAAGGAAGAACTGAGCAGATGGTCGAATGAATTTACCATCAAATGGCCGAACGATATTTATTGGAGGGACAAGAAGATCTGCGGCATACTGATAGAGAACGACCTCTCCGGGCACTGCATCCAGCGCTGCATTTCCGGTATCGGAATAAACATCAACCAGGAGACATTTCAAAGTGATGCCCCCAACCCCGTTTCTTTGCGGCAGATCACCGGAAAGGAGCACGACCGCTACGAGATACTCGCCCACATCCTGAGACGTGTAGAAATCTACTATAAGGGGCTGCAAATGGAAGATTTCGCCATCTATTCCGATGAGATTTCCACCCGCTATGCCCGTTCGCTCTTCCGTCGCCGAGACTTCCATCCTTACGAAGATGCCAACGGACGGTTCCTTGCCCGCCTGCTGCGCGTAGAACAAGACGGACGGTTTGTGCTCGAAGATGAGAGCGGAAAGGAAAGGGAATACTTATTTAAAGAGGTTCAATATATTCTGTAACAATGAGGTTGTATCAAAACTTTGATAGACATATCATTCTGTCATTCAGAACGAAGTGAAGAATCCCTTCTCTCATCATAATGGGAGAAGATTCTTCGGGTTAAAGCCCTCTGAATGACAGAATGAAAGCTGAATTTAGTTTTGATACAACCTCATAGCATAACGTGCGCAGCAAAGCACTACTCTGCCTCAAGCACCACCTCTGCTCCTTGCAGAAGAGGCGAAGTAAACTTCACACGCACCGTTCCTGCCTCTCCCACGGTCTGTATGTATGCCAGCAAACGTCCGTGGTACACACGCTGGCGATTGTCCGTATAATCTCCCATATCGCTATTGTCGGAACCTTCGAGACCGAGCAGGCGGGCCGGGCCTTCGATGTGGCAAGTAATGTTATTATCGCCCAACTTCACGATGGTGCCATGTTCATCCACCACTTCTACCGTGATGTGTGCCGTGGCACGGTCCTTGGAAAGCGTGGTGCGGTCGGCAGTGACGCGCAGCGCATAAGGACGGCCGGATGTCTTGATCGTATAGTTGGACAGAACATTTCCGGCTGCATCGCAACCCTCGGCACGCAGTTCTCCAGCCTGATAAGGAATGTCCCAATAGATAATGCCGGTCTTTTCGTCGTAAGGTTTCATCTCTCCCACTACTTTTCCGTCGAGCAGCAGGCGCGCCTGCAGAGCATTGGTGTAACAAACCACACGGATATTCTGTCCCGGATCGTAGTTCCAAACATCTAATGCATCGGGAGATAAGTAGGTGCGATTCGGATATCGAGGATTACTGTACGCAGGGTAGGTACCGATATAAGTAACCGGTTTCTCGCTCCAAAGCGAAGCACGGAAATGGGCGCGGGGTTTGGGGAAACTGCCGAAGTCGAGCAATCCGGTGTTCAGCCCGCGGGAAGGCCAGCGACCCGACTCACCAAGATAGTCCGTACCCGTCCAGATGAACTGTCCGAAGATAAAGTCCTTGTTCTTCACGGCATACCAGGCATCAATGCCGGAACCTGTTTCGCTTCCGTAGATAACGCGGTTGGGGTAAGTGGTATGGTCCATGTCGTAGCGATCTTCCGTATAGTTATACCCCACTACATCCACTGCATCGGGATATTCTGTTTCGTTGGACATGACAACACCTGCCAGGGCTCCGGTCACGGGGCGGGAAGTGTCCACTGCACGTACACAAGCCGCCAGGCGCTTGGCAATGACTCCGATGCGCATGGCGTCGGGGGCATCGGGCTTGTAACCGCCAAACATAGGCTGATTGATTTTAGAGCCGTCGAGGACGGGATGAGAATATGGGTCGTTGGGGTAATCCACCTCATTGCCGATGCTCCACAAGAAGATGGAGGGATGGTTGCGGTCGCGGCGCACCATATCGGTAATGTCCCGCTCTATCCACTCCTCAAAGAAGTCGAAGGAGCCGTCGAAGCTCGGCGTACCTACGTTCCAGCCTTCCACCCATTTGCGTTTCGGGAATTCCCATTCGTCCGAAACTTCGTCCATTACGAGGAATCCCAAACGGTCGCACAGGTCATAAAGAACCGGCGCCTGCGGATTGTGGCTCATGCGGATGGCATTGACACCTATCTCCTTCAGGTTCTTCAGGCGGCGTTCCCAGACTTCTTCGGGCACTACGGCACCCAGCACGCCGGCATCATGGTGCAGGCATACGCCTTTTACCTTCATCCAGCGGCCATTGAGGGCAAAGCCTTTATTGGCATCAAAGTCCAGTGTGCGGAGGCCTACTTGGGTTTCGCTGCCGTCAATGCGCTTGCCGTTGCTGAACAATTCTGTCTTCAACGTATAGAGATAAGGGTCATCCAGATTCCAGCGATGAGGATTGGAGACTTTCAGAGAGAGGGCAGCTTTGGTTATGCCTTGCCGGCCGTCGGCCACACGCGTGCGACGTTGTGCTACCAGTTTGCCTGCGGCATCATACAGGGCTGCCGACAATTCAAGCTTGTCGTTCGTTGCCACATGCTTCTCCACCTCCATGCCGACGGCTACGGTAGCCTGCCGGTCGGTCAGTGAAGCGGCATGCCAGGTCACTCCCCACTGGGCAAGATGCGTTTCGGGAGCGGCCACCAGCCATACGTCGCGGTAGATGCCCGAACCGGTGTACCAGCGCGAATCGGCATAGCGGCTGTGGTCTACGCGGACAGCCAGTACGTTGTCGCCTTCTTTCAAGTAAGGGGTCATATCATAAAGGAAAGAGACGTAACCGTTGGGGCGCTTGCCCAGCAGATGTCCGTTCAGATATACTTCGCTGCGGTTGTAGACGCCTTCGAAATAGATGTAGTGGCGGGCAGCATCGTCCGTCACGCGGAAGTGCTTGCGATACCAGGCTATGCCGCCGGGCAAGTAGCCGGTGCAGCTTGCCAGCGAGGGCGACAGTTGTCCTTCGACGGACCAGTCATGCGGCAGCATCAGTTTGCGCCATCCGCCGTCGTCGAACGAGGGCTGGGCGATGGCCGGGTCGTCTGTCAGTTGGAACAGCCAACCGTCATTGAATTTCGCGGCATCACCGAACGAGACCTGCGCCTGCGCCGAAATTGCTGCAGAAGCCGCAATCAGGAATAGAACGGCAGCCATCAAATTCTTAATATACATTTTCATACCTATTATATTTGAAGTTAAACAATATCCTTGGGTAGCAAAGGTAGCCCTTTTCTATCGGGCAAAGGATTACTTATCATGCAAAAGACACCACATATCGTTCAATATGAGGGGGAATCGGCTATCGCAAGCTATAAACTACGGTCGTTACGCTGCCTGCTTCCAGCACCACCTGTCCTCCTGCCGCAACGGTGCCTTCCTGAAGGTTCTTGCTTCCCGTAGTGGTGTAGGTGGTTATCGCCTTCGCCTCGCCGCTCCACCCGGCATGTGTCTCGGTCAGGCGGACATTCTTCTCGGCCAGGTTGGTATAGACAGCTACTATCTTATCGCCTTCGGGCGACATCCAGGCAGAGCCGAAGAAGCTGCGCGACTCATTCAGCTGGAGCGCAATGCGCCGGTAGCCCGGACGGATGAACCGGCTGTAGTTGCCAAGCACCCAGAGTGTAGCGGTGGCCTGATAGCTGCCTTCCTGCTCGATGTCGCCGTACTCGCCGCCGGCGGGCATGAGCGAAATCAGGAGAAAGCGGTTCTTATGTCCCCACCGGGGTGCGTCTATCGAGGTCCAGTAGCTCCAGGAAGAAACGCCGGCCACGGTGAGATCGTTGTGGATAACCTTCGACATATAGAGGGCGATGTCCATTTCACTCGCCGCATCGTAGCCTACGAATTCGGAACTGCTATAGCCATCGCCCAGCATACTCCACTCGCTCTGCCACACGTCGACACCGTAGCGCTCGGCGGCTTGGGCAAGTTGACGGCGCACGCTGCGCATACCGTCCCAAGTGCCGTCGGTCCAGTAGCTATGTCCGCAGATGAGGTTCTTCACATGGGACAGGTCGCCTACGTAGGCCGTAGAGCCGGGGGTGAAGAAGGCAGACAGGACATTGCTACGGTTGGCGTCGGTCTTCGTCTTGTAGAGGTATTCCCAATCGCCGGACTCGCCCAGCAGGATGTCGGTGGAAAGGCCTTTCGCGGAGAGTGCCGCATCCAGTTCGCGCGCCAGGCGGGCTACTTCATCGTTGGTCCAACCACTGCCTTCCTGACCGCTGTCCCAGTTGTACTGCGGTTCGTTGACGGGTGAGATGTGGCTTACATTGTAGCCCTCGCTCGCATAGTGGTCAGCCACGTCGGCCATGTATCGGGCAAAGTCGCCGTAATGTTCCGGTTTCAAGTTGGAAGTGCCGCCTTGGGCGGAGAAGCCCTTGCCGTTGTAGGTATATTGCACGGGAGGCGTATTGCTGAAAAGAATGAAGTTGCTGCATCCCAGTTCCTTGGCACGGTTCATAAAGTAGCGCTGCCCTTCGCAGCGGGTCCAGTCCAGCGTCAGGTCGTCGGTCAGGTAAGACTCTGCACGGTGGGATTTATCCTCAAGACCGCTCGCCTCACCTTGCTGTGCAGTGCCGCCGCCCAGGTTGACGCGCCATTGTGAAAGGCCAATCCCCTTCGGCTTGCCGTTCACTATTTCCGAGGAGAAAAGAAGTTCGGTAATGCCGGCACGGCTCGAAGTCCAGGAGCGGCCTACGTAGGCAGGCGACCAGCAGTCCGAGGCACCGAATCCGGCCATCGTCTGGAAGGTTTGACCGGCATCGATGGTTACCAGTTTCTCCACACTGTTCGTAATATCCGGTCCGTCGGGGGTATCGGGCGTATCGGGTGTTGCGGGAGAGTCGTCGCTGCAAGCCATGGCAGAGATAAACAGCGGAAGGATGAAAAAACATTTCAGTTTCATGGTATTCTAATATGATTAAATAAGACCTATTGAGTAATTCGCACACCTTCGGGCACCCGAAAAACGGAAGATAGACCTCTGTCTTGCACCTCCGCGCACCGGAAAACAGGAAACAGACCCCTGTCTTGCACCTCCGCGCACCGAGGAAACGGAAAACAGACCCTGTTTTGTACCTCCACACACCGAGGAAATGGAAAACAGACCTCTGTTTTGTACTTCCGCACACCGAGGAAACGGAAAACAGACCCCTGTTTTGTACTTCCACATACCGAGGAAACGGAAAACAGGGCTCTGTCTTGCACTTCCGCACACCGAGGAGGTGAGGGAAAGGGTTAATTCCAGCCCGGGTTCTGAACGATAGAACCGTTGGACATCGTGATTTCGTACAGCGGAATCGGGAATACGAAGTCGCGGTTCTCGTTGAAACCGATACCCTTGTCACTGGCTTCGCCCTGGTTTTCCCATTCGTAAGAGTCGCGGGTGGCGGCATCAGTGTTATACTTCACGAAGGTACCGTTTACGCCCATCAGGTTACTGATCATCTTCTTGCCGTTATCATCGGTCCAGCGACGGATGTCGTAGAGGCGGTTCTGTTCCCAAGCCAGTTCCAGACGGCGTTCCAAGCGGATGGCCTTGCGGAGTTCGCTGCCGCTGGCTGTAACCTCAGCCAGTTTGACGCGCTTGCGCACCTGATTGAGAGATGTGCGTGCCGAAGCGTCATCGCCCAGTTCATTGCAAGCCTCGGCATACATCAGCAGCACATCGGCATAGCGAAGGATGCGGTGATCGAGAGGAATCTTGTCGATGTTATATACCTCGGGACGCTTGTCCATAGGCACAAAGTACTTGCGGACGATACGTGCCGACTTGTGCTGTGCCGGGTCGATGATATAGCAATCGGGGTCCCAGCCATATTTCTCGATATACGTATCGTAGAGGGCCATGTCCTTGCTGTTCTGGACGAATGCATCGAAGTTATCCTCACCGGCAATCTCGGTACATCCGGTCTTGATGATGGTCCAGCGGAGGCGCTCCGTATCACCTGCATCAATATAAGCTTGCTCAAGGTTAGCGGTAGGTTGTCCCCAAGACCAACCGTCGCCCGGGCCGTTGCGCGCACCGGTGATTACGGTCAATGCACCACCCAGGGAGTAAGTACCATCATACATATACTGCACTTCGAACAGGCTTTCTTCACTGTTGTTGTGGTCTACGCTCCACACGTCACCAAAGTTGTCGAGCAGCTTATACTGGTTCTCGTCGATGACAGTCTTCAGCACGTCATGCGCATCCTGCCACTTGTCTTGATAAAGATAAACCTTTCCCAGCAAGCCCAAGGCAGCACCGCGTGTAGCACGTCCCATGTCCGAAGCAGCATACGCGCTACGTTGCGGCAGTACGTCGGCAGCAGCCTTCAGGTCGTCTTCGATGAACTTATATACATCCTCTGCCGAAGCACGGGTAATGCCCTGTATCTCTTCGGGCAGCAAGAAGCTCGTAACAAGAGGCACACCGCCAAAGTTCCTCACCAGCTCGAAGTAGAAGTATCCGCGCAGGAAGCGGGCTTCGGCCACCAGGCGGTTCTTCATCGCCTCGTCCGAGAACTCGGCCTGCGAAATACGCTCTACAGCTACGTTGCAGCGCAAGATGCCTTTGTAACGGTATTGCCAGAAGTTGGAGATGGCGCCGTTGCTCTGTCCCGTTCCCTGATAGTGCGCCAGGGAGATGTAGTCGCTCTGGCTTTGGCTCGTATTCCCCATCCAGCCGTCGTCGCTGCACATTTCGGAGAGCAGCCACACGGTATTGATGTTCCACCAACCGCCAAAGGTAATGGCCTGATAGCAGCCGGTGATGAACGACTCGGCTTCTTCCACGCTCTGGAAGTAAGTATCAAGGTTCTGTTGCCCGCGTACATCCTCCGTCAGGAAGTCGTCACAAGAAGTGAACATCAGCGTGGCAATCAATGTCAATATTGCTAATATCTGTTTCATAGTCTACTATATTAAAATTTAAAGTCAATGCCAAACAAGAAAGTACGCGGGTTAGGATAAGCGATACCGTCGATACCGGTTTCGATTACGCTACCGTTATTACCAATCTGCGGACGTTCGGGGTCCATACCCGAGTAACCGGTGATGGTGAAAGGATTCTGAGCCGAGAACGACAGACGAAGTTCGGCTCCACCTACCAGTTTCTTCGGAAGGGTATAACCCAGTTGCAACAGCTTGCAGCGCATGTACGAACCATCTTCTACAAAGAAGCTCGATACACGTGTGTAGTTCTGATTCAAGTCGTTGTACGACAGGCGCGGGATGTCGTTGCTGGTTCCTTCACCATGCCATGCTTTCTGCAATGTACCTGCCCATACGTTCTGACCGCTCACGCCGGAATACAAGCCTTTGGTCTTGTTGTAAATGTCATTACCGAATGTACCGTAGAAGTTGGCCGTGAAGTCGAAGTTCTTATAGTTGAAGCCCAGATTCAAGCCTACCATCAGGTCGGGATACGGATTTCCGATCCATGTCTTGTCATTCTCGTCCAGTGTGCCGTCATGATTCCGGTCTTTAAAGCGGATGTCACCCGGTTGTGCCTTGTCTTGTATCAATTTACCATTCTCATTGGTATGTGCATAGACTTCTTCCCAGTTCTGGAAGATGCCGTCGGCTTCGTAGCCGTAGAAGCGTGAAATCAAACCGCCGTCTTCGTTGCGGATAATCTGGTCGCTGTTGAATCCTCCTGTCAGGATAGGACCGTCACCGGAGAACTTGATAGCCTTGTTTCTTACTGCCGAAAGGTTCAGACCTACGTTATAGCGGAAGTCGGCCACTTTGTCGCGCCAGTTCAGGCTCAATTCCCAACCACTGGCTTTCATGCTACCGATGTTCATCCATACGGTACTGTTCCAGTCGGGATAACCGATAGCAAAGATATTCTGCTTCTGATAGAGCATATCACTGGACTTCTTCTGGAAATATTCAAAAGTCACGTCCAGGCGGGAGTTGAGGAACGACATGTCTACACCTACGTTCCAGTCTTCCACGGTTTCCCACTTCAGCTGATTGTTTCCCACACCCGATACCATCGTACCGGTCACACGGCCGGGAGTTGCACCGAATACATAGTCCGATTGTCCAAGCAGAGTCAGCGTAGCATCGTTGTCGATGTTCTGATTACCGACACGGCCCCATCCACCACGGAGTTTCAGGTTATTGAATACCTTCTGGTCTTCCATGAAGCTCTCGCTGATGATACGCCATGAAGCAGATACAGAAGGGAAGAGAGCGTACTTATTACCTTTGGGGAAGCGGGAAGAACCATCGGCACGGATAGATGCCGTCAGGTAGTAGCGGCTGTCGTAATTATACATCACACGTCCCAAGTATGATACCAGGGTACTGTAAGTTGTCGTACCATCTGCCTTTTGATTCTGCGTTCCGGCATTCACTTCATGCATCTGGTCCATATTATTGGGCACGTCATCGCGCGAAGCCTTTGATTGGAACCAAGCAAAACGCTCGGCCGTAAAACCACCCATCACGTTGATGTTATGCTTTTCGGCAAAAGTATCACTGTAGGTAGCCGTGTTGGTCCAGTTCCAGTCCAGCCATTCCTGCATCTCGCGAGAAACGTTGCTCAGTGTAGATTGTTCCAATGCGTCGATATAGAATTCCGGAGTAAATCCATCCGAGCGGCGGAAGTGTGCATTGGCACCGAATTGTGTGCGCAATGTAAGTTTCTGAATCGGGTTGATCTGCAAATAAGTATTCACGATGGCACCCATTTCGCGCGAATGTCCATTCTGACGTGACAATGAACCCACCGGATTCCATTCCTGATTGTTATAAGAACGTTGATAGTTGTTGAACTCATTGTCCACCCACTTATCCTGCGGCTTGAATACCGGAGTCGTAGGGTCCATAGACATGGCAGCCGAGAAAAGATTGGGGGTATCATCCCATGATTCTACGCGCGGAGCGATGTCGAAGCCCATCTTCACATACTTGTTAAAGGTGTACTCCGTATTGAGGCGGGCATTGATCTTATCCCAATAACCGTAGTCGTACTGCGAGTCGTTACGGAAGTAACCCACACTGAGGTTATAAACCAACTTGTCCGTACCACCGGAGATGTTCAGCGAGTAGTTCTGCATCAAGGCAGTCTTGTTGATGACTTCGTTCCACCAGTCGGTACCGCTGGGATTAGTCGTAGCGCCGGTATCATTCCAGATGGAAGTACCGCCATCGTTTGTATAGCGGGTATTGAACACTTCCTTATATTCGGCAGCATTGGCTACTTTGGGCTTGGACAGCGTTTGGAAACCGGCCGATGCGCTGAAACTGATATTCGTCTTTCCTGCAACACCTTTCTTGGTAGTAATCAAAATTACACCGTTAGAAGCACGCGTACCGTAGATGGCGGCAGCCGAAGCATCTTTCAAAACTTCCATAGACTCGATGTCGTTGCTGTTCAGGAAGTTGATGTTCGTACCTACCGGCATGCCGTCCACCACATAGAGCGGGTCGGTTCCGTTCACCGTAGTGACACCACGAATCAACACCTTGGGCTGTGTACCCGGGCCACCACCACTGGTCACCTGCACACCATTTATCTTACCCTGCAAGGCATCCATGGCATTACCGGTCACGGTTTCGGTGATTTCTTCTCCCTTCACGGTAGCAATGGAGCTGGTCAGGTCACTCCGCTTCACGGCACCGTAACCTATCACCACCACTTCGTCCAGCAGTTCGCTTGATTCTTTCAGCACTACATTAATCACGGTTCTGCCACCGACTTGTATTTCCTGTGTCTCATAACCGATACTCGAAAATACCAGTACAGCATTCTTTTCCACATTCATCAGCGAATAATCACCGTCAAGACCGGTAATAGTACCCGCACCGGAGCCCTTAATCTGTACGGTTGCCCCAATCAGCGGCTCCTTGTCCGTAGCCGAAGTCACTACACCCTTCACAGTGGTCTGCGCATAGCTGCATAGGCTTATCAACGCAAGACACAATAATAATATCTGCTTTTTCATATTATTCAATCTAATGTTACTTATTAATTAGCGGGAACAATTTTACCTCTTCCCAGATGAGCGTCAAACTCAAAACGGTAGTTGCCATAATTGACGACAGTAGGCTTCAGCCAATTATCACCGACGGCAGTTCCATCCGCCCAACGCATATTCGTACCTTCCCAATTAGGATTGACATCACCTTTCTTGCTGAAATAGCCGATCTTTTCAATCTCCGTAGAGTTGTCGCAACGCCATTCCACATGATCCCACCAGCCATCGGGATGGTAATTGGAGATGATAAAGTTAAGCTCTTCTCCTGCCTCAAGCGTCCAGGTCTCACCGTTTGCCGGATAATAGAAAAGGTGCGGATTAGTGGCATCTTGCACAAAGATATGATTGCCCGCATCTTGTGGAGAACCTCCCCAACCAATGTAGAAATCAATGAGCGATTCCCCATTCTCCCAACGGTCGAAACAAGGTTTACCATACTCGTAGTTCATCGGGTTTGTGGCTTCAGTAACCGGATAAGTACGCATACTATAGGTAGAATTGATTACGTTGATATCAATCTCATAATATACACCTGCCTCATCAAGAACAATAGGCTTGGCTACTTCCGGGTCGTCAGTCAGCTTACTGCTGTCTTCCGGATCGAGGCCGAAGCAAATAGGCGTGAAGTCCGTCTTCTGCGGCAAGAAGAAGATTTCCGTGCCGGCAGCCTTATTATAGTAACGCGCCCGGTATTGGAATTCGCCTGTATGGTTAATCAACATAGGTACACCAAAGACATCACTGTTCAACTCGGCCACCGTCTTCACGTCAGCCAGATACATCTTCGGAAAATCGGGCATCTCCGAAACACTGATTACACTGGTAGCAGTCGTTTCGTTCCCTTTCGCATCTACGGCCAGCATCGTCAAGTTATAGCTCTGCACCTCGTTAGGCAGAATAATTTTCTCTGCAAAGCTCAGTGAGGACTTCCCATTGGCATCCAACCTGCGATTGTCAAAACCCTCTATACCGGGAATATTGATAATCACATAATCCAATATACGGTCATCTGTAACCGTAAAATTCAAGTTGAACTTTGTCTCATTCTTAATCAACACTGTAACAGCCGCATCCGGAGCAACCGTGAACGCAGGAGCAGCAAAGTCACCGTCCATCGTAACCAATACATCTTGTGACACACTGCGGCCGCCAACGTCCGTCACCGTAACCTTTACCGTAAAGCGTTCGCCTATTTCGTCTCTACTGATGTCGAAATAGTAACTCAAATCATACGTTTCCTGAGGAGCACCATAGATTTCAATCAAATCAATGGTTTTGTTCAGATGGAGATCTGCACATTGCAAACTGACGGATGCAATGCCGTCCTTGTCGGCCAAGGTTCCTTCGATCGTGAACCGATGACCGGCACCGGACTCAATGTGTTCTGTCGCTAATGTCATTGTCGGACTCTGTCCGTCCACATCGGGATAGCCGTCATCGTCGCTACATCCCGTTGTCCATAAAGCCAGCGATAACAATGCCAGGAAAGTGGCATTAAAGAAATGCTTCTTCATACATATTATTATTAAAGTTAAACAAAAAAGTACATTTTGCCGCCGACTTATTATAATCGGCTGTGCAAACTTATGCCAAAATCTGTTTCAAAGACTGTATAAATCTTGCAGAGAGGGCATACAAATCCGTCAATGCACGATTTGTATATATCATCTAAAGATTTTATTCGTATTTTTGGGTCATACAATGAAAAACAACCTGTTATGAAGAAGCTACTACTATCCATCCTACTATGTCTGCCATGTGCATTATCAGCACAACCTTATACTATCAAACAACTGGGCATCCGGGAAGGACTGTCCAACAATCACGTTGTAAGCATCGCCCAAGACAAGAAAGGCTATCTATGGTTCGCCACGGAAGAAGGCTTGAATAAATTTGACGGCATTCGTTTCATACCTTATTATAAAGAGGAAACCACCGGCAAGCAGAGCATCACCGGCAACGAACTGAACTACCTGCTGGACGACCCCGTCGATTCCATTTTATGGATAGGCACCCAACGGGCAGGGCTCAATGCCTACAATTATATCACCGACACCTTCACCATCTACAAGCACGATGAAAAGAATCCCGAAAGCCTGATTACCGACGATATAACCAAGGTAGTCGCCGCCGCCGACGGCAACCTTTGGATCTGCACCTATTGGCAAGGAGTCGATTACTTCGACAAGCAAACTGGCAAATTCACCCACTACAATACGGAGACCGTACCCGGACTGGCCAGCAATCACATCTGGTCCGTTGCCGACGGCGAGAACGGGCAGCTCTACATAGGCCACGTGCACAGCGGCTTCAGCGTACTGTCCTTAAAAGACAAGACAGTAAAGAACTTCATAAACAATCCGCAAGATGCGAACAGTCTCCCCGGCAATGAAGTGAACTGCATCCATAAAGACAAGAACGGCAATATATGGGTAGGGACCGACAGGGGACTGGCACTGTTCGACCCGGAAGCCGAAAACTTTATCCCCTTCAACGACGACATGAAGAATATGTCGCACCGTATATACGACGTTCGGCAACTGGATAACAACAAACTATGGGTAGCTATGGAGTTCGGCGGCATCGCCATACTGGATCTGTCGCAACGCCTCTACCATTCTTCCAGCCAAATCCACCTGCAACTTATCAAGGAAGGAGACGACGAATACGGATTGTCCAACCCCAGCGTGCGATGCCTGTTCCAGGATTCTTTCGACAATGTGTGGGCAGGCTCCTGGGGAGGCGGCATCAACTTCATCCGGCGTGAGCCGTCGCTCTTCAGCACCTACAGGTACTCTCCTTTTCCCTCTACCAACAATAGCCTGACCGGTAAGATAGCTTCGGGCGTCTGCATGGACAAAAGCGGAAACCTGTGGATAGGTACCGATGGCGGAGGTATCAACATATTCAGCAAAGGAAAACGCATAGCCGTCTATAATGCCCAGAACGGGATTATGAGCAACAACACGGTGCAAGCCGCACTCTGCGACTCGAAAGGCGGTTTGTGGTTCGGTCTGTTCTTCGGAGGAATCATCCATTATAATCCGCACACCAAGAGCTTCCGGCAAGTCTTTCCGAAAGACAAGTCCTATGCCGACGTACGCTCTTTCTATGAAGACCGCCAAGGCAACATCTGGGTAGGTACCAGCGAAGGCGTATACCTCATAAACCCGAACAACATGTCTATAATAGGACATTATGATAAGGAAAACAACCTGGCACGATGTGTATTGAAAGACAGCGCAGGGCAAGTATGGGTAGGTTTCTTCGGCGCCGGGTTGGGACTGTACGACTCGGAGTTCAAGGACCTCAAACTCTTCAATGTGCAGGACCACTTTCCCTCAAACACCATCAATGCCCTCTTCGAAGACAGCCGGAAACGACTTTGGGTAGCCACCGGAGAAGGGTTAGTCTGTTTTCCTTCGCTGACCGACCGGAATTACAAAGTATACCAGCGCGAAAACGGACTTGTAAACACGCACATACATGCCATCAGCGAAGACAAAGCCGGCAACATCTGGGTCAGCACCAACAAGGGCATCAGCTGCTTCATCAATGAGAAAGAAACTTTCTATAACTACGACCACCACGACAACCTCCCTATGGGAAGCTTCAGCCGTGGCAGCGTGACCTACGGGCAAGACGGCAACCTCTATTTCGGTTCCATCAACGGCTTGTGCTACTTCAACCCCGAATTTGTGCTGCAAGAGCGGAAGTCTCCTCCCGCCTTCATCACCAACATAGAGATATCCGACCCCATCAACTACCCGACCAACAACCAGAACACCATTACCATGAACGGGCAGCACAACATCGAATTGAAATATACGCAAAACAGTTTCAGCATCACCTTCAACATACAGAACTATGCCTTGGTGAACCAAGTGGAATATGCCTACATGCTGAAAGGACTGGAAAATTCGTGGTACACCCTGACCGACCCCAACAACGTCACCTTCCGCAACCTTCCTCCGGGAAAATACCAGTTCCTGGTGAAGACCCGGATGCGCAACCAGGAATGGTCGGACGAAACCACCTCACTGAACATACACATAGCCCCTCCCCTCTGGCTTACGTGGTGGGCAAAGTCGTTCTACATCCTGCTGAGCCTCACCATCTTGTTTGCCGTCCTATACGTTTATAAGAAACGGCTGCATGCCGAAGCTCTGTACAAACTGGAAAAACAGAGCCACCTGCGCGAACAGGAACTGAACAACGAGCGGCTGCGCTTCTACACCAACATCACGCACGAGTTGCGCACCCCGCTCACACTGATACTGGGACCGCTGGAGGACATTCAGAAGAATAATTCATTGTCTACCAAAGACGCTCAGAAGATATCCGTCATCCATCAAAGTGCCATCCGGCTGCTGAACCTTATCAACCAGATACTGGAATTCAGAAAGACAGAGACGCAGAACAAGAAACTCTGCGTAAGCCGGGGCAATATAGTGACGCTGATCCACGAAATCGGTCTGAAGTACAAGGAACTGAACCGGAAAGCGGAAGTTGCCATCCACCTCGACGTAGAGAACGAAAACATACCGATGTACTTCGACAAGGAAATCATCAACACCATCCTGGACAACCTGATATCCAATGCACTGAAATATACCGAGAAAGGAAGCATCACCCTGGGCATCCGCCAGTCCGTGCGTGCCGAAGTGAACTATACAGACATCTGGGTAAGCGACACCGGATATGGCATCAAGCCGGAGGCATTGCCGCACATCTTCGACCGTTATTATCAGGAAGGAGGCAAGCACCAGGCATCGGGCACCGGCATCGGCCTGTCATTGGTGAAGAACCTGGTGACGCTGCACGAAGGAGAGATACGTGTAGACAGTGTACTCAACTCGGGCAGCACCTTCTGCATCAGCCTGCTGACGGACAACTGTTACCCGAATGCTTTGCGTGCCGACTCGCAAATAGAAGAAAGCGAACTGCCGGCCGCAGAAAAGCCGCGGGAAGAAGAAACTCCCACCAACGACAAACCCATATTGCTGATTGTGGAAGACAATCCGGACATTTGCGACTACATTGCCGAGTCTTTCTCCGACAGCTTTGAAGTAAAGACAGCCGCCAACGGGAAGCTGGGCAAAGAAAGCGCACTGAAATACATACCCGACCTCATCGTCAGCGACATCATGATGCCGGTAATGGACGGCAACGAGATGTGCCGGGAATTGAAGAAGGATGTACGCACCAGCCACATCCCCATCATACTGCTGACGGCCAAAGACTCGCTGAAGGACAAAGAAGAAGGCTACCAGGTAGGTGCTGATTCCTACCTGACCAAGCCGTTCAGCGCCAGCCTGCTGCGCAGCCGCATCGACAACCTGCTCCAGTCGCGCCGTAAGTTGGCGGAACATTTCAGCACCAACGCCGCCATCAACAACAAGTCCACCGTCATCGCAGAGTCGCTCAACAAACTGGACAATGAGTTTATTCAGAAAATCAACCAACTGATAGAAGAACGCTTGTCTTCGGACAAGATAGATATCGGTTACCTCTCGGACAAGATGTGTATGAGCAGCTCCACCCTCTACCGCAAGATGAAAGCGCTCACCGGGCTATCTACCAACGAGTACGTCCGCAAAGTAAGGATGAAGTTTGCCGAACAGTTCCTGTTGGAAGGGAAATACAATATCTCCGAAATAGCGTTCAAGGTAGGCATCAACAACCTGTTCTACTTCCGCCAATGCTTCAAGGAGGAATTCGGTTGCATACCTTCGGAGTATCTGAAGAAGCTGAAGGAGAATGCAGGGAAATAACTGCAAAAGTTTCGATTATAATCGAAACTTTTGCTACTTTTGTAGAAACTTTCGATTATGGACGAGAAATGGAACGCCTTGGAGAAATACAACCTTTGGAATGGAAACCATTACCAATTAGGATTGATACGTACTGCCTACACCGACAGACTTCATGCTTTTACAGGGAATAGACTGGTAAAAGTACTCATCGGACAACGCCGCGCAGGCAAAAGTTATATTCTGCGGCAAATAGCCTCGGAACTGATTTCCATACGAAAGGTAAATCCCAATAATATCCTATATGTAAACAAGGAATATCTGGAGTTCGATTTCATCGAGACCTACCAGGATCTGGAGAAACTATACCAACTTTATCGCCAAAAGCAGAAACCGGAAGGAAAGGTATATCTGTTTTTCGACGAGATACAGAACATAGAAGGCTGGGAACGCTTTGTCAACTCCCATTCCCAAGACTTTGTAGAAGAATGCGAACTGTTTATCAGCGGTTCAAACTCCAAGATGCTTTCCAGCGAACTGGCAACCTTGCTTTCGGGCCGTTACGTAGAGTTCAGCATCTTTCCATACAGCTATGCCGAATATCTGCAAGTAACACGACAGGAAGAAGGACGTTCCTCTTACCTGTCATACCTGAAACAGGGCGGATTGCCCGAATTGTATAACCTGAGGGATCAGGAATCACAGAAGCAGTACGTCTCGTCTGTAAAAGATACCATACTGTTGCGCGACATTGTGCAACGTAAACCCATCCGCGATGTCCGTCTTTTGGACGACCTTTTCATTTATCTGGTGAACAATGCCTCGAACATGTTCTCTATCCAGAATGTAATCAATTTCTTTAAGTCAAAGAACCGCAAAGTTTCTTACGACACACTTGCCAACTACACCGGCTATATAGAAGAGACACTTCTTGTACACAAAGCAGAACGTTACAATATAAAAGGAAAAGATGTACTGGCAGGAAATTGCAAATATTACCTGAACGACCTTGCCTTCAAGAACTTTCTTTATCCGGGATATGCCTATGGAATAGGCTATTTACTGGAAAATGCAGTATATCTGGAACTTCTTCGACACGACTTCCAAGTCTATACCGGAGCGCTACGCAATAAAGAAGTGGATTTTGTAGCCATGAAAGATGACCGGATTATCTACTTCCAAGTGGCCTATACGCTTGAGGATGAGGAAACACGGGAACGGGAATATGCTCCATTGCTATCCATTGCCGACAGTTATGAAAAATTAGTTGTCTCGATGGATGAAGTACAACTTCCCATAAGAGAAGGTGTACGTCACGTACAAGCGTGGCAATTGGCAGAAGAGTTCTGATAGCAGAATACAGGTAAATCGCATTGACGGCATATTTTTCGTAACTATAGTTTTTCGCAACATCTACCAACACCCAGCACGAATTCTTCTGAAACCCTTTATTCATGGGGGCTGATAGATGAGAAGTGAATGAAACGTCAGCCAGTAGTAGCTCAAAACACCAGGTTTTGCGACTGATCCCACTTTTCTTCATCTACTTCTAAGCATTACTTTACCAATAATAAAGCGATACTTTAGTAGTATTAAAGCAATGCTTTACCAGTATTAAAGTACTGCTTTATTATAATTAAAGTAGTACTTTATAAGAGACAAAGCAATAATAAAGCAGCATCCTTTTCATTATAAGCACGTTACAACACAAAATAGGCTACGAAACATCAAACAGTTTCGCAGCCTATTTTCTATTCTATTTCGGGAGGAATCGGATTACGGATCAGTCGCAAAACCTGGTGGATAAATGATAATTTAAGCGCGGAGCGCCCCGACAAGGTTTCCATTCGGATTACTTGCGCAGCAAAACCTGAAAGCCTTTTATCTATTAGCGCAGCAAAGCCTGAAGGGCTTTCATCTATTAGCTCAGGGCAACGCCCTGGGTAATAATGCGCTCCTATCTCTGCGCCCTGAAAGGGCAAAAGCCCGTTATACAATCTTATGCCCTTTCAGGGCGTAAGGTGAGGGGGCGTTCTGAAACCCAGGGCGTTGCCCTGGGCTGATAGATGAAAGGCTTTCAGCCTTAGGATGCGCAAACATGCCGAAAGGAAATCTTGCCGGGGCGCTACGCCCCTAAATTCCCATTTAGATCGCCCCCTGTCAGTAGCAAATGAAATGTCAGCCAGNAAGGCTTTCAGCCTTAGGATGCGCAAACATGCCGAAAGGAAATCTTGCCGGGGCGCTACGCCCCTAAATTCCCATTTAGATCGCCCCCTGTCAGTAGCAAATGAAATGTCAGCCAGTAGTAGTTCAAACCACCAGCTTTTGCGACTGATCCCTACTTAAAAACATAGATTGCGCAAGCAATAAATTTATTACTTGCGCAATCTATGTTTTTAAGTAGGGATTAAGCTACTATTAACGCATTTCCGCCTCCACCTTCCTTATCTTCTCCAGCGTCCTGCCCGCCTCTGTCGAGGGGAAGAGTTGCAATACCCGTTGCAGATACGCTTTCGCTTTGGTGTAGTTGTTGGTAAACACATCTGATAGCCCGTTACGGTAACGGGCATACTGCATCCGTGTGGGAGAAGTTATCTTCTTGAAGTCATCATCAAGCTTCTTCTTGTCCTTCTCTGCCTGAAGATAGTAATAATTTCCCAGATAAATATTGGCCTGAAGATTGTCGGCATCGAGTTTCAAGACTTTCTCGTAAGTTTTCAGGGCATCCTTTTCCTTTCCGCGCATCAGTTCCATTTCGGCACACGAGACGAGGGCAGAGACATCTTCGGGATAGCGCTGCAAATATTCTTTATAGAAAAGATAGGCTTTATCGTAGTTCCGCTTTTTCTTGTAATGCGTAGCCAGTTCGTTGACCAGACGGGGAGCAACCGCACTGTTTTTATCGACATTCGTCCAGTAGAACATCTCTGTCTGCTCCACACCGGCATTGGCCGACTGGCGGAACAAGCTGACAGCATAGTCATCCTTGCCTTCGGAAAGTGCTTCGGAAACTTTCGGCAGAAGATCATTGGCCGATTGTGACCAAAGCGACAGCGGACACATCAGGAACAAAGAGAATAGTAGAGCTAAGGTTTTCATTTTTAAAGTATATATAGTTTAACAGCCCAAAACATTGCCACAAGAATTCACCTCCAAATTTACGAACTTTTGCTGCAAACGTCAATAAAATATAGTTAATCTTTCCCACTATCTTACCTTTTTCTGCGTAACTTTGCCACCCCTTATTAAACAAACGTTACCAATGAAGCCCAGAGACAGACAAATCTTGCAAATCGCATTGCCTTCTATCGTATCGAACATCACCGTTCCATTGCTCGGTTTGATAGATGTGGCAATCGTGGGACACTTAGGAGCACCGGCTTATATCGGAGCCATTGCCGTGGGCGGTATGCTGTTCAATATCATCTACTGGATTTTCGGTTTCCTGCGTATGGGAACCAGCGGCATGACGTCGCAAGCTTACGGGAAACGGGACTTGCCGGAAGTAAGCCGATTGTTGCTGCGCTCCGTAGGCATAGGGATGGCAGTGGCGTTCTGCCTTATTTTGTTACAGGTTCCTATCAGGTATGGAGCGTTTCTGATAATTCATCCTACGGAAGAAGTGCGCGCACTGGCAACGCTCTATTTTCACATCTGCATTTGGGGAGCACCTGCCATGCTGGGGCTATACGGGCTGACAGGCTGGTTCATCGGTATGCAGAATTCGCGTATTCCCATGTATATTGCCATCACGCAGAATATTGTGAACATCATCGCCAGCCTCAGCCTGGTTTATCTGTGCGGGATGAAGGTAGAAGGTGTGGCTTTGGGGACGCTGATTGCGCAATATGCCGGGTTCGGCATGGGGCTTGTGCTATGGCTGAAGCATTATGGCAAGCTAAAGAAGTATGTTGGAATTAAAAACTATAAATCAAGTATTAAGGGGGGCGTCTGGGAGAAGGAGGCAATGATGCGATTCTTTTCCGTGAACCGGGATATTTTCCTGCGCACGCTTTGCCTGGTGGCAGTTACTTTGTTTTTTACTTCGGCGGGGGCTGAACAGGGGGAGATTATCCTGGCTGTAAACACGCTGCTGATGCAACTTTTTACGCTGTTCTCGTACGTGATGGATGGCTTTGCCTATGCAGGGGAAGCTTTGAGCGGACGGTATATAGGTGCCCGCAACCGGGATGCCTTTATGAGCACCGTCCGGCATCTGTTTGCATGGGGGGCTATAATGGCAGTGCTTTTCACTCTGACTTATGCTTTGGGAGGGAATGCTTTCCTCGGGCTTCTGACGGATGATAAAGAAGTGATAGCTGCTGCCGATACATATTTCTACTGGGCACTTGCCATACCTGCCGCCGGCATTGCCGCCTTCATTTGGGACGGGGTCTTTATCGGCGCCACGGCTACACGCGGCATGCTGCTCTCGATGGCGGTAGCAGCTGTCAGTTTCTTTGCTTTGTACTACGGGTTTCGACCGACCTTGGGCAATCATGCACTGTGGCTCGCTTTCCTCACCTATCTCTTTATGAGGGGAGTGGTGCAGACGGGGCTGAGCAAGATAGTTATCAAGAAAGCATTTTATTCACATGAAGCAACCACCGCAACATGGTAGTAAAAATCCAAAATTCCGTAACTCCATACAACTTCTTTGCCGTATCTTTGTTTTCATAATGATAAATGAGAATTTATTAACTCGATACTAAACTTAATGCATTGATATATGGCAAACAAAAATACCGTTCAAGAAACCTTCCCCGTACTGGGCATGAGCTGCGCCTCATGCGCCGCGCGGGTGGACAAGACGCTGAACCAACAACCGGGAGTCAGCAAAGCCGCCGTCAACTACGCATCGGGAGCGGCAACAGTGGAATACGACCCTGCGCAATGCTCGCCCCAAGCCCTGCAACAAGCAGTACAGGCGGCAGGATACGACCTGCTGATAAAAAAAGATAAAGACACATTGCTAGAAGCAGAACAGGCTCATGACAAGCGATACCATGACTTGAAGTTCCGCACCACCTGGGCCATCATTCTCTCTGTGCCCATTGTCATTATCGGCATGTTCTTCATGAATATGCCTTATGCCAACCTCATCATGTGGGTACTCTCCACGCCCGTTGTCTTCTGGCTGGGAAGAAGTTTCTTCGTCAGTGCCTGGAAGCAATTAATGCATGGCAGCGCCAACATGGACACGCTGGTAGCGAACAGTACCGGGATAGCCTACCTGTTCAGTCTGTTCAACATGCTCTTCCCCGACTTCTGGCTGTCACGAGGCATCCATCCGCATGTCTACTTCGAGGCAGCAAGCGTCATCATCGCCTTCATCTTGCTGGGGCGTCTGCTCGAAGAGAAAGCCAAAGGAAATACGTCCACCGCCATCAAAAAACTGATGGGATTGCAGCCCAAGACAGTGACCATCATCACCTCCGGAGGTGAACAGCAGGAGATTCCCATCGAACAGATATGCCCCGGAGACATCATCCTGGTGAAACCGGGCGAACGAATTGCCGTGGACGGCACCGTAACGGAAGGCGACTCGTACGTAGACGAAAGTATGCTGAGCGGCGAACCGATAGCAGTAGCCAAGCATCAAGGCATACACGTCTTTGCCGGAACCATCAATCAGAAAGGCAGCTTCCGCTTCCAGGCCGAAAAGGTAGGAACAGATACACTGCTTGCCAAGATTATCCACATGGTGCAAGACGCCCAGGGAAGCAAAGCCCCGGTACAACAACTGGTAGACAAGATTGCAGGCATCTTTGTCCCGGTCATCATCGGTATTGCCGTACTGTCGTTCATCGGCTGGATGGTGCTGGACGGTGAAAACGGTTTCACCCACGGACTGCTAGCACTGGTCACGGTACTTATCATAGCCTGCCCATGTGCCCTGGGACTGGCCACGCCCACCGCCATCATGGTGGGAATAGGCAAAGGAGCCGAGCAGGGAATCCTGATAAAAGATGCCGAAAGCCTGGAAACAGCCAAGAAGATAGACACCGTGGTACTGGACAAAACCGGCACCGTGACCGAAGGCAAACCGGTAGTCAGCGAACTGATTTGGGATACTTCCGCTACGAACGCACAAGCCCCCACCACCGAATACATGCAGAGCATCTTCTACAGCCTGGAAATGCTGTCCGAACATCCACTTGCCGAGGCCATCGTCGAACACTTCGGCCGCACGCGTTTCACCGAGATTGAGGACTTCGACAGCATCACCGGAAAAGGTATCATGGGACGCGTCGCAGGTAAGATGTACTATGCCGGAAACCGCTCGTTGCTCGAAGAGAAGCATATCACCCTTTCTCCGCAGCTCTCTGATGCAGCCCACCGCCTGACGGCAAAAGCACAAACCGTCATCTGGTTCGCCGACGAAGAAACGGCACTCACCATAGCCGGCATCACCGACCAGATAAAACAAACCTCCCTGCAAGCAGTGAAAGAACTGCGTGCCTCCGGCATCGAAGTCTACATGCTGACCGGTGACAACGAAGCCACTGCCCGCGAAATAGCCCGTACCGCCGGCATCGCCCACTACAAAGCCGGCGTACTGCCGCAGGACAAAGCCGCCTTCATCAGCCAACTGCAACACGAAGGCCGGAAAGTAGCCATGGTGGGCGACGGCATCAACGACAGCGCCGCCCTTGCCCAAGCCGATCTCAGCATCGCCATGGGTGGCGGTAGTGACATTGCAATGGACGTTGCCAAGATGACCATCATCTCCTCCGACCTCACCAAAATACCGGAAGCCCTGCGGTTGTCGCGTCTCACTGTACGCACCATCCGCCAAAACCTCTTCTGGGCATTTATCTATAATATAATAGGTGTACCCATCGCCGCCGGCATCCTCTACCCCATCAACGGCTTCTTGCTGAACCCGATGATAGCAGGCGCCGCCATGGCATTCAGCAGCGTCAGCGTAGTGAGCAACAGCTTGCGGCTGAAGGGGAAAAAGATACAAAGTGAAGTTAAACCCTCAACAGAAAAGATTATGAAAAAAGAATTCAAAGTAGAAGGCATGACATGCAACCATTGCCGCATGCACGTAGAAAAAGCATTGAACAGTATAGATGGCGTACACGCCACCGTAACGCTGGAACCGCCCGTAGCCAATGTAGAGTTCTCGAAAGGAGAGAAAACATTGGACGAATTGCAGGCTGTAGTTACCGCCGATGCCGGTGACTATACGCTGAAAGAATAATCGCAAGATGTCCCGTCAGTAATATAATTTCAAGCAAACTTGATTGCATTGCGCCGTAATTCCATTATCTTTGCCGCTAATAGCAATAAACTTTAAATATTATGGCAACATACAAAAGAATCTTATTGAAACTCAGCGGCGAGAGCCTGATGGGAGAAAAGCAATACGGCATCGACGAAAAACGCCTTGCCGAATATGCTGCACAGATTAAAGAAATTCACGGACTGGGTGTACAGATCGGTATCGTCATCGGCGGTGGAAACATCTTCCGCGGACTGAGCGGTGCCAATAAAGGCTTCGACCGCGTGAAAGGTGATCAGATGGGGATGCTGGCTACAGTCATCAACAGCCTCGCCCTCAGCTCTGCCCTGGTAGCCGCCGGCGTCAAAGCCCGTGTGCTGACAGCCGTACGCATGGAACCTATCGGCGAATTCTACAACAAATGGAAAGCCATCGAATGCATGGAGGCAGGCGAAGTAGTGATCATGTCCGCCGGAACGGGTAATCCCTTCTTCACCACCGACACCGGTTCCAGCCTGCGCGGTATCGAGATTGAAGCTGACGTCATGCTGAAAGGCACCCGTGTAGACGGTATTTATACTGCCGACCCGGAGAAAGACCCTACCGCCACCAAATTCCACGACATCACTTACGATGAAGTGCTGAAGCGCGGCCTCAAAGTGATGGATCTCACCGCTACCTGTATGTGTAAGGAGAACAACCTCCCCATCATCGTATTCGATATGGACACACCGGGCAACCTGAAGAAGGTGATGCAAGGAGAAGAAATCGGTACGCTGGTACACAACTAAAAGAATAGCATAAAAGACCGGAAATGGATGCCTGTTTTCCTTTCCGGTCTTTATCCTGAGGTTTCCATAAAACAAGCAAACACATGAAAATCCTGCCCAACCGCTTCAAAACATTTGCCATCTGTTGCCTGCTCCTTAGCTGTAGCGTATCGGCAACGGCAATTGCCGCCGATCCTCTCACTGCCTCCAAAGACAGTCTCATCCGGTTATTGGATTCGGCATCCACCCCTTCGAGGCGGCTGGAACTGTTGACGCATTTAAGCGATATAGGTCTTATACAAGACGACTATACCTACACTGAAAAGCTATGGCAGCAGGCCGTAGAAAGCGGTGACCAGGATGCAATGTTTACTTCCGTCCGTCCCCTGGCATTGCGATACTTGAATCTTTGCCAACTGGATTCTGCCAGTATCTGGATTGATAAGGCTCGCACCTACCTGCAAGGGAAGCCCAGAGAAATCGCCCTCCAATATCTGGGCATGATGTACGACATCCGTGACCTGACACAACGGAAAGAACTGGCACAGAAGCTGGTAGCCGACAGTCAGACTGTATATCAGCCATCAAACCCTTATCCATACATGAGACGCCTCTATTCCCTGGCTGCCGTCAGTACAATGATAGAAGATAAGAACGGGAAACTCAAGTTAAAATCATGCGACAGCTATTTGGAAGAAGGTCTGAAAATAGCACGTACCATACCGCTTAAAGAAGATTACCTGTTCAGAACCCAGTTCCTGCTGGGTTTGGGCGGTTCCGGTCTGGAATACACCCGCGAACTCATGGACTTATACAAAGAGTACCGCCAATTGCCCAAAGTAAGAAAACGGGTATTCCTCTCCCATCAGATAGAGATTGCAGCCATCGCCCGCATGCTGCATCATGGTGACGAGATAGGACGCAAACAAATGGACCATTACTTTGCAGAATTCAACCACATGGTAGAACTTTATCCGCAGGACGTGGTTCCTCCGCTGGATTTCTATTACTACTATGTAGCACAGAGCTATTACGAATACACCAAGAACTATCCCAAAATCATTCAGTGCTGCGATTCTGTCATCAAGACCGCACCCAAGTACGGCATGGACAATGCCTACCACTATAAGACCAAAAGCGAATGCCTTGCTGCCTTAGGCCGCTGGCAGGAAGCCTATCAGACCATGACGGAGTATATAGTTGTCAAAGACTCCATCAACACCGAAGACATATCCGGCGAACTGAGCGAACTGCAAACACAATACGACGTGAGTCGCCTGGAACTGGAAAAGGCAAACCTGATATCCCGCCAGCAGAAGATGTACATCCTGCTGACAAGCCTCCTCCTGGTTATTCTGTCCGGATGCCTCTTCTATGTCTATCGGACTTTGGGAATCACCCGCCGCTTGAAGCGAAACCTGGAAACCGAAAGTCTGAAAGCCCAGGAAAGCGAAAAGATGAAAACGCTCTTTATGAACACCATGTCTCACGAAATACGTACCCCGCTGAATGCCATCCAAGGATTCAGCAGCATTATCCTGAGCGAAGAAGAGATAGAAAAGAGCATGGAACAAGAAATGAAGGCAAGCATCGAAGTTGCCGTGACACAACTTACCAACCTACTGGACGATATGCTGGAAATATCCCAACTGGGATGTACCAACGACATGCTTCCCGTGGCTGCCGTCGATATAGAAAAAATGTGTAAAGAGTGCATGAGCATAGAAACGCAGAAACATAGGAAACCCGAAATAGACTACCGGATTGAGAACAACTGCCCTTCATCGACTTACTATACGAACTACAAATACATTGTCAAGACCATCTGCAACCTGCTTGCCAATGCCAACAAATTTACCAGACAGGGCAGCATCACCCTCAGCTGCCACGAAACCAGCGGCAAGTTGATAATTTCGGTAACGGACACCGGACACGGCATCCCGGCTGATAAAAGAGAATGGATATTCGAAGCTTTCACCAAGATAGATGATTTCACCGTAGGAACCGGTCTCGGGCTTTACGTCTGCCGCGAAATAATGAAACATCTGGGAGGAAAAATCTATGTAGATCCCACATATACCCAAGGCGCACGGATCACGATAGAACTTCCGTCAGAGAAGAAATAAGTCTTCCCCACTTGCTTTCTGCCTTGAGAGTTTGCAGATTATCAAAAAATCATCTACTTTTGTTTCTTAAATTAATCCAAATGCCAAACTTATAAATATATAGAAATATGAGAGACGTAAAAGACATCTTAGACGAAGCGCAAGAGAAAATGGACATGGCCGTAATGTATCTTGAAGAAGCATTGGCACATATTCGCGCCGGAAAAGCAGACATCCGCTTGCTGGACGGCATTCGTGTGGACTCTTACGGAAGTATGGTCCCCATCAACAATGTAGCGGCTGTAACCACTCCGGACGCCCGCAGCATTGCCATCAAGCCGTGGGACAAAAGCATGTTCCGCGTCATCGAGAAAGCCATCATCGACTCCAGCCTCGGCATCATGCCCGAGAACAACGGTGAAATAATCCGCATCGGCATCCCCCCGCTGACTGAGGAACGCCGTAAACAACTGGCCAAACAATGTAAAAACGAAAGCGAAACAGCCAAGGTGAGTGTGAGAAACGCACGCCGTGACGCCATCGATGCCCTGAAGAAATCCGTTAAAGACGGTTTGGCGGAAGATGCACAAAAAGGCGGTGAAGAGAAATTGCAGAAGGTTCACGATAAGTACATCAAGCAGATTGATGATATGCTGGCTGCAAAGGATAAAGAAATCATGACCGTTTAAGGCAGTGCGCGGACTCGTAATAAAAAACACAGGAAGTTGGTACTTGGTACGGACTGACGACGGAAGGGACATTGAATGCAAAATCAAAGGAAACTTTCGTCTGAAAGGCATACGAAGTACCAACCCCGTTGCCGTAGGCGACTACGTGCAAATCATACTGAACCAGGAAGGTACAGCCTTCATCAGCGAGATAGAGGACCGGAAAAATTATATCATCCGCCGTTCGTCCAATCTGTCCAAGCAATCGCATATCCTTGCTGCCAACCTCGACCAGTGCATGCTGGTGGTAACAGTGAACTATCCCGAAACTTCCACCATCTTCATCGACCGCTTTCTGGCTTCTGCCGAAGCATACCGCGTCCCCGTCAAAATCATTTTCAACAAGGTAGATGCCTACAACGAAGAGGAACTGAACTACCTGGACGGACTCATCAACCTGTATACTACCATCGGTTATCCCTGTTTCAAGGTCTCTGCCAAGCACGGTGAAGGCATCGACATCATCAAAGAAGAACTAAGGGAACGGGTAACCCTCTTTTCCGGCCATTCCGGTGTGGGTAAGTCCACGCTTATCAATGCCATATTACCGGACTTGGACATTAAAACCGGCGAGATATCAACCTACCATAATAAAGGTATGCACACCACTACCTTTTCCGAAATGTTCCCGGTGCCGGGCAACGGATATATTATCGACACTCCGGGCATCAAAGGTTTCGGAACCTTCGACATGGAAGAGGAAGAAGTGGGGCACTACTTCACGGAGATATTCAAAGTATCTGCCGATTGCCGCTACGGTAACTGTACCCACCGCCACGAACCCGGCTGTGCCGTTCGCGAAGCCGTAGAGAAACACTACATCAGCGAATCGCGCTACGCTTCCTACCTGAATATGTTGGAAGACAAAGAAGAAGGAAAGTACAGGGCAGCATACTAAGTCCCCCTAATAGCCCCTATTACCCCATCACCTTACCACCCTATCACCTTACCCCTCCCATTCCCCTATCACTTTTTTTAACGTTCCCTGCATTAAACCTTTCTCTTTATCCCGTATCAAAGTTAAGGCTGAATTTATACTACTAATACTACAACATGGATAAGAGAGTGAAATGGGGCATCATCATTGTGATTGGTGCCGGACTGATAGGTGGAGGTATATACTCCCAACTACCTAAGGAGAATAAAGAATTGGCTGCTGCCGATAAGGTGATGACCAGTCAGCGTGGCGGGCAAAAGATTCTGAACGTAAATGCAAAAGTAATAAAACCCCAACTGCTGAAAGATGAAATACAAATCAGCGGTAGCCTGCTGCCGGACGAAGAAGTAAACCTTTCGTTCGAAACATCCGGTAAGATTGTCGAGATAAACTTTGAAGAGGGCAGCTTCGTGAAGAAAGGGCAACTGCTTGCCAAAGTGAACGACCGCCCCCTGCAAGCACAATTGCAGCGGTTGGTTTCACAACTGAAGCTGGCCGAAGACCGCGTGTTCCGCCAGAATGCCTTGCTGGAAAGAGACGCTGTCAGTAAAGAGGCTTACGAACAGGTGAAAACCGAACTTGCCACCCTGAATGCCGACATTGACCTCATAGAATCGAACATCGCACAAACCGAACTCCGCGCACCGTTCGACGGCGTTATCGGTCTGCGCCAGGTCAGCGTGGGAACGTATGCCGCCCCAACGACCATCGTAGCCAAACTTACAAAGATTTCCCCACTGAAAGTAGAATTTGCCGTGCCCGAACGATATGCCAACGACGTAAAGACCGGTGCCGGACTCGACTTCACCCTTGAAGGAAAACTGAACGCCTTCCATGCCACCGTCTATGCCCGCGAATCGAAGATAGACCCCAACACCCATACGCTGACCATCCGCGCCCTCTACCCCAACACCAACGGACTTGTACTGCCGGGCCGCTACGCCAGCATCAAGCTGAACAAGGATGAGATAGAAAATGCCCTTGCCGTACCATCCGAAGCCATTGTACCTGAAATGGGTAAAGACAAGATCTTTGTCTACCGTTCGGGAAAGGCCCAACCGGTAGAAATCATCGCAGGTATTCGTACCGAAGCCGAAGTGCAGGTACTGCAAGGTCTGCAAGCCGGAGACACGATCATCACCTCGGGAACGCTGCAACTCCGCACGGGATTGCCGGTAACATTGGACAACATCTATTAATCCTGCCGCCTTATGAATATATCCGAACTAAGCATACGGCGACCGGTACTCTCCACCGTACTCACCCTGATAATACTGCTCTTTGGCTTTATCGGCTACAACTATCTCGGTGTACGCGAATACCCGTCCGTCGATAATCCCATCATATCGGTGTCCTGCTCCTATCCGGGTGCCAACGCCGATGTTATCGAGAATCAGATTACCGAACCCCTGGAACAGAACATCAACGGTATTCCCGGCATCCGTTCCCTTTCCAGCGTCAGCCAGCAAGGTTCGTCGCGCATCACAGTAGAGTTCGAACTCTCCGTCGACCTGGAAACAGCCGCCAACGACGTACGCGACAAAGTATCGCGTGCACAGCGCTATCTGCCCCGCGACTGCGACCCTCCTACCGTATCGAAAGCCGATGCCGACGCCATGCCTATCCTTATGGTTGCCCTGCAAAGCGACAAGCGTTCCTTGCTGGAACTGAGCGAAATAGCTGACCTCACCGTGAAGGAACAGCTTCAAACCATCTCCGACGTCAGCAGCGTAAGCATCTGGGGTGAGAAACGTTACTCCATGCGCCTTTGGCTGGACCCCATCAAGATGTCCGGTTACGGTATCACTCCGATAGACGTAAAGAACGCTGTAGACAAAGAAAACGTGGAACTCCCCTCGGGTAGTATCGAAGGAAACACCACCGAGCTGACCATCCGTACCCTCGGACTGATGCACACTGCCGAAGAGTTCAACAACCTTATCCTCAAGGAAGACAACAACCGTATTATCCGATTCAGCGACATCGGCCGTGCCGAACTGGGTCCTGCCGACATCAAGAGTTACATGAAGATGAACGGTGTGCCGATGGTAGGTATCGTAGTCATTCCGCAACCGGGCGCCAACCACATCAAGATTGCCGATGCCGTGTACGACCGCATGGAAAAAATGCAGAAAGACCTGCCGGAAGACGTGCAATACTCCTACGGTTTTGACAACACGAAGTTCATCCGCTCGTCCATCAATGAGGTGAAGCAGACAGTGTACGAGGCATTTATCCTCGTTATCATCATCATCTTCCTCTTCCTACGCGACTGGCGTGTGACGCTGGTGCCATGTATCGTAATCCCCGTTTCATTGATCGGAGCTTTCTTCGTCATGTATCTGGCAGGATTCTCCATCAACGTGCTCTCCATGCTTGCCGTAGTGCTAGCAGTAGGATTGGTGGTGGACGACGCCATCGTAATGACGGAGAACATCTATGTCCGCATCGAACGGGGCATGCCACCCAAAGAGGCGGGTATCGAAGGTGCCAAGGAGATCTTCTTCGCGGTTATCTCCACCACCATCACGCTGGTAGCCGTGTTCTTCCCGATTGTATTCATGGACGGTATGACGGGACGTCTGTTCCGTGAATTCAGCATCGTTGTGTCCGGTTCGGTGATTATCTCTTCCTTTGCCGCACTGACCTTTACACCGATGCTTGCCACCAAACTGCTGGTGAAGCGTGAGAAGCAGAACTGGTTCTATCGCAAGACCGAACCTTTCTTCGAAGGAATGAATAGTTTGTACAGCCGTTCGCTGGCAGCCGTTCTGCGCAAGCGCTGGGTTGCGTTGCCTTTCATCTTGCTGACGATCGTTATCATCGGCTATCTGTGGAATACCATTCCTGCCGAAATGGCTCCGTTGGAGGACCGTTCGCAAATCAGCATCAATACGATGGGTGCCGAAGGTGTGACGTACGAATACATCCGCGACTATACCGAAGACATCAACCACCTAGTAGACTCCATTGTACCGGACGCCGAAGCCGTTACAGCCCGTGTTTCCAGCGGAAGCGGTAATGTCCGCATCACGCTGAAGGACATGAAAGACCGTGACTACACACAGATGTCTGTTGCCGAAAGGCTCTCGCAAGCAGTGCGGAAAAAGACAATGGCGCGCTCCTTCGTACAGCAATCCTCCTCATTCGGCGGACGACGCGGCGGAATGCCCGTGCAGTACGTACTGCAGGCCACCAACATAGAGAAGCTGCAAGAGATACTGCCCGTGTTTATGGCAAAGGTATACGAAAGTCCGATCTTCCAGATGGCTGACGTCAACCTGAAGTTCAGCAAGCCCGAAGCCCGTATCAACATCAACCGGGACAAAGCAAGCATCATGGGCGTCAGCACACGCAACATTGCCCAGACCTTGCAGTACGGACTGAGTGGCCAGCGCATGGGTTACTTCTACATGAACGGAAAGCAATACGAGATATTAGGCGAAATCAACCGCCAGCAACGCAACAAGCCCGCCGACCTGAAAGGTATCTATATCCGTAGCGACAAGGGCGAAATGGTACAGTTGGACAACCTGATCGAACTGACCGGAGGTATCGCCCCGCCCCGGCTCTACCGTTACAACCGCTTTGTGGCTGCCACCATCTCTGCCGGACTGGCAGACGGCAAGACCATCGGCCAAGGTCTGGAGGAAATGGACAAGATTGCCAAAGAGACGCTGGACGACACCTTCCGCACCGCCCTTACCGGAGATTCCAAAGAATATCGCGAAAGTTCTTCCAGCCTGATGTTCGCCTTCATCCTGGCCATCGTGCTGATTTACCTGATCCTTGCCGCTCAGTTCGAAAGCTTCAAGGACCCGCTGATTATCATGTTGACGGTGCCCCTTGCCATTGCCGGTGCATTAGTATTCATGTACTTCGGAGGCATCACGATGAATATTTTCAGTCAGATCGGTATCATCATGCTGATTGGACTGGTGGCAAAGAACGGTATTCTTATTGTGGAGTTTGCCAATCAGAAGCAGGAAACAGGCGAAGACAAGATGCTGGCCATCAAAGATGCCGCCCTGCAGCGCTTGCGCCCCATCCTGATGACGAGCGCCTCCACCATATTGGGACTGATACCGCTGGCGTTCGCTACCGGCGAAGGTTGCAACCAGCGCATCGCCATGGGTACGGCCGTCGTAGGCGGTATGCTTATATCGACAGTGCTGACGATGTATATCGTTCCCGCCATATACAGTTATATATCTACGAATCGAAGTAAACTGAAAGAAGCATGAAACGTACGATTTTATTCTTTATAGCCACCGCATGCACAGCGCTTGCCCTCCAGGCACAGCCTATGCCTACTTATACCCTGAAGTCTTGTCTGGAAGAAGGATTGCTGAACAACTACTCCCTGCGCATTGCCCGCAACGAAGAGCAGGTCAACAAGAACAACGCCACGCTGGGCAATGCCGGTTATCTGCCCACCCTCGACCTTTCCACCGGATATCGGGGAACGATAAACGACACCGAAACCAAGCTCCGCGCCACGGGCGAAACCACCAAGGACAACGGGGTATTTGACCAGACGCTCGATGCCGGCATCAACCTGAACTGGACCATCTTCGACGGCTTCAACATCAGCGCCAACTATCAGAAGCTGAAGGAACTGGAACGCCAGGGCGAAACCAACACACGCATCGCCATCGAGGACCTGATAGCCAACATCGCCGCCGAATACTACAACTACGTGCAGCACAAGATTCGTCTGAAGAACTTCCGCTATGCAGTATCTTTGTCCAAGGAGCGTTTGCGCATCGTGGAAGAGCGCTACCACATCGGTAACTTCTCCCGCCTAGACTATCAGCAGGCAAAGGTGGACTTCAACGCGGACAGTGCGCAGTACATGAAGCAGCAGGAATTGCTGCACACCTCGCGCATTCAGCTGAACGAGCTCATGGCAAACAAAGACGTCGATGCCCCGTTCCTCATCAAGGACAGCCTCATCAACGTAAGCAATACGCTGGACTTTGAAGAGCTTTGGAACGCAACGCTGCAAATCAATGCCTCCCTGCTGAAGGCGGAACAGAACAATACCCTGGCCCGGCTGGACTACAAGAAAGTCTGCTCGCGCGACTACCCGTACGTGAAAATGAACGGAGGCTACGGCTACACCCTCAACAAATACGACATCTCCGCCAACAGCCGCCGCAGCAACCTCGGACTGAACTTCGGCGTGACCGTCGGCTTCAATCTCTTCGACGGGAACCGACGCCGTGAGCGCAAGAATGCCAGCATCGCCGTGCAGAACGCACGCTTGGAACGCGAGCAACTGGAACAAGCCTTGCGTGCCGACCTCAGCAACCTCTGGCAGGCTTACCAAAACAACCTGCAGATGCTGAACCTGGAACGTCAAAACCTCGTTGCCGCCAAAGAGAACCATGAGATTGCCATGGAGCGCTATATGCTGGGAAACCTCTCTGGTATTGAAATGCGCGAAGCACAGAAGAGTCTGCTGGATGCAGAAGAGCGTATTCTTTCTGCAGAATACGACATCAAGCTCTGCGAGATATCATTGTTGCAGATCAGTGGGAAGGTAATGCAATACCTTGAATAGCAAATAACTCAATATTTACTCCCTTAAAGATAAATATTCCCCCTCTTTCTTTTAGGTTTTCTCTACTTTTGCCCGTAGTAAGAAACACTAAAAGAAAGAGTATACTATGAAACGGGTAATTCTACTCTGCGCTTTATTCGCCTGCACAGCAGGGATAAAGGCACAAGAAACAGCAATCTACAAAGAGAAACAGCCGTACAAGAGTTGGGTGCAAATGGCACCGAAACTGGATGATGCCTTCTTCCATACCCCCGAGGCCATCCGCATTGCAGACAATGTGCTGCTATACCAGCAGACCACCGGCGGCTGGCCGAAGAACATCTATATGCCTGCCGAACTGAGTCCGCAGGAACTGGAAGACGTACTTGCCGCCAAAGAGGATGTCAATGCAAGTACTATCGACAACGATGCCACAAGTACGGAGATCCATTACCTCTCACGCATCTATCTTGCCACCCACATCGAGAAGTATAAAGAGGCTGCCCTCGAAGGCATCCGCTATATCCTGAAATGCCAATACCCCAATGGTGGTTGGCCTCAGTTCTGGCCGCGCCCCACGGGGTATTATACGCACATCACCTACAATGACAATGCGATGGTAAATGTGATGGAGATACTGCGGGACATTTACGAAAAGAAGGCTCCTTACACATACGTGCCAATGAACATCTGCGAACAAGCCCGCGCCGCCTTCGACAAAGGTGTGGAATGCATTCTACGGACCCAAGTGCGGCAGAACGGAAAGCTCACCGTGTGGTGCGCCCAGCACGACGAGCACACCCTGGCTCCTGCCAAGGCACGTGCCTACGAACTGCCTTCGCTAAGCGGACAAGAGTCGGACAACATCGTCCTGCTACTGATGTCGCTCCCCAATCCTTCGCCGGAAGTCATAGCTTCGGTAGAAGCTGCCATAGAATGGTTCAAAGCAAGCCAGATTACCGGAATCGTGCGCGAGAACTTTACGAACAGCGAAGGAAAGAAAGATTATCGCATGGTGCCTTGCCCCCAATCTGCTACGGATTGCCCCCCGCTTTGGGCACGTTTCTATACCCTGGAAGATAACCGTCCCTTCTTCTGCGACCGCGACGGAGTGAAGCGCTTCGACCTCTCCCAGATAGGACACGAACGCCGCAACGGCTATAAGTGGTATAACAGTGACGGGCTGAAGGTGCTGAAGAGATATGAAGAGTGGAAGAAGGAATTACAAGAAAGAGATACCTCAAAATAAAGTTAGCTTATCATTCTGTCATGCTGAGAGTAATCGAAGCATCTCTTCTCCTATAATCACAAAGGAGAAGATTCTTCGACAAGTTCAGGATGACAGAATGATAAGCTAATCCAATTAATTCATCTACATCCGTAGATTTCACAATGCTTCAATCTCTTCGTAAGTCAAACCGGTAATGTCGGAAACCAGAGTATAATCCAGTCCTTTCTCTTTCATTTTGCGAGCATTGAATAAACGCTCACGTTCACGGCCTTGTTCGAGACCTTGCTCGAGACCTTGCTCACGGCCTTGCTCGAGACCTTGCTCACGGCCTTGCTCGAGACCTTGCTCAAGCCCCTGCTTCAATCCTTCTTCCAATCCTTTTTTCAATCCTCTGCGTTCAGCACTGTTATAAAGCGTCTTTTCTACGCTGATGATATCCCAGAACTTTTCATATCCGGCCAATTGTGCATCCGTGAAGGCAGATTCTTCAAGAGCATTCACGGCTTTTCGTACTTCGGGATTGGCCAGCAGTTCTTGGGGCACTTCGCGTGTACGTTCGTTGATTTCCGTCAGGTAGCGCAGCCACAACACTTGCATTTTTTTCTCGCTGTAATTATGGGGAGTGAATTTAGGAAGTTCCACAAATATCAGGTGCAGACCTTCGATCACGCGGTCGGTATGTTCTACGTGCACCAGGCGGTAGTAGTGGTAGTATTCTCCTTCCAGCTCCGGTTCAAACGTGTCGTTCACCAAGTTGAGCGAGTAGACGGGTTGCAGCAATTCATACTGTTCGCCGGTGTTCAACTGGCGCACGTATGCCTTGGAGGCATTGAAAAGGACACGTTGTTTGAATTCGGGCGACCAGATCATCTGCATCTCCACCAGGAAGACGCGGCCCTGCTTGTCTCGGCAACGCACATCCACAATACTGTTTTTGCGCAGCGGATTGTCCGGAACCAGTTCTACCGGCAGGTATTCTATTTCCGTCACTTCCTGACCGGGGTCGAGAGGAAGCAGTGCGTTCAGCAGGCTCATCACCAAATCGGGATGCTCACCGAAGACGCGTTTGAACGTCAGGTCGGCTTTGGGGTCCAAGTATCTCATAATCTATGTGCTTTTATCGGTTCTTTGTACTAATTATTGCAAAGATAGCACATACGGAGGATTATCAGTCATATTTCCAGATAATTATTATTACTTCAAAATCCTATTAAGAACATTCTTCAACAGATAATAATTCCAATTCTATCATCTTAAAAGTTTTTCCTATGATTAATAATTATCCCAACACCCACTTCGTCTTCTTCCCGAAGCAACGGTATGCCATCGACACCAAGAGCCACGAAACGCCGAAGGCAACCACCGCCGCACAAGGAATCTGTATACAGATGGGCACATGCAGCGCACGCATCAGCACCACACTCGGCCCGGTGAAGAAATAGTGTATCATATAAATGCCGAAACCGCAAAGCGTCAGGTTGGCCAATGCCTTCTTTACTTGTTCCGAACGGACATTGGCTTTCTTGCACAGCATAAATACCGGAATCGTCATCAGCACTACATTCAGCGAACAGTACGTAAAGAACAGCTCCAATTGTTCATCTGTATACTCCGGCAGCGCCGTCACATGCCGGAAACCAAAGAACGTCACCGCATAGCCAACGATGAACATCGGAAGCCCCCACCCCAAAAGTTGCCTGCCGCTCCAATCGTGATTCCTCAGATAATGGCCCAACAGCAGGTATCCGTTGAAGCCCGCAAAGTAGTACAGCATGCCGAATGCATTCCACGAGCAGGTCCCCCAAAGATACTGAGCCACAAACTCATTATAATAAGGTAACAACAGCGTCACTCCCCATGCCGCCAGGAACCACAGTTTGGCACGTTCCGACGCCTTCTCCACCCATGCCGAGAATATAGGCAGGTAGAGATAAAGCCCTATCAGCAGGTAAATATACCACATGTGCACATCGAGCAACGAGAAGTTGAAAGGCATTTCGGCTATATATCCCATGCTTACACCCAGCGACTGCCGCATGACTTCCTCGCCCGAATAAGGAAAGAAATCAAGAATCACCCGCGGCTCCACTCCCAGCAGCCCCGTTATCCAGGGGAAGAGATTGTAAATCACCGACCAGATGAGGAAAGGAAAGAACACCCGCGGGATGCGTTTCTTATAGAATACCGACGTCTCCCCACGTACCGGCAACAGCAAAGCACCGGTTATCATCACAAAAAGCGGTACGCAAGGGCGAAGCACCGCACCATAAACAGCACCCCAAAACTTAATGTCCCCGATGTCGGGCGAAGTGCCCGGATAGAAATTGAAAGGGTCTGCACTATGACAGCAAACCACCGTAAACATGGCCACCAGTCGGACTACGTCCAGCCAAACAATGTGTTGTCCCGTGTTTGGCCGCACCAAAGTTTGTTCCATAACATTAGAAATTAATAATTAGCGCTGTAAAGATAAACAATTGCCTCTAACCCTATTTACTTTCCAATCGTTTATTTTCAGCAGTAGTCTGAGGGGGGGCGTTAGCCATATGAGGGGTGAGCTCCGTTTCCATATAGGGGAACGAGCGTTCCCATGAGAAGAAACGACAGTTCCCATTAAAGGAAACGAGCGTTCCCATTAGCAGGAACTGCAGTTTCTCGCCGCAGGAAACGAGCGTTTCTACGTCCGGAAACGACAGTTCCCTACCTATAGGAAACTGCAAAGCATTAAGTATCAATGCAGAAAAGCCGCTCACGGAGTAATCTCCGGAGCGGCTTTCTTTATCTTAGAACTACTTGTTTTACTTACTGCAATTCCATGGTTTCAGTTGTTTGAAGAAGTCATTGCCCTTGTCATCTACCAGGATGAATGCAGGGAAGTCCTCTACTTCAATCTTCCAGATAGCTTCCATGCCGAGTTCGGGATATTCTACACACTCGATACTCTTGATGTTGTTCTGCGCCAGGATAGCAGCAGGACCACCGATAGAACCGAGATAGAAACCACCGTACTTCTTGCAGGCATCCGTCACTTGCTGGCTACGGTTACCTTTGGCAAGCATAATCATGCTGCCGCCGTGGCTTTGGAAGAGGTCTACATACGGATCCATACGTCCGGCAGTAGTCGGGCCCATAGAACCGCAAGCCATGCCTTGCGGAGTCTTGGCGGGACCGGCGTAGTAGATAGGATGATCTTTAATGTACTGAGGCAGATCTTCGCCACGGTCCAGACGTTCTTTCAGTTTGGCATGTGCAATGTCGCGGCCTACGATGATGGTTCCGTTCAGAGACAGACGGGTAGAAACCGGATATTGGGTCAGCACCTTCAGGATGTCGGCCATCGGTTGGTTCAGGTCAATCTTTACAACGTCGCCTTCGCCAGCCTTGCGAAGTTCGGCGGGAATCAGTTCGCCCGGGTTGCTGTCCAGCTTCTCAATCCAGATACCTTCGCGATTGATTTTACACTTGATGTTACGGTCGGCAGAGCAGGAAACACCCAGACCAACGGGGCAGGAAGCACCGTGACGCGGCAGACGAACGATGCGGATGTCGTGAGCCAGGTACTTGCCGCCGAACTGTGCACCGAGGCCTATCTTGTGAGCTTCTTCCAATACCTTCTTTTCCAACTCGATGTCGCGGAAAGCACGACCGAACTCGTTGCCCGTAGTAGGCAGGCCGTCGTAGTAGTGGGTAGAAGCCAACTTCACCGTCAGCAGGTTTTTCTCGGCAGACGTACCGCCGATAACGAATGCGATGTGATAGGGAGGACAAGCAGCCGTACCCAGCGTCTTCATCTTTTCTACGAGGAAAGGAACGAGGGTGTCGGGGTTCAGGATGGCTTTCGTCTCTTGATAGAGGTAAGTCTTGTTGGCAGAACCGCCGCCTTTGGTTACGCAAAGGAACTCATATTCCATACCTTCGGTGGCTTCGATATCGATCTGTGCCGGGAGGTTGCACTTCGTATTCACTTCGTCGTACATGGTGAGAGGTGCATTCTGAGAGTAGCGCAGGTTTTCTTCGGTATATGTCTTGTAAACACCCAGTGAGAGAGCTTCTTCATCGCAGTAACCTGTCCATACCTGCTGTCCTTTTTCGCCGTGGATGATGGCAGTACCGGTGTCCTGGCAGAAGGGAAGTATGCCTTTGGATGCAACTTCGGCATTGCGCAAGAAGGTGAGTGCCACGTATTTATCGTTATTGCTTGCTTCGGGGTCGCTCAGTATCTTGGCCACCTGCTCGTTGTGGCTGCGGCGCAACATGAATGATACATCACGGAAAGCTGCATTGGCCATAGCGGTCAAACCTTCCTTCTCGATCTTCAGAATAGGTTTTCCTTCAAACTCGCTTACAGATACGTAATCTTTCGTAAGCAGATAATACTCAGTCGTATCTTTGCCTTTCTCGAACATGGGCTGATACTTAAACGGAGGTGTTGTTGCCATAATTACTCGTTTATTTTAAATTAGTTAATCGTGACTACAAAGGTAAAAACTATTATTGAAATATTTCTTTAATTAGAGTGAAAATGATGGATAGATACGCGGACTACACGGATGAAGCGGATAAACGCGGATTTTAAGCCAACACCCGCTGCATCCGCGCTATCAGTTCATCGCCCAGCGCCGTCTTGTCCTCGATATGCTTCAGCACAGCCGTTACAAAAGGATTGCTCTCGAAGTCGCCGCGCACCTGTTCAAAGTCCATCTCCTTTTCAAGACGCGAACCGTCGGCACCGAAGCCCGTCATGGAAGCCAGTGAGAATTCCTTCTTGGCATCCTCGTACACCATGCGGTCGAGGCCAACGACGGCTTCTTTCCACTTCTCTACGATGTGGATGATGTCTTCGGCCGTAATGCTTTCGGGGTTGATACCGTAGAATTCTTCCAACATATCGTAGGCCCACGTCCATTCGTAGGTATAATAATTGTTGTGCATCTTCTCGAATTCGGCATTGATATACTTCAGGCGGTTTACCGTGCCCGATTCAATGCCGTCTATCAGTGCATCAATCTCGCTCTTCGGGGCAATCAGTCCGGAGATATCCACCCACTCGCCGCTGCCTACGGTGGTATCGGGCTTCAGGCGGGCACGTATCTCTTCATTCGAGCGGAAGTCGACGCCTTCCAGACGCTTGATAACGGAGTTTCCGAGGAATTTATGGATCGCTATTTCGTAGAAACGGATGCCTTTCACCAACGCAGAGTTGCGTATCTTAGCACTATGGAAGGAGTAAATATCAGAAAGCTCACCACTGGCATGGCGCAGGTTCTGCAAAGTCTCCCGCCCCTTGAACATCTTTTGCACAGTGTAGGGACTGAGGAGGTTATAGTTAATATAATCGAGTTTCTTTGTATCGGTACGCCCATCGCGCTTGGGCCACTTCTGTGCATCGCGGATGGTACCTACGCTGCGCAGGTTGACGCCCGGCACGAGGTAAGTCGTGTTGTTCTGTTCTATCAGATAGGAGAACGGCAGGTTCGATGTATCGGAATGGTTGACGTGACGTCCCATCACCAGAGAGAACGCCCCCACCCTGGCAGGCCACAGGATGTATGAATCGGAAGTGGTCTTGGCACCACGCTCCAAAGTTCCCTGATGGATAGGGCCCAGCTTATACATGTGATTGCTCTGATTGGAACCCGAACCAGCATTCATGAACGAGAACATACCGGCAATCAGCAGCGTAGATTTATGATGCGTCACCGTATACGGTCCGGCAAAGATGGCGCATGCTTCACCGTTCTCGCCCTGGCAGTTACTGAAGAACAACGAATCCGAAGCGGAATAATTATGTCCCAGCTTGCATGCCTGGCCCACGAAGCAGCGGCTCAACATCGCTCCGTCATCGACATGCGAACCGGAAGAGATAATAAAGTCGTCGCAGATTACTCCGTGACCGATCTGTACCGGTGCCACTTCATTGCTGTTAATGCTTCCGTTGTACAAGCGGCAGGTTCCGCAAATGCGGCAATAATCGCCGATGCGTACATTCTTGATGGAACCCGTATTGAGTATCATCACATGGTTGCCGATGGTTCCCACCGCAGAAGCATGCTTATTGGAATAAAAGTCTGTGATTTCCTTCATCCGCGCAATCAGTTCCGGACGATGGCGATAAAGAGCCAGGATATAGGCCTGGTGTGCCGACAGCTTATCGTTGATAAGTACCTCGCGTCCACCGGTTTCGTTCAGAACCGATACTTCCACGCCGTTGCCGAACTTCGACACGCCATCTACCAGCATGATATCTACGTTCTCGATAAACGTGTCATGCCCGATTTCGTAATTGGCAATATAGTTCTGGATGTTTTCAATGCAGCAGTTGTCGCCCACCGTCACATTGTGCAGCGTCACATGCCGCAGGCCGGAATGCTTGCGGATTCCTCCCGGCAAGGTAAACTCTGAATGGAACACCCCCAAACGCACCTCTCCCGAAAAGCGGGTGTGATGCACAAACTCCGTCGAGAACTCTTCTGCAACGGTTACTTTCCCCCAATCATCTGCCAGACACGACTGGCTTTTCAACCGGAGTACTTCGTCTTCGGTCAGTTTTCTGTAAATCATAATCCTTATCGGTTTTATTCACCACAAAGATTGCACATGTGGTGAAAGTTATTCCTCACTATCTTCGTAAGTCTGATAAAGAAAATCGTTATAAGGGTACTTCTGTACGTGCAGTTCCTTTACACGTGCGTAAACTACACTCTTCAGTTCCTCTATGTTGATTCTCTCGCGGGCAGAGATAAAGAGGCAGTTATCCTCCATCTTTGCCATCCACGTCTTCATCAGTTCTTCGAGTGTTAAGTTTTCCTTGGTTCTGGGGGTAAGGTCGTCAGCCGCTTTCTCCACGTAGGTGTAAGCGTCTATTTTATTGAATACAAGAATCATCGGCTTACCGGCTGCACCGATATCCGCCAATGTCTTGTTCACAACTTCTATCTGTTCTTCAAAATCGGGATGGGAGATGTCTACGATATGCAGCAGTAAATCTGCTTCGCGCACTTCATCGAGGGTAGATTTGAAGGAATCTACCAGGTCTGTCGGTAACTTACGGATGAATCCTACCGTATCGGAAAGCAGGAACGGCAGGTTCTCGATAATCACCTTACGTACCGTCGTATCCAGCGTGGCAAACAGCTTGTTCTCTGCAAAGACTTCACTCTTCGAGAGCAAGGTCATCAAGGTGGATTTACCCACATTGGTATATCCCACCAGTGCCACACGAATCATGCGGCCGCGGTTCTTGCGCTGGGTAGACTTCTGCTTGTCAATCTCGGCAAGGCGTTCCTTCAGCAAAGACATACGGTTCAGGATGATACGGCGGTCCATTTCCAACTGTGTTTCACCCGGACCACGAAGTCCCACGGAACCTTTTCCACCTCCGGCACCGGAGCCACCACCCTGACGTTCCAAGTGAGTCCACAAACGTTGCAGACGGGGGAGCATGTACTTATACTGCGCCAGCTCTACCTGTGTTTTGGCATTGGCTGTCTGGGCGCGCATGGCAAAGATATCGAGAATCAGGGACGTACGGTCCAGTATCTTGATTTTGAGTTCAGCTTCTATATTACGTATCTGCTTAGCGGAGAGTTCATCATCAAAAATCACCATGCCGATTTCGCGTTCGGCTTCCTCTTCGTTCCGGATGTATTCTTTGATTTCTTCCAGTTTACCCTTACCTACGTAGGTCACGGAATGCGCTGCATCCAGCTTTTGGGTAAACCGCTTCACTACTTCCGCCCCGGCTGTCTCAGCCAAGAATGCCAGCTCGTCCAGGTATTCGTTCGTCTTTCGCTCATCCTGCGTTTTAGTGATGAGACCTACCAATACTGCTGTTTCTGCCTGCACTTCGGAAATTACAAATTCTTTCATTTACTATACCTTATTATATATATGTATTATTTCTTATCTATTAGTGGCGACAAATATAAGGATTTTCGTAGAAATCCTTCGGATATTGTTTTTAATTATTCAGAAAGATTCACCTTGTAAGTAACCTTCCATACCTATTCTGCAACCAAAATACAAAAAGAAAAGACTGAACTCAAAAGCATCTCTCCTATTCACCGGAGAAAACCTGAGTTCAGCCTCTTCTTTTAATTATATATACTTACTTATCTTTAAGGCAAAGTTAATCCACCACCGGCAGTTATAGAATAGATATCACCACCCATAGCAACAAACAAAGTACCAAAGTCTATCTCTTTACCATTCTTGGTTCCATAAACTCCCGGATAGCCAACATTCAAAACTGAACCGAGCATGAATTCACCATAGTCCCAAGCAAAGCCCAAGCCCTGATTAGCTAAATAAACCTCAGTAGGATCACTGGCATCAATTTTGACGTAGCAAGGATCAACTGTGACTTCAGCTTCCTCTACCCACGGGCATTTTCCATATCCATAAGGATTAGTCACACGATACATACCCGAAAGTTCTTCAGCTTCTTCCACTTCTACCTCCCAAGTCACTCCGGCAGGAACATCAAAGATCGAACTGATCACGCCGTCTCGCCAAATACCCGTACCAATAGATTTCCAACTATAATCTTTCGTAACAGCCATAGTGGCTACATTACTACCTCCCAATGCTACATTTTCTGTTGCCACCGTCAGTTCAATAGTAACATTATCGCCTACAGAAAGTGGAGTAGCATCCACTGTAACACTTGTCATAGTAGCATCTGCTGCAAAACTAAAGCCGCTGACGGTATAGCCTTCTTGAGGTATTTTGGTCTTTTTATCAGCAGCCAACTTATAAGCAAAGATGGAAACACTTCCACTCAACGCCTCGCCAGCCTTAACACGATATAAATCAACTGTAAATGTAGGAGTTCCAAGCGTAACAACTTGGCTGGTCAAAGCAGATGAAGAGAATCCCAGCCCTTCTGCACTTTCTTTATAAACCGGTCCCTCCTGATCTGTATTACATCCTGTGAGCAACATAGTTGCCAAAAGCGACAGGGATACGAGGATTTTATTTAAATATCTCATAATAATTCACTTTAATGTTTGCAAATATTTTAGTTTTTAATAATCACCGGTTGGATTCTGATCGGTTACAGGATCCATATTCACATTTCCATCAAACTCAGTCTGTGGAATAGTCAGTACCCACATATAGCACTCTGAATCATCAGTAGGACGATTTCCCAACAAAGCATCTTCAGGCCATCCCATAGCAGTGGTACGACGGAAACCTTGTTTCAAGCGACGGATATCATAAATACGGCCAAATTCTCCCCACAGTTCAATACGACGTTGAGTAATAATTTCCTCCAACAATGAGCCGGTTTCATCACTTGTCAACCGACCTAACTCTGTGCCGGTCTTGGTACATTTATAGTTAGGATCGCGCATCGACATCACTGCCATTAAATCTTTAATAGCATTAACTTCTTCTGCACCACCTAAACGGCATTCAGCCTCTGCGGCTGTCAAATACATCTCTTCCACACGCATCCAAATGTAGTCTCCCATCCAAGTCTGAATATCAGAAAACTTGAATTTTTCTTGTTGATAACCACCATTCTCATTTTCCGGATAAGTCGGATCCCACCATGCTTTACGAGCGTCTGAGCCTCCCATCTTGGCATACAGTTCTTTATTGATCTGCTTCAAAGCCGAAGCACCATATTTACCGGCATCAGCATCCATGTGAGAGAATAAGCTTGCATACATACCTGATTGGTCGGCAATGATATCTGCACCCCACATTACATTCTTGGCAGAGACATCATTCAGGCCTTTAAAACTGCTAACCGGAAGTACTTCACATTCACTGGCTGCTATTGCAGTATGCGCCGCACTCTTAGCTGTAGCCCAATCTTCCATCACCAATGCGATACGAGCTTGCAATCCTAATGCAACAGCATAGCCAATATGGCTAATATGCTTTTGTTTAGTACCTTCCAGCATCTCTATCGCTTTGTTTATATCTAAAACAATCTGATCATACACAGCTCCTACCGTTGAACGTGGTTGACCTTCAGTACCTGCAACAGTAGGCTCCGTATAGATAGGGCAACACGGTTCATTCTCATGTCCTTTATAAGTACGTGCAAAAGTCTGCGCCAACATAAAGTAAGAATAAGCACGAATAGCATAAGCCTGACCGATGACATATTTTACATCAGCTTCAGCACCTGTCATAGTTTCTTCTGCATTGATGATATAGTTAGCATTGGACACCCATGTATAATATGCATTCCACAAATCATAAGAACGCCATGACGTTCTAGCATAGAGAGCTTTCACATCATAAAGACAATCGTACCAAAACCAGCCACTACCAGAAGCTGCCATAATGAAGTCTTCACCCATAACATCGGCCATAATGTTATAAGCCGAAATGCCAAAACTTTGATGAGTGTTATCTGTTGGTGACCACGCAGTATACATAGAACGATAAATACCATTCAAAGGAACCAATGCAGCACTAGCATTGCCCAACAGCCCTGTACCGGACATAGAGTCGGTTGGTGCAGTCTCTAGAGAATCTTCCGTACAAGATACGAACGTTCCACAAGACAGCAGTCCGACAAACATATATTTCAATATTGCTTTCATTATTTATAATCAATTTAGGGGTTAGAAATTAATTTCAAAACCTAAAGACCAAGTCTTGTTAGGTGTATAAGAATAATCTGTCTGACCAGTAAAGTTGTACTGCGGATCCATGCCTTGCAAGTGAGTAAACAATGCCAAGTTATCAACAGAACCAAACACGCGAACAGAATTCAATTTTGCTCTATTCATCCATGACTTAGGCAAAGTATATCCCAATGTAACATTCTTGATAGAAAAATAAGAAGCATCAACCAAGAAACGATCGTTTGTTGTATTTTTCCCAGCAACTTCAATACGGGGAACATCAGTAACATCACCCGGTTTTTGCCAACGACGCATCGCATGTTTGTTCCAGTTCGTATTATAATACATATTGTTCATGGTACCAGCATACAAACCATCATATACCTTACCACCGACAGAGTATGTAGTCAAGATAGAAAGATCAATACCTTTCCATGAAAGATTTGTGCCGATACTACCATACAAATCAGGGATACGGCTTCCTAAATAATATTTGCTATTAGCAGCCTTTGCATAGTCACTACTAATGCGTTCATTGGTTATATTACCATTATCATCCTTATCATAAATCCAATAGAGTTGAGCACCTGTTGCAGGATCGACACCAGCAGATTTTGCCATATAGAATGTATAAAGAGGATTACCTTCTTTGATACTATAAATACCACTTACAATTTCGGGACTTTCAGCTGTAAGTTTCAGAACTTTATTCTTCACGGTAGACCCCATCCATGTCAATTCCCATGTAAAATTATTAGTCTTGACAGGAGTACCTTTTATTTCAAATTCAAAACCGCTATTGCGCATATCGCCAACATTAGCATTATAACCATTAAAACCGGTAGAAGTAGCCATCGGATAGTTCAGCAACATATCAGAAGTCTTCTTGTTATAATATTCTGCGTTGATAGACAGGCGGCTATCAAATAAAGAAGCCTCTATACCAATATTAAGATTAGCATTCTTTTCCCAAGATACATCTCTATTCTCTAAAGAGGAAATCATACCACCAATCTGATTGGAATTAGCCCAATCCAAACTGTAAAGACTCTGCCACAGATAATAATCACTATACCCAAGGCTATTCAATATATTATCATTACCTTGTTCGCCATAACTAACTTTCAGAGAAAGATTATTCACCCAAGAAACATCCTCCATAAAAGCTTCTTTAGAAATACGCCAATTACCTCCGATTGACCAGAATGTACCCCAACGATTGTCTTTGTAAAAACGAGAAGAACCATCTGTACGCAAAGAAGCAGAGAAGTAGTACTTTTCATCATAGTTATAGTTGAAACGTCCCAACCAAGATTCAATTCTATAGTTATTAGTATAGGAGTCTGCATTGTAAAGAGTAGTACCCGGACGCAATTCAAGGATACCATCAACCAAGTTAGTCTTACCTGCACTCATATACTCATATTTATAAGCATAAAACTCATGACCTGCCAATACATCAAAATTGTGCAGATTGAAAGAACGATTCCAAGTTAACAACTGGTTGAAAGTATAACTTTGCATACGAGTATTGTACTTCATCAATAAACCACCGGCAGTGGCCTGGTTGCCATGATACATATTCATATACCTCTTCTGCAATTGGTTACGATAGTCTACACCAAAATTAAAAGATAGCTTCAAGCCCTTAAACGCGCCAAAACTATCATTATCAGATCCAAACGTCATTGCCGTACGTAAGCTTGCAACATCATTCTTTAAATCAGACTTATCATCAAGCAAACCACCCAATGGATTAAAATCATTATAACTACCCGGACGCTTGTTCATGTCACCATAATCCAACTGCGGTTTGCCCTCCTCACCCAAAACATTTTTTCCTGCGGCATCCTTTACATACATCGGGAACAGCGGAGAAACAAACTGTGCGGAATACCACACGTTAGAAACAGAAGACCCATCATAATCACTGAAATTTTGCAAAGAATGAGCCAATGATGTATTTAAATTCGCAGTAAACCAGTCTGTAACAGTAGAACTAATATTAGCACGTGCACTATAACGCTGGAAAGAAGTAGACTCCAAAATACCGTCTTCATTCAGGTATCCTAAAGAGAACATATATTTAGTCTTCTCATTACCTCCGGTTAAAGATAACTGGTGTTCATGGCGGAAGGCATTGTCTCTCTGTACAGCATCCAGCCACTTTTCATTCCATACAGCTTGAGCATCAGCTTGAACCATACCTGTTTGAGGATTGATCATAGCATCCCAAGTATAATTTTTGAAAGGATTATAAAGCTCACCACCCAATGTTGCACCAAGGCGTCCTCTGGCAGCAGCTTCTGCATCCCCCCACGAATAGCCATTATTAAATACATAACCATTGCGCAATGCTTCATAAGTCAACTGAACAAATTCTTTTGGATCAGCCATATCATACTCTTTAATGGCACGTGAAGACCAGCCTACAGTAGAACGCCAATTCACCTGAGTCTTACCTTCTTTACCCTTCTTAGTAGTAATCATCACAACACCATTAGCACCACGGGCACCGTAAAGAGCACCTGCAGAAGCATCTTTCAAAACAGTCATGGTTTCGATATCAGACGGGTTGATAGAGCTCAAAGAACCATCATAAGGAATACCATCCACAACATACAAAGGACTCTTAGATGCATTGATAGAACCATAACCGCGGATTACTACAGATGCAGCCTCACCCGGCTGTCCAGAACCAGAAGTAGTCAACACACCTGTCGACTGTCCTTCCAACCCTTTTGTTACGTTCGTAATAGGACGAAGTTCCAGTTTCTTGCTATCAATAGTAGAAGCCGAACCGGTAAATGAAGACTTCTTAGCTGTACCGTATGCTACAACCATCACTTCATCAAGTACCTCAGAATCAGACTTCATGATAACCTTCATACTGGGTTTAATTGCCACCTCTTGCGTCTGCATACCAATATACGAAATAATCAAAGTCTTCGCAGAACTGTAAAATGAGTATATTGTTGATAATCATGACTTTGAAAAATATATCAGAACTTGGAATGAATAATGTATATGCTTAATAGATAGCATATAATAAGGGATGCAAAATTTTAGTGATATCGTATTTCTATCAGTATTATAAATTAACATGCTAATAATCATTTGTTTAGCATTGGATTTTATCCCGTTTTACTACTTTATAATATACTAATTAATTTTAAAAGATAGTGTTTGTCAAAAATGAAGATTTGAACAGGTATAGCTCTATTTCTAATTCAGAAAACGTAATTGGAGTAATGAGAAAGATAATTCTTGTAAATATTTATATTGGCATTTACTTAATAGGAGGAGTTTATCTGATTTACATTCTCAATGAACTGATTTTATTAAACTTTCAATTGGCAATCGAAAGTTTTTTTGTTTTTTCCCAATTCGCATTGTAAGATTTTGTGTATATTGTAATATATCTAAGAAACGATTATGAATAAGAATCTATTATATCAAGTCAGTTATGAACAAAAGAATAAACTGTTACTGTAGAGGCTATACAAGTTACGGTTTCTATAAAAAGGCCTATTAGCAACAGATTCTTAATATGTCCGATTTGAAAATAGCCGTTACAACAATATCATTCCAAATTGAGATTTCTGGTGATAAACAACAGTGGAGGGAAAGTCTTACGACATCTTCCCTCCACTGAAATACTTTATTTATAATCCCGAAAGAATTATTTTCCTGCGAGATTCAACTCATCATTATAATCCGTTTCATTCAAAGGTACGTCCCAAGTCCATTTGTTGGCACCATCAGCCGGGATTGTTTTTGCAATAGAGATATGGGCATTTCCCCCTTCAGTAAAGCCTTTACGTACAACAGGACGATTCCATCTCTTGTAGTCACTCCAAGCAAAACCTTCGCCCCAAAGTTCCAGCTCACGATAGTCCATGATTTCATTCCAAAGAGCATCACCAGTCTTAGTACAAGTATATTCAGGATTACGTCCGGAGGTAGCGTTCAATTCTACCAAAGCAGTCTGAGCACCTGTTTCGTTGTTAAGGAAGTAGTTGGCTTCTGCTTCTATCAACACCATTTCAGATGAACGGATGAAAGGCAGGTAACTTACTCCCGGAGTGTCGAAGACATAGAACTTCAACTGTCCGCCCAAGTACATATAACCAGCTTGGTAGGGTGCTTCAAGTCCGCTAACTGCCATCTTCTTACAATAAGCAGCAGCATCATCCCAAAGATCATCTGCTTCTGGTTTGTCACCCATTCCCAAAATGCCATAAGTCATATCCATTGCCGAGCCATCATTGTAATTGTAACTGGGGAATTTATCTTCGGTCAAGAACAACGCCTTGCGGGCATCATTATTTGGAATGCGGTTAATGAGTTCACGGCCTATAGCACCCGCACCAGTCTGTTGAGTACTTGCATAATATCCGTTGCAAGCAAATTGGACACCATAACTCCAATACCAGTTATTTTCTTGTGAACCGCCGAAACAACCAAAAATCCATTCACTTGTAGGATTGCAGAAGCCGGATTGATATTCGGCATTGGTCATAAGAGGATAGTTCTGGCGAGCCAATTTAGCTTCGGACAAAGCCTTAGAGTAGTCCTGCTTTGTGAGAGCAGCACGTGCATAAACTGCATGGGCTACATTAATATTCGGCATCCAGACTTGAGCGGCATCACGATCTTTCCCGCTTTGCTCATATAGCGTAATGGCATCATCGAGGTCTTTATAGATTTGCGAATAGGTCTCCGCTAATGTAGCGTAACCTTGCCCACCGGTAGATTCGTCCAGTCGAAGCACGATACCTTGTGAGGCTCCATTGCTGGAATCTTGCCAACGCCAGCAGTAATAGTGTACCAACTTCTCAAAAGCATAAGCGCGGAAGGTGAGAGCCGAAGCTTTGATGAAAGCTATCTCTGCCTCAGTTCCTTCGGCATTGTCTATATTGGCTAAGATGGTGTTCGCATTTCCCACAATCGTGTAATAATAGTACCATGCGTACGCATCATAAATAGAATTTGTACGCGAATGAAACTCTTGGTTATGAATAGGTGTCCATCCGGATGCATAAAGATTATAGAGGTAGTTCTCGCTCGGATAATTCTCATAATGAGCCATGATATTGTTTTCGCCAGCAAATCCTTGGCCGAAATAATATTGTTGTGTAGTCATGATTTTGGCAATACCGTTCAATGCTTTCATGGCATTAGCTGTAGTACCTACGGCATCGGATGCTCCGGTTGAATCAGTAGGTGCTGTATCCAGATAGTCACCGGCACAAGAAGACACCAACATCATACCTGCCAACAGGCTACCGGTGAACAATTTATTGATAAATTTCTTCATTTCTAATATGAATTATATGGTTATACCTTTAGAATTTTACAGTCAGACCGAAGTTATATACCCGGGCTGTTACATACGTATTATCCGAACCTCCGTTGAACGAATATTGCGGATTAAGACCTTTGCGTGCAGTCAGCGTTAAGAGGTTCTCAATACCTGCATTCAGAGAAACGCCTTCTAAGCCTACGTTTTTCAGCCAGCTCTTAGGAAAACTGTAAGAGAGGTTCAGGTTCTTGAATACCAAATAAGAAGCGCTTGTCAACCAACGGTCGCTGGTAGCATTTAAATCAGATGACTTATTGAAGTCGGCACGAGGTGTTCCATTAGGGTCAATGCGATTGGCAGATGTTTCTGTCATTCCTACAGGAACTTCCTTCCATGAATCCAGAATGTCTTTATGATAAGCACTACCGGCTGCGCCCGATTCTGAAACTCCCATCAGGCTGGCATAAGAGCCATCATAAGTCTTGCCTCCTAATGAATAGGTGAACAACAGGTTCAAATCCCAATTTCTCCATGAGAGTGCAGAGTTAATGGAGCCATATACCGTAGGAAGCACACTTCCTGCCCAGTCACGCTTGCCATAAGAAGTCGCAGTAGTGTAATCAACGCCGTTGATGGTAGTCAATGCGCCGGCTTCAGCTGCAGAAGCTTTCTTATCCGGGTCCAGTGTATAAAGAGAAGTACCAGTCATCTGGTCTACACCCTCAAAATGATAAGTATAGAATTCATAGATGGAATGTCCTTCGGAATAGTTCTGCATTCCATGCAGAATATCTTTACCGTCGGGTAGTTTCACGATTTTGTTTTTCAAGAATGTAGCGTCTACACCGAGGTTCCATCTCCAGTCATTAGTATTGATAAGATCTGCATTAAGAGAAATTTCCCAACCGCGGTTAGAGATGGTACCGATATTCTTATATTGAGTTAAGTTCATCGGTGCTCCATTATCGACATCTACCCACGGATAAGAGCCAGCTGACAATGGCAGACGAACCTCGAACAGCAAGTCTTTAGAACGCTTGTCGAAATAACCAATCTGGAAATTCAGGCGGTCAAACAGCCTGCCTTCCACAGCAACGTCTACAGTCTGGGTAGTTTCCCATTTAATATCTGGTGCGGAAAGCGACTGTTTCAGCAAAGCGGGTTCGCCACCATTTTTATCGATGGTGTAAAGAGCCATGTGACCATATAGGCTAACCCCCATATTATTGCCCACCTCTCCATAAGAAGCGCGCAATTTCAGAGCATTTACCCAATCTATATCCTGTAGGAAAGATTCTCGTTTCATGTTCCAACTGGCTCCTACTGAATAGAAATTACCCCAGCGGTTATCTTTGTTGAAGCGTGAAGAACCGTCACGACGGAACGAACCCTCCAAGAAATAACGGTCATCATAATTATATTTCAGACGTGCCAGATAAGACTCTGTTTTATCTTCATCATCACTACCGGTATAATAAGAGTTATTGAGGAAGTTACCCATTGTGAGGTTACCGTCCACTGCCATACCAGTGTTCATGCCGGCAGTATATTTGCGCTCCCAGCTATAGTTTTCGTGAGCCACCATAGCCTCTATATTGTGCACACCACTGAACTGATAGTTCCAGTTCAAGATTTCTTGCAAAGTCACAGTTCTGTACTGATAAGCATAACTCGTCAGACGACCATTATTCGTAGCACCATCACCAATTTCCGGATTATCATATTTCTTATTGTTTGATGTACTGTTATTAAGATCGCCTTTCATGGTCAGTGACAATCCGTAGGGCAGTGAGATAGTAGCAAAAGCTTGTCCACCTAATACATTACGAACACTTTCTTGTTTGTCGAACAGCATTTCATAAGCAATATTACGGTTACCCAGGTAAGGAGAAGTGGTATCGTATATTTTATCTCCGTTCTCATCCAGTTGGTAAGTACCATCAGCATTATGCATATAAAGAGGATATACCGGTGCCATATAACGGGCTACGTAGAAGGGATTGGCATAATAAGTGCCATTTGCATTGTCATTATAATTGCGTTTAGTCCAAGACCCGGTAAGGTTGATACCGCCTTTGAACCACTTATTAGGTGTATAAGTCGTATTAATACGGCCTGAGAAACGTTCATAACCGGTAGTTTTCACATATCCTTTTTCATTCAGGTAGCCTACGGAAGAATATACAGTATATTTCTGTCCGGATGCGGCAGCCGACAAATTGTATTCTTGACGATAACCGTTACGCTCGATGGCATCTTCCCAGTCAAGGTCGTCATAACCGGCCAGACGGGTAGCAATTAATTTCCCGTTGCTATCAAATAATTTGTCATCAGCAGCATTATAAATGTTGCGACCGATCGATTCGGTGATAAGGTGGCTTGTAGCATAAGCTGCAGCATCACTCTCTGACATTCCGGTATTGCTCATCATGGCATTCTTCTTGGCCATCCAAGAAGTTTCCATCCAGCGGTCTGCACCCAGACGCTCATATTCGGGAATACCTCTATTATATACACCTTGATTTACTTGCAGTGTGACGCTGGGCTTGGTCGTATTACGTCCGCTTTTGGTAGTGATGAGAACCACACCGTTAGCCGCACGATTACCATACAATGCAGCCGAAGCGGCATCTTTCAAGATAGACATGCTTTCAATATCGTTAGAGTTCAGTTCGGCCATGTTTCCATCAAAGGGAACTCCGTCCACCACATACAAAGGTTCAGCAGCACCGGAGACCAATGTTCCGAAACCACGAATACGAATGGAAGGTGCTTTTCCCGGTTCACCATAGGTATTGTTTACCTGTACGCCTGGAGCGGAACCTTCAAGGGCACCTGTCACACTGGTAGTGATGCGCTTTTCTATCTTTTTGTTGTCAACTACTGAGATAGATCCCGTTAATGATTCTTTTTTCGCAGTACCATAAGCCACTACGACAACTTCATCCAAAGCTTCCGCATTGCTTCTCATTACTACCTTCATACTGGACTTAATTGCCACTTCTTGAGTCTGCATACCAATGTACGAAATAATCAAAGTCTTCGCAGAACTGAATGACAGGTATATTATTGATAATAAGATAGTTACGATTTGTTTAGAACTTGGAATGAATAATATATATGCTTAATAGATGACATATAATAAGGGATGAAAAAAAATAGTGATATCAATTTTCTATCACCATAATAATTTAACCCGCTAATAATCATTTATTTAACATTGTATTCTGTTTCATTTTGCTACTTTACAATATACTGATTGATTTTGAAAGGTGGTATTTGTCAAAAATAGAGATTTAGATAGATAGAACTTTTTTTTTAATTTGAAAAATATGATTGGAATAATAAGAAAAACAATTTGTAAAGAATTGTACATCTTTTTATATTTGTATTATACTTCAGAGTTGATAAAAAAAACTATAATCATAGTCTTATTATAATAAAATTATAATTATCTTTGTATAAAACGTTTGTGTTATGGAAAAAATCAACCCTTTTATTACTAATGGCTATGTTTCTGCCGAATATTTTTGTGATCGCATAGCTGAAACCGAAATGTTAACTCGCTATGTTGTAAATGGGAATAATGTAGCATTGATATCTCCACGTCGTTTGGGCAAAACCGGTTTGATAGAACACTGTTTTCATCAAAAGTGCATAAAGGATAAATATTATACATTCTTGATTGATATATATGCAACTAAAAACCTGCAGGAATTTGTTTTTGAACTTGGCAAAGGTATCTTAAATGGCTTGAAATCGCAAGGTAGGAAAGCATGGGATCTGTTTCTGAGTTGTTTGTCATCTCTCCGAACTAGTATATCATTTGATTTTGCAGGAAGCCCGAGTTGGAATTTAGAAATGGGAGATATAAAAACTCCTGGCATAACATTGGATGAGATATTTTATTATCTGGCACAAGCTGACAAACCTTGTCTGGTTTCTATTGATGAGTTTCAAGTTATAGCTAAATATCCGGAGAAGAATGTTGAGGCCATGCTACGAACTCACATTCAGCATTGTACAAATGCAAAATTCATTTATGCAGGCTCTCAACGTCATATGATGGGGGAAATATTCACAAGTCCTGCACGCCCTTTTTATCAAAGCACGGCTGTCATGGAATTACATCCTATTGATATGCAAATATATACAGAGTTTATTAAGAAGCATTTTTTAGCGAGCAAGAAAAATATTACAGAAGAAACGGTTCATAAAGTATATAAGTATTTTGAAGGTGTTACGTGGTATATTCAATTTGTAGCAAATTCATTATATACGATGACGGCTGCAAATGAGACATGTACAGTAGACAAAGTAGATGTTGCAATCGAGAACATTTTATCTCAGTTGAACTTCACATATTCTTCTCTTCTTTATCAGCTTCCTCCCAAACAAAAAGAGGTTTTGATGGCTATTTGTAAAGAGGAAAAAGCGAAAGAGATCACCTCCTCCAAATTCCTAAGAACTTATAAATTGACTGCAAGTTCAGTGCAAGGGGCAATAAAAGGATTGTTGGATAAGGATTTTGTCACTTGTGAACTGGGAGAATATAGAGTATATGATAAATTCTTTGAGATATGGTTAATGAATTTGCTTAAATAAATTATATACCATTATTGTTTTATATGGATAATCATTATAGCAACTATTTAAGAAATATCCCTAAAAAGCCGGTCCATTTGTGAACCGGCTTTTATTATTACTATTTTGCACATTTCTTTAAATTATTCAGCCTCCAAAGAGTTGAGATATGCTTCCGCACTCAGGTACAAATAAGACGGAGTACCACAAGGAGATGCAGCGCCATCCTTATAAGCAGCCATACTTACGTACAGCGAATTGGCAGGGAAGGTAATGCTACCAGCCTTTTCATTATAAATGCCCAAAGGATAAGAGCTTATATTGGTAGACACGTTACCATAGATAGAACCACCGCTAAACATGCCATACCCCCAGTCCATACCATATTGAACCGGCTTCAAGGAAGCACCTTCTTTGGTTACATCAATAATGAAGACATATTTACCGGGAATAACGTCACCTTCCTCATTAAAAGGATAACCGTTGAAACCTCCAACCTCATCTTGTGCAGTAGCCACCTTGGCAAACGGACTGTCAAAGCGGAAACGGGTACTGGTAGCAGTCGTAGTCTTTTCAAGTTCCACAGCCAAAGGAAGAGCCGGATCTACACCGAAAAAATTAGAAACTGTACCATCCAAATAATATCCGGTACCGATAGACTCCCACTTTAGAATAGCAAAATTCACTGAAATCTCATGGTAACCGGAAGAATATTTGCTAACATTATCCCCACTCAGAGCCAATTGTAAATTATAAGTGACCCCCACGGCAGCCGACGGAACTTCAACTGTCAATTTTGCAGTCTTTTCTCCGGCAGCAAATGATACTGTAGAAGGGCACACAAATACATTTCCCTCATTATTAACCACTGTAACATCAGCAGTGCCGGCAACATCTGCCAATACACGTGTAAGGGTCACATCAAAAGAAGTTATTCCCGGCTCCACTTCCACCGTTTGAGTATGATTACCCACAAAACAGATTCCCTGATTACTGTCTTCCAGTTCAGCCGGAGTATAACTTTCTGCATCAGGATCGCAAGATGTTGCTATCAATACGATGACAAACAGGCTAAGTATCTTATTTATATATTTCATATTCCGTATTTTTAATAGTTAACTTATTCTTTATTCTACATCAGGTATTGGCGCCGGTGCTGAAACCAACGGATTGTTTTCCAATAACGGATTATATTGTACTTCCTTATTGGGAATACTGTAAATCTGAACCGGATCACCTGCTGCAATATTGAATACGGCAGTTTTCGGAAAACCACATCCTAAACGGTTAATGCCTTTATTCAAACGCATGATATCGAAATATGCCATACCTTCTCCCCAGAATTCAAGACGACGTTGTTGCCAAACAGCTTCCTGCACCGCCTCTGCTGCAGTAGCAGTACACTTATAAGACGGATCACGATACGCAGTGACAAAAGAGTTAAGAGTAGATACACCGCCACTAACATTGCCACTCATGGCCTGAGCCTCTGCCTTGATAAGGTACATCTCCTCAACACGCATCAATATTACATCCGTAGCATTGTTGTCAGTTCCCCATTGATCATTCAGCACTCCATACTTCACTTGTGTATAGGCAGGTGCCTTTTTCCCGGTAATATATGTCTGGGCCGCAGCTGGCAAATTAGCAGACACGCCTTCACCGTTCAGGAACCACCCCTTGCGGACATCACTTGCAGGGATCTGTTCATACAGTTTAGGACTGATTCTACGCCATCCCCCTACTGAAGCATAACCATAATTCAGGGAACCCATGTGTGATGGGAAGTTGCAAATACCGGTAGTACTTACCCGATCTTTTTCAGTGATCAAGATACCCCACATCCATGATTTATCTTCAATATCAATAAATGTCGGCTTGCTCACTGCAGTGCGGCTATATGGAACAGCAGCAGTATGAGACAATGCGGCTTCTGCATCTTTCAATGCTTCAGCATACTTATGCATTGTCAAATAAACACGTGCACGGATACCATAAACCACATCAAGGCTGACATAACGCTTGTCTTCACGAGTCATTGAAGTACTGCTCAGCAACTCAATGGCTTTATTAAGGTCACCCAAGATGAAATCATAAGTTTCCTGAACTGTAGAACGAGCACAACCGTTAGTTGCTACCTCTTCTGCATTCTCTGCCGTGATGATTGGCATACCCGGAGCATCTTCATGCCCCTTGTAGTTGAACTGATATAACTGTACCAATGTGAAATAATCAAATGCACGAATAGCCAACGCTTGTGCCAGATAGAACTGCAATGTAGGATCTTCTGTTGCATTATCTACGGTACCGATAACAGCATTTGCCGTAAAAATCTGATTATAAAGCGTACCCCAGAACTCAACAGTAGCTATACTCGTATTCAAGCAGTCATTATAAGTCATGGAAGTTCTATACCAATTATAGCCAACATCGTCAGCGAGCATGTCCGTTCCCCTTGAATCGGTTGCCAACATTATAGTCGGATAACCTATATCGTTATGCGTCTCTGTATCCTCAGGATAGTTCTTGGCATATTGAGTAAAGTTGGCTGCAATGGCTGCTACGCTGGCCTCCAATTTAGACGGATCAGCCTCAACAACATCTTCTTTCTGGTCGGCTGTAATGGTTGAACTTAGCGGTTCCGTATCCAAATCTGTACATCCGGCTACCATCAAACCGAACATAACATACGGTGTTATTTTATATAATTTCTTCATATTCTTTCTATTTTTATTATTGAACTATTATCAGAATGTCACTTTCAAACCACCGGAAATAGTACGTATAGGTGTATATCTATCCGTAGAAGCCGTAGTGTAGCTCATACGCGGGTCAAGTCCTCTGCGGGCGGAGAAAAGGGCCACATTGTCAGCAGCACCATAAACGCGCAGACTGCCAATGCCCAGATTTCTCAGCCATCTCTTAGGTAATGTATATCCCAGTGTAATGTTATTGATAGCAAAGTAATCGGAACTTGTCAACCAACGGTCTGACGTAGAATTAGTATACTTATCAATTGCATCGACACGCGGGATATTACTTTTCGTATTTTCCGGCGTCCATGCATTCAGAATATCTTTATGCCAGTTATGCCCCAAATCACCGGAATTGCCACCGTGCATTAGAGACTGATAACCGCTGTCGTAAATTGTACCTCCTAACTGATAAGCACACTGGATTGAGAAATCAAAACCACGGAACTCCAATGTAGTGCCGACACCACCATAAATAGTAGGCAGCAAATCTCCGGAAGCCTGTCTGTTGGTATTGTAGGCAGCAGACCAGTCCCAAGTCTTGTATTCTACACCGTCATCACCCTTTGCCCAGTACTGTGCTTCACCACTATCAGAGTCTACTCCTGCATATTTTGTCAAATAGAATTGATAGAGTGATTCTCCTTCGCGATAAATATAAGAACCACTAATCATCTCCCCCTTCAAGTCAGGATGCAATTCAAGAATCTTATTCTTCACGATTGTCCCATTCCAGTTGATGATCCATTTCAGATCGTTGGTTTCAATCGGTGTATAATTCAATTCGATTTCAAGACCTGAGTTACGAACGGAACCGATATTCATAGGAATCTGTGTATAACCATTAGACATAGCAACCGGTTTGTAATATAACATGTCTTCCGTTTGACGATTAAAATACTCAATGGTACCGTTAATGCGTCCTCGCAGAAGAGCAAAGTCTACACCTGCATTGAAAGAATTGGAAGTTTCCCATGTGATATCCTTATTCCCTTTATAGAAAAGCACACCGTCGGAAAATACGCCGTCAGAACCGCTTACGGTATATTGATCTTGATAAGGATAATAGTTAGCATATCCCTGATAAAGCAGATTATCATTACCTTGCTGACCGAAAGAAGCTTTCAGTTTCAACATGTTAATCCAATCATATTGAGAAATGAAACTTTCTTTAGCCATATCCCACGCAGCACTTACACTCCAGAAGTTACCCCAGCGGTTATCCGGATGGAAACGCGAAGAAGCATCACGGCGATAAGAGAAGCTTCCATAGTATTTTTCGTTAAAATCATAGCTGGCACGTGTAATGATACCGACTGTGGCATATTCATTATAGCTACCGGAACCATTTTTACGGTCAATAACATTAGATGCAGTCCAGTTCTTGTCACTATACATGTTATATCCTAAAATATAGTGGCTCTCAGTGTTGAAGTCCATACTTTCATAACCAGCCAAAATATCCAAATTATGATTGCCGAATGTTTTTTTGTAATTCAACAGATATTGTTGGTCAAGAGAATAGACACGCGAAGAATACTGCATAACAGAACCGCCGTAGGAAGCAGACTGACCATAGTATTTGTTGCCCACACTATGTTGACGTGTGTTATCAATATGCAAGCCCAATGAAGCAGTCAATGACAAACCATCGATAATGTCAATCTTGGCATACCATTTTCCATTCAAAATATCCATTAAATACTTTTCCGTATCATAGAGGAAGCCACTCATAGGGTTGGACATACTCATGAAGTTACGAGTATAATTTGTACTCTTACCATCACCATAGTCATATACCCGATAACCAGTATTTGCGTCATATACAATTTTTCCATCGGCATTACGTACATACATCGGATAAATTGGTGCCATGAAATTACTTACATAAAACGCATTACCGGAAGAAGTAGCAGCATCCGTATCCTGATCACCCGGAGAACGGCTTGTTACATTCGAGTAGCTAAGATTCACTCCAAGTTTCAACCATTTTTTAGCTTGATAATCTACATTCAAACGAGTAGAGATACGTTCGAAACCTGAATTCTCAATAATACCTTCATCATTCAAATAGCTGGCAGAGAGATAATAGCTTAATTTATCCGAACCTCCAGAAACGCTAAGATTATATTCCTGACGCAAATTGCTCTGGAACATTTCATCCGACCAGTTATCGGGTGTATAATAATAGTCGCCGTCACTATATCCCAAAGTTGCATAAGGATTCAGTTTCCCATTCCGACCAATAAGATACTGCCCTTCAGGTATGGTATAAACTTGGTATCCTAAGCCAGGGATTAAGTCTGTATTGGCCAATTGATAAGCCCGTTCTGCCGTATATTTACTATTATACAAATAGCCATTATACAAAGCGGAATAAGCCGTTTCCATATAAGTATTCGCATTCTGCAAAACATCATAATTCTTCACCAAACGGGAGTTGGTTCCCCAACGGGCATCCAAAGAAATCTGTGTATCGCCACTCTTACCTTTCTTTGTAGTAACCAGAATAACACCGTTGGCACCACGCGCACCATACAACGCTGCCGCTGCAGCATCTTTCAATACAGTCATAGATTCAATATCCTGCGAGTTAACTGCCGAAATATCTCCTTCATAAGGAATGCCATCTACCACATATAATGGATTATTGCTGGCATACATAGATCCGATACCACGAATACGGACAGTTGCACTCGTACCCGGCTGACCATTGGTGCTTTGAGTCTGTACTCCTGATACCGTACCGGAAAGAGCATTTGATAAATTTGAAACCTGACGCTTTTCCAGTGTCTCAGACTTTATCACAGAAGCCGAACCCGTAAAAGCTGATTTCTTTGCCGTACCATAAGCAACAACCATTACCTCATCAAGCATCTCAGAATCAGAATGCATGAATATTTTCATATTCGGCTTAATATCAACCTCTTGTGTTTTCATACCAATGTACGAAATAATCAAAGTCTTCGCAGAACTGCAATTAAGATAAACATCAGATAAT